>CAZGIX010000025.1:0-34141 GCA_964525785.1 uncultured Anaerolineaceae bacterium
ATTCCGAGGAGGTCGCCCAGGTGGTTCGGGAGGCCTTCTATATCGCCCGCAGCGGGCGCCCTGGCCCGGTGCTGATCGATATCTGCAAGAATGCCCAGATCGAGCAGGCTGAATTCGAATACCCGGAGAGCATCTCCCTGCCAGGCTATCGCCCGCCTTCCCACGCGCCGCAGGCCGACTTACAGCGCGCTGCCAGGTTGATCGCCCAGGCCGAACGGCCTCTCATCCTAGCAGGTCACGGGGTGCTGATGTCGGGGGCGATGGAGGAATTGAGCACCTTCGCCATCAAGACGCACACGCCCATCGCCAGCACATTGCTCGGTTTGGGCAGCTTCCCCGCCTCCCATCCGCTCAGCCTGGGGATGATGGGCATGCACGGCGAGGCTTACTGCAACCTGGCAATCCAGAATGCGGATCTCCTGCTGGCATTTGGCATGCGCTTCGATGACCGGGTGACCGGCAACCTGCGCACTTATGCCCCATATGCCCGCAAGATCCATGTCGAGATCGACCCATCCGAGGTCCACAAGAACGTCCATGTCGACGTCCCCTTGGTCGGCGACCTGAAGACCGTCCTGCGTGACCTGGTCCCACTTGTCGACGAATATGATCATGAATCCTGGTTAGCCCAGATCGCCAGCTGGCGTTCAGAGAGCGAACAGCGCGACATCCTGGCCTGGCCGGAGGACGGCAAGCTTTACGTGGCGCATGTGCTGCGGGATTTGTGGCAGGCCACTCAAGGAGCTGCTATCATCACCACCGATGTGGGCCAACACCAGATGTGGGCCGCCCAGTATTATCTCCAGGAGCGCTCCCATAGATTTATCACTTCCGGCGGCGCTGGAACCATGGGCTTCGGCCTGCCATCGGCAATCGGGACCTGGTTCGCCCACCCGGATCAAGAGATCTGGACCATCGTCGGCGACGGGGGCTTCCAGATGACCCAGGCCGAGCTATCCACCGCAGTCCAGGAAGGCGCAAACATCAAGATCGCCCTGATGAACAACAACTTCCTGGGCATGGTGCGGCAGTGGCAGGAATTCTTCTTCGAAAAGCGCTACTCCGCAGTAGAGCTGCGCAACCCTGATTTCGTCAAAATCGCAGACGCGCATGGCATTCCTGCCCGGCGTGTTGAAACCCCCGATGAAGTGCTGCCGGCGATCGAGTTTGCCCGCCAGACGCCTGGTCCAGTGTTGGTGGAGTTCCGCGTCGAAAAAGAAGAAGCCGTCTACCCGATGGTGCCTACCGGGGCCGACCTGGACGCCATGATCCGCCGCCCCGTCCGCCAGCAGCTGGCGGTTGAGACAGTGAGGAGATGACATGCAGTACACCCTGATCGCTTTAGTGGAGAATAAACCGGGCGTGCTCAACCGGGTCGCTTCGCTCTTTCGCCGGCGCAACTTCAACATCGAATCCCTGAACGTCGGGCGGACGGAACGCGATGATATCTCCCGCATGACTATTGTAATGAACAGCGAAGAGACGGACGCCCGAAAAGTAGAGGTGAACCTCTATAAGCTGGTAAATGTGATCGATGTCCAGGATGTCACCAACCAGCCTGCCGTGCTACGCGACCTGGCGCTGATCAAGGTCAAAGCCGTCCCTGAGCAGCGCGCCGAGATCGCCAATCTGGTAGCCATCTTCCGCGCCCGCATCGTTGACGTGGCCCCAGACTCGGTCATTGTGGAGATCACAGGCACTGAGGATAAGATCGAGGGCCTGATCGAGCTGCTGCGCCCGATCGGGATTCTGGAGATGGTCCGCTCGGGTCAGGTCGCCATGATGCGCGGTAGTAACAACGGTGTTCGCCACGCCCCTGGCGCAAACGGTCACCATTCGGAAGAAGAATTGACAGTTGGATATTAGAGGAGCGATACATGGCTAAGATCTATTACGATGCAGACGCCGATCCTGCGTTGATCCGGGGCAAAAAAGTCGCCGTGATTGGCTACGGCTCTCAGGGTCACGCTCACGCACTTAACCTGCGTGACAGCGGTGTGCAGGTTCAGGTCGGACTGCGCCAGGGGAGTAAATCCTGGCAGAAAGCTAAAGCCCACGGCCTGGCAGCAGCCCCAATTGAGGAGGCAAGCGCCTGGGCAGATACGGTTATGCTCCTGGCTCCTGATACCGAACAACCTGCCATCTATCACCAGCATATCGCCCCCTATCTGTCGTCCGGGAAGACCCTCATGTTCGCCCACGGCTTCAATATCCGCTTCGGGACGATCTCACCACCGGCATACGTCGACGTGAGCATGGTGGCGCCAAAAGCGCCAGGACACCGCGTGCGAGAAATATACCAGGAAGGCGGCGGGACTCCATCCTTATTAGCTGTTCACCAGGATGCCAGCGGAGGGGCAAAAGCCAATGCCCTATCGTATGCGTTTGCTTTAGGCGCCACGCGTGCCGGCGTCCTGGAGACTTCGTTCGCTGAGGAGACAGAGACCGATTTATTCGGTGAACAAGCTGTGCTTTGTGGAGGGGTTACCGCCCTGGTTAAAGCTGCTTTTGAGACACTGGTCGAAGCTGGCTACCAGCCTGAGATCGCTTACTTCGAATGTATGCACGAATTAAAGCTGATCGTCGACCTGATGTATCGCGGCGGCATGAACTATATGCGCTATTCAGTTTCCGATACAGCCGAGCATGGCGATTACACTGCCGGTTCCCAGATCGTCACCGAAGAGACACGCTTCGTAATGTCGAAGCTGCTCAAGGATATCCAGGATGGCAGCTATGCCCAGAACTGGATCGAGGAGAATCGCCGCGGCCGGCCCTGGTTCAACCAGCAGCGCCGTCTGGAACAAGATCACATGATCGAGCAGGTGGGCGCGGACCTGCGCTCGATGATGCCCTTTATCGAGCCGGTCACCATCCGCCCAGGAGAATAGCCCGTAATGAATCCATATGTACGTATCTTCGACACCACGCTGCGAGACGGGGAGCAATCTCCTGGCGCCACGCTGACTTCTGCTGAGAAGCTGGAGATCGCCCGCTCTCTGGCGCGTATGGGGGTGGACGTAATCGAAGCCGGCTTTCCGGCAGCCTCACCGGACGACCTGGAAGCTGTACGGCGCATCGCCCGAGAGGTGGGCAATCCCGCGTCTGGCGATGGTGAGCTGGTACGCCCGGCGCCTATTATCTGCGGGCTGGCGCGCGCTTCTACGAAGGATATCGACGCCGCCTGGGAAGCCGTCCGCCACGCAGCCCGGCCGCGCATTCACACCTTCCTGGCGACCTCGACCATCCATATGCGCTACAAGCTGCGCATGGATCCGGAAGAAGTGGTCGAGCGGGTGAAAGACATGGTTGCATATGCTCGCTCGCTGTGCGCCGACATCGAATTTTCCCCTGAAGACGCCGGTCGCAGCGATCCGGAATTCTTGTATCTGGTGCTGAGCGAGGCGATCAAGGCCGGAGCCACCACCTTGAATATTCCCGATACGGTGGGTTACACCACCCCCGATGAATTCGGTGAGTTGATTTCCGGCATTATCGCCAACACACCAGGCATCGAGAATGCGGTCCTGTCCGTCCACTGTCACAACGACCTGGGTCTGGCGACTGCCAATACCCTGGCAGGCATCCGCGCCGGCGCCCGCCAGGCAGAGGTGACCATCAACGGCATCGGTGAGCGGGCAGGCAATACCTCCCTGGAAGAAGTGGTTATGACGCTGCACACTCGCCGGGGGATCTTCGGGCTGGAGACCGGCATCGACACCACGCAGATTTCCCGCGTCAGCCGTATGGTCTCCAATTACACCGGCATCCCCGTTCAACCCAACAAGGCCATCGTGGGAGCCAACGCGTTCGCCCACGAAGCCGGTATCCATCAGGACGGTATTTTGAAAAACCAGCTCACCTACGAGATCATGCGACCGGAGACCGTGGGGCTGAGCCGCTCCAACCTGGTGTTGGGTAAACACTCCGGTCGCCATGCATTGCGCGCTCGCCTGGAAGAGCTGGGGTATGTGCTGGCGCCAGATCAGATTGACCGCCTCTTCGAGCGCTTTAAAGATCTGGCAGACAAGAAGAAAACGATTACTGATGCAGATCTGGAAGCCCTGATGGAAGATCAGGTCAACCAGTTCGAGGAAGTATACCGCCTGGATGGGCTGCAGGTGGCGTGCGGCACGATGGGCATGCCGACAGCCACGGTGCGTTTGCAGGGGCCAGACGGCAGCCTGCACGTACAGGCCGCTCTTGGTACAGGCCCGGTTGACGCTACCTACAAAGCCATCGACAGCATCATCGGCGCACCGAATGTCCTCCTGGAGTTCAATATCCACGCAGTCACAGAAGGCATCGATGCCATGGGCGAAGTCACCGTACGCCTGCAGGCTAAGAATGGCCCATCCTCACAGCGTACTTCTCCCCAGAGCGGGCAGCCTCACTCCCGCAGCTTTGGTGGGTATGGTGCTGATACCGACATCATCGTCGCCAGCGCGAAAGCCTATCTGGCCGCGCTGAACAAGCTGCTCATCAGCGCCGGCTGGCAAATGCCGGCGAAAGCGCTGGTCCCCGCATCCCCGGTACAAATCCAAGAAGGAGGTCAATATGCACACCCCGTTCGACCTATTTAACGACCCTGATGCTGCCCTTCACCCGCATCCATTCGCTGAGCTGCGGACTTTTCCCGGCGGCTGGGACCTTTCGGACCAGGGCGCGATCAACAACGTCTCCAGGACATCCAATGCTACGCAGCCTGGGGTCACGTCCGGCGAAATTGACATCTCGTCCAATGGGAACGGCTGGCGGCCCGAGAAATTTGCCGAGCCGCGCACCATACCAGCGGGTTGGGATATCTCCGCCCTTAAATAGCCGTCCAATGGAACAGGCGCACACATTATTCGACAAGATCTGGGATCGCCATATCGTCGTCCAGCAGCCCGATTCTCCCGGTCTGCTCTATATCGATCTGCATCTGGTACATGAAGTCACCTCTCCGCAGGCTTTCGAAGGTCTCCGGCGCAGAGGCCTGCGGGTGCGGCGTCCGGACTTGACGGTCGCCACGATGGATCACTCCACGCCAACCGGACAGCTGGAGCTGCCCCTTGTTGACCAGCTCGCTGAACGGCAGATCAGGCAGCTCGAGACGAACTGCCGCGAGTTCGGCATCCGCCTGTATGACATGCAGAGTCCCGAGCGTGGAATAGTCCATGTCATCGGTCCTGAGCTGGGCCTCACCCAGCCTGGAATGACCATTGTATGCGGCGACAGCCACACCTCCACCCATGGCGCCTTTGGCGCCCTGGCATTCGGCATTGGGACGAGCGAGGTCGAACATGTATTGGCGACCCAATGCCTCCTTCAGAACCGTCCAAAGACCTTTCAGGTGAATTTCCAGGGCCGGCTGCGAGATGGGGTCACTTCCAAGGACATGATCCTGGCCTTAATCGCCCAGATCGGCATTGCCGGCGGCACCGGGCATGTGATCGAATACAGCGGAGACGCAGTGCGCCTCCTGGATATGGAAGCGCGCATGACCCTGTGCAACATGACCATCGAAGCTGGCGCGCGCGCCGGGATGGTGGCACCGGACGATACCACGTACGAGTATCTCGCGGGCCGCCCATCGGCGCCGCAAGGCGCGGCCTGGGAAGTGGCGCTGCGCTACTGGCGGAGTTTGCCCACCGATCCAGGTGCCCGTTTTGACCGCACCTTGGATCTGGATGTTTCCGGATTGGAACCGATGATCACTTACGGCACCAATCCCGGTATGGGTATCCCCATCACCCAGCCGGTTCCCCGGCCAGAGAGCATGACCGAGCCGTCCCACAAAGCTGCCCTGGAAAAAGCCTTGCGCTATATGGAGCTTCAGCCAGGCCGCCCGCTGCTGGAGCATCCGATTGAGGTTGTCTTTATTGGCAGCTGTACCAACGCGCGCATCTCCGATCTCCGCCAGGCAGCCGGTGTGCTACGCGGCCGCCAGGTCGCCCCGGGTACTCGCTTGCTGGTCGTCCCCGGGTCAGAAGCGGTGCGCCGCCAGGCGGAGGCAGAGGGATTGGATCGTATCTTCCGCGAAGCCGGAGGCGATTGGCGCTACGCAGGCTGCAGCATGTGTATTGCCATGAATGGCGACCAGCTCCAACCCGGCGAGTACGCCATCAGCACCAGCAACCGCAATTTCGAAGGGCGCCAGGGAGCCGGTGGGCGCACCTTCCTCGCCAGTCCACTCACCGCAGCCGCCAGCGCCATCTTCGGTCGGATCACCGATCCGCGCACGCTCCTTTGAAATAGAGGAAACATGCAGCCTTTTCACACACTTACCTCCCATCTGATCCTCCTGCCCTACCAGGATGTGGATACGGACCAGATCATCCCGGCCCGCTACTTAAAGGTGACTGACAAAGCCGGCTTGGCGGAAGGGCTGTTTGCCAGCTGGCGCTACCAGGCAGATGGGAGCCCCAATCCGGATTTTCCCTTCAACTCCCCCGAGGCGCGCATAGCGCAGTTTCTCCTGACCGGCGATAATTTTGGCTGCGGCTCCTCACGCGAGCATGCTCCCTGGGCACTGCAAAGCTGGGGCATTCGCGCCGTGATCAGCACCTCTTTCGCAGATATCTTCCGCAATAATGCCCTGAAAAACGGCTTGCTACCGGTTCAGGTAAGCGCCCAGAATCTTGCCCGCCTGTTTCATCTGGTAGAGAGCCATCCCGGCGCCCAGGTGACGATTGACCTCCCATCCCAATCGGTAACCATCCCCGGAGGCACTCGGATACCCTTCCCAATTGACCCCTTCAACAAGACCTGCCTGGTAGAAGGTCTGGACCAGCTTGGTTATTTGCTGCGCTTCGAAGCTGAAATTACAGCCTACGAGCACAGCCGCCGCAGCTTTGCCGGTGTGGCAGAATCCTCCTGAGACTGATGGGTCTGCTGCGCCTTGGCCCGTTTTACTGGTGACTCCTTATGAGCGATATATCCATTTACGACACAACCTTGCGAGATGGGACGCAGCGCGAAGGCATCTCGCTATCCGTAGACGATAAACTCAAGATCACCCGCCGCCTGGATAAATTCGGGGTCCACTATATCGAGGGCGGATGGCCCGGCTCTAATCCCAAGGATGCGGCTTACTTCGAACGGGTGATCAGCTACCCGCTGCACACGAGCCGGATTGCCGCTTTTGGTTCGACGGTAAAGAAGGCGACCCAACCGTCAGAAGACGCCAATATCCAGGCCCTGGTCAAAGCCGGCATGCCTGTTGTGACGCTGGTTGGTAAAACATGGGACCTGCACGTCACCGAAGTCCTGGAGGCGAGCCTGGATGAGAATCTAAATATGATCGCTGATAGTGTCGCCTTCTTTAAAGAACGCGGCAAAGAGGTGATCTACGATGCCGAGCATTTCTTCGATGGCTACAAGGCCAATCCGGACTATGCCCTGGCTACGCTCCAGGCAGCCGCCAGGGGTGGGGCGGACGTGCTTGTGCTGTGCGAGACCAACGGCGGCGCCCTGCCGTGGGAAGTGGGAGATATCACCCGCGCCGTAAAATCACAATTTGATATTCCTTTGGGCATCCACACCCACGATGACGCCGGCTGCGGCGTGGCGAATACGCTTGCAGCGGTACACAGCGGAGCCGTGCATGTCCAGGGGACCATCAACGGCTATGGCGAGCGGGTGGGCAACGCCAACCTGTGTACGATCTTGCCTGATTTGCAGCTCAAAATGGGACACACCTGTGTGCCTCCCCAGAGCCTGGAACATCTGGCTGAGCTTTCGCGCTATGTGGCAGAAGTTGCCAACCTGCCCCATGACCGCCACCTACCATACGTGGGCGCCAGCGCATTCGCCCATAAAGGCGGCATCCACGTCGCGGCTATGCGCAAGACCCAGCGCAGCTACCAGCATATCGACCCCCGTTTGGTAGGGAATTCAAACCGCACCCTGGTTTCGGAGCTTTCAGGTCGCAGCAACGTGATCGATAAAGCCAGCCAATACGGCGTTGAAGTCACTTCCGAACAGGCCCGCCATGCCCTGGCGCAGATCAAAGCCCTCGAAGCCCAGGGATTCAGCTTCGAAAGCGCCGATGCTTCGGTCAGCGTCATGCTGCGCCAGTTGAAATCCGATTACATGCCGCCATTCGAGCTGATCGATTTTCTGGTCCTGGTCGAGCACCGCCAGGGACGCGGCATGCTGGCGGAGGCTTCGGTGAAGGTGCGCGTCGGCGACCAGATCATGCACACTGCTGCCGAAGGCAATGGACCGGTCAGCGCCCTGGATGCTGCTTTGCGCAAGGCCCTCCAGGGCGCCTATCCCACCATTGCCAAAGTACGCCTGGTGGATTATAAAGTCCGTATCCTGGACAGCGAGAACGGCACTTCTGCCAGTGTGCGCGTCCTGATCGACACCAAGAATGGTAACCACCGTTGGAGCACGGTGGGCGCCAGCACTAACATCATCGAAGCCAGCTGGCATGCTCTGGCGGACAGCATGGAGTATGCCCTGCTGAACGGCTCCCTTGAGAAAGAATAGGAGAAATGGAAGCCAACCTGGTCTTACTCCCTGGCGACGGCATCGGTCCGGAAGTCATCCATGCAGCCCGGATGGTGCTTGAGGCTGTTGCGCGCTGCTACCGGCATATATTTTATTTCCAGGACCATCCCATTGGTGGATGTGCAATCGACTTATACGGCACCGCCCTGCCTGAAGACACGCTATCGGCCTGCCGGGGTGCCGATGCGGTCTTGCTGGGAGCAGTCGGTGGCCCCAGGTGGGATAACCCCTCAGCTGCAGTGCGTCCCGAACAGGGGCTGCTCGCTGTACGGAAAGGGCTGGGGGTGTTTGCCAACCTGCGCCCGGTACGCCCGCACCCGGATCTCCTTGGCGCTTCCCCCCTGCGACCGGAGCGGTTGGAGGGCGTCGATCTTGTGGTGGTGCGCGAGCTGACGGGTGGGATATATTTCGGCGAGCCACGCCTGCGCCGCACGGTCGATCACGAAATCGAAGCTGTTGATACGATGGTCTATCGTCAGAGTGAGGTACGGCGCATTGCCCAGGTCGCTTTTGAGCTGGCATCAAGGCGCAGGAAAAAGGTCACTTCCGTAGATAAAGCCAATATCATCGAAACATCGCGCCTGTGGCGAGAAGTTGTTACTGAGGTAGCCTCCGGCTTCCCACAGATCGCGTTGGAACACATCCTCGTAGACGCCGCGGCGATGTACCTGGTAAGCCGGCCGGCCTCCTTCGACGTAATCCTGACAGAAAACTTGTTTGGTGATATCCTCACTGACGAAGCCTCGGTTCTCACCGGGTCGATGGGAAATTTGCCGTCTGCCTCTCTGGGGGAGGATAAAAACTCATCCGGCTACCCGCGCGGATTGTACGAACCCATTCACGGCTCTGCACCCGATATCGCCGGTAAGGGCATCGCCAATCCGGTCGGTACGATCCTGTCAGCCGCCATGCTCTTACGCCTGTCGCTTGGGCTGGATATCGAGGCCAGGGCAATCGAATCCGCAGTAGACAGCTGCCTATCAGCCGGATATCGCACTGCTGACCTGACGACCGATCAAGCCTCTGCGCTGTCCACTGTGAAGATGACTGAAACAATTATTGAGTATCTACCCGAAAATTGAATTTTCTAGAAGTTGTCTTAAAAAAATGGTACAAGGGGTGTTCAATCCACCATTTTTGAGATGAGTTCAAATAATTTTCGGATATGTTTTAACTATATCGAAAGGCAAGGGTAATATGAAATCGAAATTCATCTGGATGGATGGAAAATTGGTCTCCTACGAGCAGGCGACCGTGCACTTTCTGACGCCGACCCTGCATTACGGCACAGGCGTGTTCGAAGGCATCCGCTGCTACGAGACCCCCAAGGGATCGGCAGTATTTCGCTTGCGCGAGCACTTGCAGCGCCTGATCGAGTCTCTGCATATCGTTGGGATCGAAGAATATCCTTATACCGCCCAGGATCTCCATAAAGCCGTGCATATGACCATTCGCGCCAACGGTTTCGCCGAATGCTACATCCGTCCATTGGTCTATATGATAGGCCCGCCCACACTGGACCTGGATGACTGGCAGCCAGCGACGGGCATTGCCGTCTGGGAATGGGCGCCGTTCCTGGGGAAAGATGGCGCCGAAAAAGGCGTCCGGGCAACGGTATCTTCAGTAACCCGCCTGCATCCGAATATAATGATGACGAAGGCCAAGGTCTCGGGAAACTACGTCAATTCTACCTTCGCGAAAACGATCGCCAAGCGTTCAGGTTTTGACGAGGCCATCATGCTCGATCCGCAGGGATATGTATCCGAATGCAGCGGGGAGAACATATTTGTCGTCCGGGATGGCATGCTCTATACCCCGCCGCGCACATCCATCCTGGAAGGCATCACCCGCGACACAGTCATCACCCTGGCCCGCGACGAAGGCTACCAGGTGGTCGAAGAGGCGATCTCGCGCGATCAGCTTTATATCGCCGATGAAGTCTTTGTCTGCGGCACAGCGGCTGAAATCGTACCCGTAGCCGAGATCGATTACCGCCGCATCCGGACCGGGCACCGGGGGCCTGTGACTCAGCGGCTGCAAGAGCTTTTCTTCGATACGGTCAGGGGACAGGGTGCCCATTCGAATGCCTGGCTCGACTATGTGGATGAGACCATCATGGCTGTATAAGTGATGAAGCCAGTTACTGTTGCTTTCCAGGGCGAGGCTGGCGCCTACAGCGAGCTGGCTGCGATCGAATATCACGATCAGCCGATTGCTACGCTCCCTTGTGCTGATTTCGAAGATGTTTTCAACGCCATCAGCGGCGGTGCGGCGGATTGTGGATTGATCCCCGTCGAAAACTCATTAGCGGGCAGCATCCACCGCAATTACGACCTGATGCTGCGCTACAATCTGCATATCACCGGGGAGTATTACCTGCGCGTCAGCCACTGCCTGCTGGCATTGCCGGGGGTACAGTTAGCGGATGTCCGGTGCGTCTACTCGCACCCACAAGCGTTGGCCCAGTGTGAGGCCAGCCTGGCCCGGATGAATGTAATGCCTGTTCCCGAGGCGGATACCGCCGGCAGCGCTCGCTTGCTGAGCCAGCGGCAGGATCGCCACGCTGCCGCTCTGGCTTCCTACCGGGCTGCCGAAGTTTACGGGCTGAACGTCCTGGTGGAGGAAATGGAGGACGATCCTGCAAACTACACCCGTTTCCTGGTACTCTCGCCCCAGCCCAGGCAGATCGAAAATCCAGATCAGGGGGAATACAAGACATCGATCGTTTTTACTTTGGTAAACAAGCCGGGAGCGCTGTTTAGGGCATTGAGCGTCTTTGCGCTGCGCGATATCGATCTGACAAAGATTGAATCGCGCCCGGTGCAGGGGCGTCCATGGGAATACTTGTTTTACGTGGACTTCATCGGGCATGCTCAAGCGGGGGTATGCCAGCGCGCACTTGAGCACCTGGGGGAGCTGGCGCCTTTCTTACGGCTGCTCGGCTCATACACCCGGCAGCGGTTTGAGATGTAGCCTGTCCGGTTGAGACATTATCGATCTCCAGGCTTTACAGGGTGTTGCCTCCCGCCTGCTGATCCTGGAGCGGCGACGCCACCTGCAGATCAGCATTGCGCAGGGCTTCCTGGGCATACTGCCGCAGCACGGCTCCTATCTCCAGCCTCTTGTCAGGAACGGTTTTCGCCATCAGGCGCACCTGGACGGCCCCGGGTGTGAAGCTGTTCCACCCCTGCACCTGCGGCTGCTCGAGGATAAAAGTTGAGATCTGGGGGTCTTCCTTGGCTCGCTGCATGGCATCGTTCAATACCTCCACCACTGTCCCGATATCGGCATTAAAAGGGATATTCAAGTCCACCACCGCCCGCGCCCAATCGTAGCCCGCTCTGGAGAGGATGCGTATATCCCCATTAGGGATCAGGATCAACCGTCCTTCCACATCTCGCAGCCTGGTGGCGCGCAGGCTGATCTCCTCAACCGTCCCGGCATTGCCGGCTATGGTAACAGCATCTCCCACCCGGAACTGGTCTTCCAGCAAGATCAGCACGCCCCCGATGTAGTCCCGGATGATCGACTGGGCGCCCAGAGAGATCGCCAGGCTCACCACCCCCACCGACGCCAGGATCGGGGTTATGTCGATCTCAAACACCAGCAGCACCATTAACGTGACGATTAGTATCCAAACGAATGTAGCCAGATGATTACCTGCCGAGAGCAGAGTTTTCAGCCTGGACTGCTGCTGGAGATCGGCCTTTGAGCTGTTTATCCTGTGCTCCAGTCGTTTGCGAAACACCTGTATTAGCCGCAAAACCAGCAGTCCAAGCAAAATGATCACTATCGCCTGTGCCAGTTGGGTAGGGATTTTTCCTAATTTCGATAGAATCAAAGTGATATCCATAGGCTGGTATACTCATTGCAGTGAGCTTGTGCACTTATCCCGCAGATTGATCAGGTTTATTTTATCTTATAATCTGACGCTTACTTCCAGGCGAACACCTGATACAATTTAATCAGATGGTCGAGTGGTGTCCTAAGTGCAAAGGCATGCTCACTCCCGGGCTGGATAGATGCCCGGCGTGCGGGGCGCGCCTGGGCAAAGAACCGGGCAGCGAGATATCCTGGCGAATTATATTTTGGTTCAGCGCATATATTATCGGAATTGCGATGATACCGATCCTGATCGCAGTTTTGATCGGCGTCGCATGTTCGCTCACGGGGAGATGATCGTTCGGCGGCTTAAGTGACTGCTGCGCAAATGGCCCGAGTATTTTTACCTGCATTCAATGAGGGGAGGGTGCTCAAATGAATTTCGACCTGTCGGAAGAACAGCGCATGTGGCGAGAGGTGGTGCATGATTTTGTCGCCCGGGAGGTGCGCCCGAAAGCCAGAGAAGTCGATGAAAGCGGGGAGATCAACCTGGCCGCCATCCGTAAGATGGGTCCTTTGGGACTGTTGGGTTTAAACGTAGAGGAAAAATATGGCGGTGCTGGCGTGGATGCGATCAGCGCCGCCATTGCGATCGAAGAGCTTGGGTGGGGATGCGGCAGCACTGCCTTGACGATCGCCGCCCACAATGGCCTGGGATGCGCGCCGGTTACCCTGTATGGTTCAGAAGAGCTAAAAAAGCGTTTTCTTCAGCCTGTAGCCACCGGACAGGGGGGGTTGGCAGCCCTGGCATTGACCGAGCCGGGCGCAGGTTCGGATCTAAAAGGCGGCGTGCAGACACGCGCCGCGCTCCAGGACGATCACTGGATTATCAACGGCAGTAAGATGTGGTGCACGAATGCCAGTGTCGCGGATTATATCGTTACCCTGGTGCGCTCAGACATACACGGCGGGGCCCATTCGCTGAGCATGATCCTGGTCCCGACCCATACGCCGGGCCTGCATATCGGTCCGGCCGAGAAAAAGATGGGATTAAAAGGTTCTCCGACCCATGCGGTCACGTATGAAGATGTGCGCGTACCGGCGGATTACCTGATCGGTCCGGTTGGAGCGGGATTGAAGCAAAGCCTGGCTGTTTTGGATGGGGGGCGCATCAGCATCGGAGCGCTATCGGTCGGTCTGGCTCAAGCAGCGCTGGAGGCTGCTCTCCTCTATGCAAAAGAACGCCATACTTTCGGGCAGCCAATCGCCGGACACCAGGCAATCCAGTGGATGCTGGCCGATGCAGCCACGCAGATCCAGACTGCCCGCCTGATGGTGTATTACGCCGCCTGGCTGAAGAGCCAAAACAGGCCTTTCAGCAAAGAGGCTGCTATGGGCAAGCTCTTTGCCACAGAAATGGCCGAGCGCGTCACCAGAAACGCAATACAGATCCACGGCGGATATGGATACAGCCGGGAGTACCCGGTCGAGCGCATTTATCGCGATGCTCGTTTGATGACGATCGGAGAAGGCACCAGCGAGGTGCAGCGGATGGTGATCGCCCGCCACCTGCTGTTTGAGGAATAATTTATGGTCCCGCGGCAGAAGCCGTGGCTTCGTTCAGGACCTGCCAATCGGTCGGCGGCCAGTACACCACCTCCGCCTTACCGATGACATTTTCCAGAGGCACCATTCCCCAGCTGTGTGAGTCCGAAGAGCTGTTGCGGTTATCTCCCAGGACGAACAGGCTGTCTTCGGGCACCTTCCACTCGCCATCATAGCTGGGCGGCGCATTGATGTACGGCTCCTCCAGGGGGGCGCCGTTGACATATACCCCACCATCTGAGATGTGCACAGTCTCGCCCGGCAAGCCAATTACCCTTTTGATATAAGGTTCGCGGTTGGGGTCAGGCGGGTAATGGAAGATAATGATATTCCCTCGGCTGGGATGTCCAAGCTTGTAAGCCAGCTTATTGACGATGATGAAATCGCCTGCATACAGAGTCGGCTGCATACTGATAGACTCCACCCGGATGCGGGCAGAGATGGCATTGATACCCAGGAAAAGGACCAGAGAGAGGACCAAAGTCTCCAGGACATCCAGCAAAAAACGGGGCATGCCTCCCCGCTGGGTTTCGCCCAATTGGTTTTCTGAATCCGGTAAGTATTCGCTGCGAAAATTCTCCATAAGTTATCTCGATACAGTAATTATAAACCTAAGGCTGCTCAGACCAAACCAGGCATATCTTAATCTAACAAATCTCTAATTTGTTGGAGGAATTCGATGACCGGCTTCTGATCCCGGAGCCTCGGCAAGCAGCTCGACGGCATGCGGGAGGACTACCTGGATAGCGGCAAGATTTTCAAGTGCGCCGCGTGGACTGCCAGGCAAATTGACAATTAGTGTTCGCCCGCGAATACCGGCACAGGCGCGTGAGAGCATGGCGTGCGGCGTTACGCGTAAGCTGGCAGCCCGCATGGCTTCGGCGATTCCCGGTGCCTGGCGTTCGATGACTGATTGCGTGGCCTCAGGCGTGACATCCCGCGGGCTGAATCCGGTTCCACCAGTGGTCAGGATGATATCGACCTCCCCGGAGTCAGCCCAGTCTATCAATGCCTGGCGGATCAGAGCTACATCGTCCGGCAGGATCGACTGCCGGGCAACCTGCCAATCTTGGGCAAGTATCACATCCCGCAGCGCTGGGCCGGAGGCATCCGGGCGTTCGCCCCGAGAAGAGCGGTCAGAGACAGTTAATATACCAAATCGCAAGGTCATCGCTCGCCCCCAGATCAAACCAGATCTTTACCATAGATGGCTAATTCATCCAGGGTTACCCAGCCGCGTTTTTCATAGAATTGCATGGCCTGAACATTCTCTCGGGTAACCAATAAGTAACAGCGCAGGCAGCCTTTCGCCCGCAGCCGGTCCTCAAGCTCTCCCATCAGCAATGCACCAATCCCCTGCTGGCGGGAATCTACAGACACCGCCAGGTGGTATATCAATCCACGCCGCCCGTCAAAGCCTCCCACCACCGCACCGACGATTTGATCTACTTGCTCTGCAACCAGGAACAGATCCGGATCACGTTGTAGTTTTTTTAAGATCTCCTCCGGCGTATCGGATCGCCCAAGGTGGATCCCCGACCCGGCTGTCGCCCATAAAGTGCGCACGCTTTCCCAATCATCCAGATAGTCGAACTGCCGGATGGTGATGGGACGTTCACTCATCTTCAGGCCCAACCAGTGACCTCCACCTGCCATGAATACCATCTTCCGTTACACCGAAGAAATACCGGTAGCCTTCAGATGTCCTCTGCACCAGGTCAAAACGCATACCAGCACCTTGTTTCTGGCGGTTGAGTAGGCCCAGATCTCCCTGCCATTGTATGCTGGCTTGAGCCAGATCGGCGGGTAAATTAGCAAAGCTGGTAATTGCATAGTGCCATAGGCGCCGGGCAGATTTCCGGGTGACATTCTTAACGACATTCCCATTGCGCAGATCGCGGACAGTGAAATATTTCTCGCCGCTGCGCTCATCAACCGACACCACTTCTACACCCGTACGGGGCGGCGACTCTGCCTCGTAACTGGCTGTCAAGGTCTCATGGATAGAATCCACGACTGCAGCCGGTGGTTGACTGGCAGGCTCGATCTCCTGCATCTTCCTCGCCGCACCGCGCACCACCAGCTCGACAATCTCATCTCGCACTGCCAGTCCGGTCTCTGCTTCTGACCGGATGTAGATCTTGTTATCATCTACCGCATAAGGGGGATCTTCTCCGCGCGGGATGAGGATGCGGATAATTTTCTTCCCGCCGGTCTCATGAATATCCAGGGTGCACTGCAGAGGCGGGCTGATCTTGCTGCTGATTTCATTTTCAAGCTGTGTAATCGCCTGTTCTGCATCGGGAACACCGCTGACCGGTTTGTTCGGATCGGCGGTCAAACCGATATAGAGTATTCCGCCATTCGTGTTGGCGAAAGCACAAACATCGGCAATGATGGCATAGCGCTTGCCTCCCCGGATTGAATGACCTTCGTGAAAGTCCTGGATGATGTTGGCACCTTCTTCCTGTTCAGCCCGGATAAAGTCAAAGGCCGGTTCGGTGGTATGCTGGTGCGGTCTCGTGCGGGCGAAGTCATTGCTCTGAAAGAGCTCAATCAATGCCTCGAAGCTCACGTCCGGCAGGAAAACATCGGTCGCCCGGTCACCCACTCCCAGATTTTTCTTGCGCAGCGGATCCATGGTCAGTCGGTGTGCATCTGATGCCTGGATGCAGTGCATCCGTCGCGGGTATTCTGGTTTTGTGCCGTTGAAGAATGCTGCCGTAGAGCGCTTGTTCTTTTGGTCCAGGTCTGTCACCTCAAGTGCGTGCAGGTTCTCATCCTGGGTATAGGCAATCTTGGTCTGGCCTCCGAATGGGAAGCCGCGCATCGCCACCCCATTGCTGGAATTTGCATGGGCGGCAATGACCAGACCACCTGCTTCAGCAATAAGCCGGTAGACTGTCAGGACATCCGAAGTAGCTCCCACAGTTGCTGACCCTAAATCCAACTGGTCGGTGGGTATGCGCAGGGAGATCAGCAGATGTTCAATATCTCTCACCGGCTTCTCAGGTGGGAAGATCCCCAGGATGTGAAATCCAAAGGTAGCAGTGACCTCTATGCCCGGCAGCACCAGGATTTTTGACATCAGGCGGCGGTATTCGTTCAGCCGGACTTGCTCTTCCGGCATTAATCGGTGCAGCGTCTCCAGGAATTCAAGCTGTCGGATCTCTTCCTGCATCTTCCGATAGCCAGCGACCGAATTATGGTCTGTGAAGGCAATGATATCCAGACCGCGCCCTTCGGCGCGCTGCAAGATATCCAGATAACTGACCTCCAGTTGTTGATAATCCCCGGAGGCCGGTGTATGTAAATGTAAATCGATTGTGCTCCACTGAAGTGTGGCGCGACTTTTTCTTTTTCCCACAGTAGTCATCCTAATAAAGTATGTATTTTGGTAATTAATTCGTCCGGCATGAACGGCTTCATTATGAAATCATCCGCTCCTGCTTGTATACATTCGTGGCCCACATCTCGCCCCGACGAGATCAACACGCGCAAGTCAGAGGTGGCTGCATCTTGCCGCAGTTTGTCCAGCAGCTCAAAACCGCTGAACTGGCTGAGCTGTATGTCCAGTAAAACCAGATCTGGCCTTTCTTGTTGAATTGCCTGCACAACCTGATGTACTTGATAATTCTGGCTAACCTGCGACACCTGGAACCCTTCGATCTCTAGAAGAGCCACAAGGAGCGAGAGCATGGTTGCGTCATCCTCGATGACCATCACCTTCGACATTTTCTCGATTTTCCTTGTCTTTCTTGGTTGCGGAGCGGCGTTTGGGTTTCACAGGGAAGTTTTCGAGTGCTGCGCGCAGCACGTCATCGACGCCCTCAGCAAAGACGAACTGGATATCATTCCTGGCTTCATCGGGTAGATCTTCCAGATCGCCTTCATTGCGCACCGGCAGAATCACCGTCTTGAGTCCGCTGCGATGGGCAGCCAGTACTTTTTCCTTGATGCCACCTACCGGCAGTACCTGCCCGCGCAGAGTGATCTCCCCGGTCATCCCGACATCGGGTCGTACGGGCGATCCGCTTACCAGCGAAACCAGGGCAGTTGCCATCGCCACGCCAGCCGAAGGCCCATCTTTGGGTGTCGAGCCGGCAGGAACGTGCAGGTGGATATCGTGTTTGTCGAAAAAGGATGGGTCGAGTTTGAGCTGATCGGCACGCGATCGCACGTAAGACAACGCCGCGCGCGCCGATTCCTGCATCACGTTCCCGAGCGAACCCGTGACTTGAAATCCCTTCCCGCCTGGCATCGCGGTCGCCTCGATAAACAATACATCCCCGCCGACAGGTGTCCATGCCAGGCCGGTAGCTACCCCGGGTAAGGAAGTGCGCTGGGCAATCTCTTCAGTATCAAAGTAGATTGGGCGGTCAAGATACACGCGCACGGATTCAGGGGTTATCTCCACCCGGCTGTCTTTCCCTTCAGCGATCTTTGTGACCACCTTACGGCATACCGCACCGATCTCCCGCTCCAAATTGCGCACACCGGCTTCACGCGTGTATGAGCGAATAATCCTCTCAAGTGCTGGACGAGTAAAGGTCACCTCTTCAGGGCGCAAGCCATTTTCCCGCACCTGGCGCGGGATGAGATACTGCTGCGCGATGGCGATCTTTTCGTTGTCGGTATAGCCTGAGAGCTGGATAATCTCCATGCGGTCGCGCAAAGGCCCCGGGATGGTCTCTAATGAGTTACCCGTGGTGATAAACATCACCTGGGAGAGGTTGAAAGCCACTTCCAGGTAGTGATCGCGGAATTCGGCATTTTGCTCGGGGTCAAGCACCTCGAGCAGTGCCGATGCCGGGTCCCCGTGGAAATCGAAGACCAGCTTATCGACCTCATCCAGCATGAAAACCGGATTGCAGGTCTCGATCCGGCGCAGCGCCTGCAGGATCCTGCCGGGCATGGCGCCGATATATGTCCGCCGGTGGCCGCGGATCTCGGCTTCATCGCGCATCCCGCCCAACGATATGCGCACAAATTTCCTGCCCATCGCTCGGGCAATTGACCGCCCCAATGACGTCTTTCCCACACCCGGAGGGCCAATGAAACATAATATCGCACCTTCGCGCAGGCGATGAATTTCATCCTCATCAGCTACCAGCTCTCCGGCGCGCTCCCCGCGCAGCTTCCGCACAGCCAGGAATTCCAGAATGCGCTCTTTGATATCTTGCAGCCCGTAATGATCCTGGTCCAGGACGCTGCGGGCATGGGCGATATCCAGGTTATCCGGTGTGGCTGCCGACCAGGGCAAAGATACCAGCCAGTCCAGATAGGTGCGGATCACGCCGTACTCTGCCGCCGCAGTAGGCAGGCGCGAGAGGCGGTCCAATTCTCGGCGGGCTTGTTTCTCGGCCTCCTCCGGCATGCCTGCAGATTCGATCTTACTGCGGAACTCTTCGACCTCCGCCGCCTGCTCATCGCCCTCTCCCAGTTCTTTTTGGATGGCTTTGAGCTGCTCGCGCAAGAAATACTCGCGCTGGACTTTATCGATCTCGGAGCGAGCTTCATTCTGGATTTTTTGTCCGATTTCCAGCACTTCAATCTCACGCACCAGTATGCTGGCCAGCCTGTGCAGCTTCTCTGAGGCTGAATCCATCTCCAGGAGCATCTGCGCATCCTCGAGCTCCATCCGTTGGTAGTTTGCCACTGTATAGGCTGTCTGCAGCGGCTCTTCCAAAGACAGCACCGACGACACCAGCTCTCTTGGAATGGAGGGGATCATCTCTGCAATGCGCCCAAACTGCTCACGCGCGTTGCGAGCTAGCGCTTCTACCTCCGCTCCCTCCTCAACCTGCTCAGGAATATGGCTGATCCTGCCCTTAAGATAGGGCTCCTCCTGGACATATTCGTCTATCCGGCAGCGCACCAATCCCTGCACAACCAGACGTATGGTGCCATCTGGAGCCCGGAATAAGCGGTGCACCATGGCAACGGTGCCGATAGCGTATAGATCCTGTGGGCCAGGGGACTCCAGGTCGGGGTTGCGCGAGGCCACCAGGGCAATCAGCCTCTCATCACCGGCTACCACATCATCGATTAGTCGGATGGATCGCGGCTGCCCGATCGTCAGAGGTACTGCTGTTTGGGGAAAGACAACCAGGCCGCGCAGCGGCAGAACGGGAAGTTCTGGAGGAATCTGTGATTGGGTCTCCTCTGGTGCTGGAGCCAATCCGCTCTCATCTCCCTGGTTATCGATCACATGGGGAACAATTGGCTTGAAGATCAATTCCTCGAGTGTCATTTCATCCGGATCAAAGAAATCAAACATATCGTACAGGATATTTGTCATCCAACGTGATGCAGGCATAGCCAGTCGGTTAACCGTCCTCTCGGATCAAGCCAAACCACTTATTCTTCAATGGATACCTTATGTGGGCGCATCTTAGGCAACAAGATGCGCAAGAAACCATTGGCATAAACCGCCTCGATCTGTGAGCTGTCTACTGCATACGGCAAATCGATATCTATTCCAAATTCCCCAAACGGGATCTCCATCTGGTAGTATGCCCTTTTTTCCGGTGAATCAGGTCGCGCCCCCCGGATCGATAATAAACGCCCGTCCAGCACAATTGAAAAATCCACATCAAGCATACCGGCGACTTCCATGCGAACAACCAGACTGTCGTCAACCTCGTACACATCCGTGGGCGGGCGCCAGATATGTGTGCGCACCGTCAGGCGCATCCGCATGGAATCATCCATCGATGGCAGGTCGTTATATGGATTATGTATATTTTTCGAAGCATCTGACACCAAGATTACATTCACCATATAAACCTCTCTTTCACCATCTCCGCAGGTAAACAAGTACCGGGCTGCACCGGCTATCCCGCTCTGGTGGAATCAAGAGCGGCGCGGGCGGCTGCGAGCACCTCTTCGTATTTAGGCTCATTACCCACGACGGGCATGTAATCCACGTATACGATCTTTTCCTGACGGTCGACCACAAAAATGGCGCGCCGAAAAACACGCGGCTCTTTCAGCAAGACGCCGTACTTCTCGCCAAATCCGGCGGTCTTCGCATCCGACAGGGTGAGCACCTTGTCCACGCCCGCCGCGGCGCACCAATTGCGCAATGTATAAGGGACGTCCATGCTCACCATGAGGATGGCGATATCTTCGCCCAGGCTGGCAGCCTCCTGGTTGAAGCGCCGGGTTTCTCGGTCGCAAACCGAGGTGCTCAATGATGGCAGCGAGCCAATAATGCGCACTTTACCCCGGGTGTTCTCTAAGGCGTTTACCTCCGACCAATCTGTTCCCGTGGCTGTGAACTCTGGGGCTTGTTGGCCAACCTGCATGTCCGCTCCGACCACAGTCACATCCATACCTGAAAATTTAAAGATCCCTTTTCTCTCGATGCTCATTGAAATCTCCTACCGCTGTATATAAAAAACAGCACAGGCTTCTTTCTCGTAATAATTACCATCCGGTTTGTTTAATACCGCAATTTGGCCTGTCCGGCGCGCGTATCCCGCCCCCTTTCGGGACTTAATTTCCAATCTATCTATTATATCCGAAGAAACGAATGGCACTACCTGCTCGTTACATTCAGCTTTCTATCCCACCCGGAAGAAAGTTCCCCACACGATGGCGTCCAACAGCACAGTCTGGAAGCAGAAGGCGGCGCTTCCAACCAGGGCAAGCCGGTGCGCCCACAAAGGCTGGCGTGGCTTAACCTTCAGTAGTGCAGCCAAGAGTCCCAGGGAAGCTGCTCCAACTACCGCCAAAACTATCCGTACGACCCAGAGTAAGGTCGTACTGGATTGCTCTATCGCCGCGAATGCGAGCGGCATCCAAAGCGCAGATGGCAACAGAATCGCCGCATACAGGGCAATAAACAGCCCATATCCGAACCGATGGGTCACCTGTGTCTCCTGCGCATTCAGTCGAAATACAATAAAGTAAGAGAACGCAAAATAGCCTGCGGCTGCCAGCAGCATGCCCGCCGTATAGAACGGACGGATAGCCTGTGGCACCCCACCCCATAAGATTTGCCCGGCGGTGGGATGGGCCAGGAAACCCCACACATAGCTCACAAGGACTGCGGTTCCCCCAATTATGCTGATGATGATCAGCCACCACTTCTTTACCTGCTTAGGTCCGCTCACAATAAATGCCTCGCAATGGTATTCAGTCAATGGCTCTCTTTCCATGCCAGACCCGCCTCCAATCGCCGCCGCTGGTCTGTAAGGCGATGAATGTATACAACGCACCGGCCCAGAAACCCAGCACCATCATCAAGATCACCCAGATGACCGAGGGCAGCAGCGCTTTCTCGCGGTATACAATCCAGCAGGAGAACAGGGCGAAGCCAACATAGAGATCCACCAGCGACACGATCCCCCAGGGCATTGCCAGCAGCCTGGACCCTTCAGCGAAAAAATCTCCGGTGGTGAAGCCATAGATCAAGACGCCGGTCATAGCCAGCAGACCGGCAAGAGCGATGCTCTTGGCGATTTTCATGTTTATCTTCCTACCTGGGACGGATTATTTCTTGCGCGGGAACCAGGGGATGAACTCACTGGTTGTCTCAATATACTCTTTGTAGCCCGGTTTTTCTTCTTTGAGTGTCTTTTCGAGCAGGGCTACCCCCGATACGCGCATCAGTAATGCGGTCATAATGATCGGGCTGAAGATCGTCCACCATCCACCGGCAGCCAATGCAATCAGGTAATATGCCCACCACTGCGTGGCATCGCCAAAATAGTTGGGATGGCGCGTGTAGCGCCACACGCCGGTTTGCAGGACCTTGCCCTTATTGGCCGGATTCGCCTTGAAGCGCGCCAGCTGCCAATCGCCTGCAGCTTCGAAGGTAAAGCCCACCAGCCAGACAGGCACCGCCAGGATATCGAGCCATATCAGGCGATCAGGCTGGGCGCTGATCTGCGCCGCCAGCAGGGGCGTGGAGATGATCCAAAGTAAGAAGCCTTGCAGCAGGAACACCTTGAAGAAACTTCGCCACCACCAGGCTGCGCCGGCTTCTTTGCGCCATACCTGGTACCGAAAATCTTCTGGCTTGCCCCAATTTCGCCACAGGATATGGAGCGATAGACGCAATCCCCAAATCGTAACCAGGATGCTGATCAACCACTTGCGCGTCTCGAATCCGCCTGGAGTGAGCAGGAACACCGCCCAGACAACCACGACAAAGCCTGTGCCCCAAAAGATATCTACGATGCTCGAATTCTTCAGCGCCAGGCTGACCAGCCAGAGCAGGATCATCAAGCCGAGAATGATAGCGCCCAGGATCATATAGATCGACATGAAATCCATTTCTCGTCCTCCGTTATTCTATATTATTGCGATACCCCGACAGCAGCAAATCCA
Source organism: uncultured Anaerolineaceae bacterium (assembly GCA_964525785.1). Lineage (GTDB taxonomy): Bacteria > Chloroflexota > Anaerolineae > Anaerolineales > UBA4823 > JAQBDA01. Next base: position 23,266 of record CAZGIX010000025.1, read on the forward strand.
AGGGCACCTGGACCGATATGCGCTCCAATAACCGGGGTGATATCCTGGCTTAGGATATCCCCTTTTGGAAGCAAGTGCTCTGCCAGGGAACGCAGTTCAGCCACGCCTTCAGGTAGAGCATGCGTATGGACAATTGCCACCCGTTCCAGTGGGCCCACTGCCGCCAGCATCTCGACCAGCCGGTTGAGGGCCCGCGTGCGTGTGCGCACGCGCTCTGTGCCGGGTTTGCCGTCGTACATGGTCAAGATCGGCCTGATCTGTAGCAGCGTGGCAAAACTAACCACGTATTTATTCATCCGCCCGCTGCGCTTCAGGAATTCCAGCGTGTCCAGGGCGGCGAATACATGGCTGCGCTTGACCTGGTCATCGAGTGCGACCTGGATTTCGGCAGCAGAGCTGCCGGATGCTGCCATCCGCGCCGCGGTCTCGACCAAAAAACCGGTCCCCAGGCTGAGCTGCTGTGAATCGATAACCGTAACTGGCACCGAGGTCGTTTCTTGCGCTGCAGCCCGCGCCACATCCACCACCGCGCTCAACGCACTGGCGATATGGATGGATAAAACTTCATGAGCGCCCTCGTCTGCCAGGGTATTATATGCCGCGCGAAATCTCTCGATGGATGGCACAGCCGTGGTGGGCTGCTCCGGATAGACCGGCAGCCGGTTGTAGAACTCCTCGCGTGTGATATCGATACCGTCCAGATAGCCCTGCCTCCCTACGTTAATGTAGAGCGGCACAACATGGATCCCATAGGGGTCATTGGTCTCAGCAGGTAAATCGCACGTGCTGTCCGTGACAATTCGAACGGTCATATGACTACCTCAGGATAAGGATGACACCCAATACAATCTCGATTGCCAGGCTGATCAAATTGGATGAGTCCGTAGATTTGTCGATAAAGATAGAGACCAGCCGCACTGCTGCAATCGCCAAATAGCCGATGCCGAGCATCACGTATGCCGTCTCGCCAAGAAAAAGCGGCGCCAGTCCCAGGGCAAGGAACAATCCGCCAAAGATCGACCGGATTTCCGATATACCGCGTGCCCCCGGGGCAGTGAGACCGGTAAAGCCATAAACGGCAGTTGGTCTCACCAAAGCCAGCAATCCGGTCGCCGCAGTTGCCAGTGCTGCAATGATTTTGAGGATCATTAAGATGCTCATGGTTTGTCTCCAACTTTTTCTTCCAGCTGATCCAGCAGCAGCAGGAGTTCAGCGTTTTCGGGGATATCAGACATTGCATGACCGTAGTGGACGAAGCGCACCACGCCGTCTCTATCCACGATCACCTGGGCCGGCATCCGTCCCAGCTTGAACAGTTCAACTTTCTGCCCGTACAGTTTGAGCACACTTGCCTTTGGGTCGGGCAGACCGATGAATGGCAAATCATGCTTCTGCCAATAGGCTTTAAATGATCCGGCATTTTCAGGACCAACCACGATCACTTGCGTATGCCGTTTGACAAATTCCTGATAGTCTTGGCGCAACTGCGCCATATGCCGCTGGCAGAAAGGTCAGGTAAAACCGCGGTTGAATACCAGCAGTACATTCGCCCTTCCTTTGAAATCAGAAAGCTGTATCGTTTCGCCCTGAAAATTCTCAAGTGCAAAATCAGGAGCGGGGGTGTTGAGTGTGACCTGGGGCATAAGATAGCTCCTCTACGCAGTTTATACTGCTGCTTTCAATTTCTGTTCCGGTTTGATTAGTAAGAACGCCGCGATCAGGCTCAACGCCACCAGTCCAAAGGTGATCCAGGTTGGGAGGGCTACCGCGGTAACATCCGCGTGCTTGAGACCAATCCCTGCCAACGCCCACAGGATGACCAGTATGTAAGCCACATCGCGGCGGGTGAAGCTCATCAGGGCTGCAATCACCAATACCGCCGCCAGGATTATTCCCATCCAGATCTCAGGAGCGATCCCAAATCCATCCCACTGCAGGTAATCCAGCAGCGAGGTCACGTTGGCAACAGTGGCAACTGTGATCCAGCCCAGGTAGATGCTGAACGGCACGCGCACCGCCCACTTCTCGGCCGTTGATACCGCTGTCCGGCCGATACCCAGCCGCAGGTAGGTGATAATGAGTGTGGCAAGTAAAACCAGCATGGCGATCACTGTCAGCGGAAACTGCTCATAATGCCAGAGGAAGATCCAGGTCATGTTGGCAATCCCGCCGAGAGAAACCCACCAGCCAACAGCTTGCAGGCGGGGATTCTGGCGCTGCGATGGGAGCGCCTGATAGATGGCATAGGCGATCAAGCCGATATATATGAGGCCCCAAATTGAAAAAACATAGCCCGCGGGTACGAAATAGACCTGGAAGCGGTCCGAAATCTCGCCCGTGTTCAACCCGTTCAGCGGCAGGGCGTTCGCCAGGATATTGACGATGAGAGTGGCAATGATGGTCGCCACAACGGTGATTTGTCGGATAGTGTCTTTCATTTTATTTTTTCTCCTTCTTTATCTCCGGTGAGGGTGTCACCGGTGAACAATCGAAATTTATTGTCTGTATATCTGCAATGTGCGCTCACGCGCCATTTTATGGTCTACAATCGGCGCGGGATAATCCCTTCCGATAAGGCAGCCTAGCTGTGTCTGAAGCTCCAACGGCATCTTCCAGGGGCTATGAATGAACTCGTTCGGCACTTTGGTCAGCTCCGGGACGAACTTGCGGATGAATGCTCCCTCCGGATCGTACTTCATGCTCTGCAGGACGGGGTTGAAGATCCGAAAATAGGGTGCGGCATCGGTGCCTGTCCCTGCCGTCCACTGCCAACCGCCGTTGTTGGATGCCGGATCGCCATCGACCAGATGCTGCATGAAATGCCGCTCGCCCCAACGCCAATCCACCAGCAGATCTTTGGTCAGAAACGAGGCGACGATCATGCGCGCCCGGTTGTGCATCCAGCCGGTTTGCAGGAGCTGCCGCATGGCCGCGTCTACTACCGGGTAGCCGGTGTGCCCCTGCGCCCAGGCGGAGAAATCTTCGGTATCGTTCACCCAGCGCAGGTCGCGCAGCGCCTGGCGAAAGGCGGTCTTGCGTACAAACGGATAGTGATAGAGGATGGTGATATAGAATTCGCGCCAGATCAGCTCATTTAGCCAGGCTTCCGAGCTGCGACGTGCGGTTGCGTCAGCAGCCCGTGCCTCGGCCAACCTGGCTGTGGCAGCTGCCTGGCGTGCAGAGAGCATCCCAAAGCGCAGGTAAGGCGATAATCCAGACGTTCCCGCCAAATCCATGCGGTTGCGCCCCTCTCCATAGTGGAAAATCCCATTCTCCGCGAAAGCTTCAAGGCGGCGCTGTGCTTCGTCTTCTCCGGCTCGAAAGGGCACATCCGCGGGCAGCCGCGGGTCGCTGGGAACATCTTCACCCCGGATCCCCGGTGGTGTGGGTATATGAGCCGCTGCAGGCAGCGGGTCACCGGGCCAGGGCTGCGCCAGCCAGGCCTTGCTGTAAGGCGTGAACACCGTATAGGGCGTGCCTTCCGCTTTGAGAACAGCCTCCGGGGAATACATCATCAGTCCCGAAGTGAAATGAATGGGCAGTGATCTGGCAGCCGTCTGGTCGCGGCGGCGCGCAAAGGGCGAATAGTCAGCTTCTGCAAAAATCGATTCCGCCCCGACCTCCTGGTACAGCTCCGATAAGGCCAGGACAGGATCCCCCCTGCGAACGACCAGATAGCTGCCCCGTTGGCGTAATTTGCTATCCAGAGCGCGCAAGCCTTCATAGAGAAAAGCCAGCCGTTTTTCCCCTGCATAGGGCGAGTTCACCAGTTGGGGAGTATTTATAAATACAGGCACCACCTGCTCGGCCTGTTTCAGGGCGGCTGCCAGGGCCTGGTTATCGCTCAGGCGCAGATCGCGGCGTACCCACCACAGCGCGGTCTTCATGCAGCCACCTTCACCTGTTCAGCCCGTCCCGCTACAGGCAGGTCCTGCTCCCGCAAAATTGCACCCGCCACGCGCAGACCGCCCAGGGCTGCCGCCGCTACGGATTGACCCGGGAAGATGCTGTCACCGACCATCCATAGATTGTCGCCCAACTTTGCTCCCGGATTTTGCAGCAAATTAACCTGCGGGAATCCACCTACCCACCCCCTGGCACGCCGTGTGTAGCGCTCGAAAGTCGCTGGCGTGCCCGGTAATGCCAGCTCCGCAGCCGACCGCAGGTCGGGTATCGCCTGCTCTGCTGCTGCCAGCAGGCGATCCGCGTATTGGGCCTGGCGCTCTTCATAGGCTTCGGGATCGCTTTCTAGCAAATCCCACCACAGATTCAAGTCGGTATGCGTGCTCAGGGTGAGCGCGCGCTTGCCGGCGGGAGCGCGCTTTCCATCCCACTCCGGGCTTATCGAAAGAAAGACCGTGTTTCCTTCGCCGAGCGGACGGCGCAGGACCACCTGGTGGTGGAGGGGGAAATTGGCCGGGACTGCCGAGCCATCCACCCCAATGTAGACCACAAATGCCCCCCACCCACGCGGGCGCGCAGGCAAGCGGGATAAACGCTGTGGAGCCGCATCCCCAAGCAAGCTGGACAGGTTCCAGGGAGTAAGGTTGGCGATAAACAGGTCTGCATTGAAAATGTCGCCGCGACGCGTTTCCACTGCTGCCGGCCTGCCTCTTACGTGCCAGATGCGAGACGCCTCCTGGCGGTACAGCACCCGTCCACCGTTATCCACCACCGCCTGGGCCAGCAGCTTCGCAATGCTTCCCATGCCGCCTTCCAGGTGGAAGACGCCGCGCCGCGGCAGGTCGAGCGCTGCAGCTCCGTACAAGGCATTTGCACCCTGGCTGGTTGCCTGGGCAGAGATCAGCAGTTGGGCATCGACGAACAGCCGCAGCCGATCTGGCAGCCCGCGCAGATGATCTGCCACTGGACGAAATACATCCAGAGCCAGGTCTGGCAGTGCCTTCAGCGTGCCGGAGCCGCCGTTCCCCAGCCAGTGCATACCCAGGCTGGCGATGTTCCTGGCATCTGCCAGGCTCTGCGGCGGCCAGGCTGGCAGCCCCAGGGCCAGGTCCCACAGCGCGTCAGCCGTGTCTTCCTGCCAGCGCCAAAAGGACAGAGAGGCCTCTCCGAATGCGCCTCTGTATTCATCCCAGCGGGTGTCATCGCCCGAGCGGACAACCTGTGCTCCATCTGGAAGGTGCACCACCATCGCCGGATCAGCCGGTCTCCCCGGCCATTGGGCGATACCTGCAGCCCTGGCCAGCAGGTCCATCGGTCCGCCTGGGTAGAAACCACCCGCCAGGGTTGCGCCTGCGTCAAAGCGATAGCCTTGATGGAAAAATGTCCCGGCGCAGCCTCCCGGATAGGTGTGGGCCTCCAGGACTGTGACATCTAGGCCCGCACGCCTCAGAGCAGCCGCTGCGGACAGCCCACCGATTCCTGCACCGATGACAACTGCCCTCAACATTATCCAGCTCCTCTTTCGAGCAAGCGGCGCGTTTTCCAGGCGCGATAGGCAAACAGCAGCGGCATCCCAAGTCGAAATCCCAGCCCAACCGGTCCCCACAGCAGGTGGGATTTCAAGCGTAAAGATATCTGATCAGTCACCTCGGTTGTGCGCTCGTCCAGCGCGAGAAAGGAATGTCGATGCACCCACTGCGAGAACGGACCGCTGATTTGCCGGTCTGTAAAACCCGCTTCTGAGACATCCTCAATGCATGCCGACCAGCGAATGGGTAATGGGCCAAACCATAAGGTGAAATCCATGGCTCCACCGTTGGATAACGATACTGGTGCGCGCTGCAGCTCTGCACGAATTGGCGGCGGGGTAATCGCACCCATACTGGCTGGCTGTTGGTGAAAAGCTGCCACGCTGGATAGAGGGGCGTTGACCCGGAAGCGGTGGAGATATTCATTAAAAATGCGCATTCGTTAGTTCTTCCGGCGCCCCAGCAAATCTTTCAGCGCCGCCTCTGCCTCGGGAAAACAGAATTGAAAACCCAGGTCTGTCAGGCGTTTCGAAGAGACATGCTGCCCATCCAGCACAACGGTGCTCATCTCGCCAAAAAGCAGGCGGATGATGAAGGCAGGCACTTTGAAAAACGCAGGCCGGCGCATAACTTTTCCGATGGCCTGCGCAAACTGCCGGTTGGTCACTGGCCTGGCAGAGATATTGAACACACCATCCGCTTCCGGGGTTTCGATCAGGAACCGCACGGCTCGCACCTCATCATCCAGGTGGACCCAGGACAGCCACTGCTCGCCTGAGCCTAAAGGGCCTCCGGCAAAAAACTTGAAAGGCAGCAGCATGCGCGGTAAGGCGCCAGATCTCGTACTGAGGACGACCCCTGAACGCGTTACTACCCTGCGCACCCCCAGTGCTTCGACCCCCTGCGTGCTGCCTTCCCAGACCTGGCAAACTTCGGCCAGGAAATCATTCGCCGCGGGAGTATCCTCACTGATCAGTTCGCGGCTGCACGGTCCATAGTAGCCAACACCCGAGGATTGGATCACCACTCGCGGCTTGACCGCTGCGTGTTGGACGGCCTGTACGACGGCGGCGCCGGGGTTGGTACGGCTCTCTACGATGCTCCGTTTACGCTTCGCCGTCCACCGACCGGCTGACAGGTTCTCACCCGCCAGGTTGACGATTGCGTCCGCCCCATCAGCCAGCTTCCCCCAGCCTTGATCCGTAAGTCCATCCCATTTCTCCATACGAATGCCCGCCGGCAGGTTCGTGACCGGCCGAGAACCGCGGGTAAGGATGATGGCTTCGTGCCCATCTTTCGCCAGGTCATTTGCCAGAGCGCGGCCGATCAGGCCGCTTCCACCCGTAATAATCACTCTCATAACCGCTCCTTGATCACTGCCAATTATTGCTTATTGAGATATTTATTACTAATTAGGCTGATTCTACCAAAGTATCCATGATTTGTCAAGAATAATCTGGATATTTCCTTGACAATTTATAGACACGTGGTATACTATACTCAGCCAAAATCTTATAAGATTACCAAGGTGAGACATGTTAAGTCAATCCCCTACCTATAATTTGAAAGCTGTGCTGCGAGAGACGGGTCTTAAAGCCGACGTTCTGCGCGCCTGGGAGCGCCGCTACGGGCTCCCCAAGCCCGAGCGTACAGAAGGCGGTCATCGGCTGTATTCTGAATACGATATTGCCACCGTGAACTGGCTGAAGGCCCGCAACGCAGAGGGTCTCAGTATCAGCCACGCAGTAAAACTATGGAATGATATCCTCGAGGCCGGTCGCGATCCATTGATGGAATATTTGCCGTCGGGTACGCCTCCGATTTCTGTTAGCCTGCCTGTTGGAGATACACGGGTCGAAACCCTGCGCCAAAAATGGTCGGAAGCCAACCTGGCTTTTGACAGCCTCAGGGCAGACGATATTCTCAATCAGGCTTTCGCCATTTACCCGATCGAGACGGTGTGCACAGAGATCATCCAGGAGGGGATAAGAGATATCGGCAGCTACTGGTATCTCGATCAGGCCTCCGTCCAGCAAGAGCATTTCGCCTCTGAGCTGGCTACCCGCCGGCTGGAAACACTCCTCGCGGCAACCCCTCGACCCACGCGCTCGCAGACCGTGCTGATCGGCTGCCCCCCAGGTGAGCAGCATACCTTGCCTGTCCTGCAAATCAGCCTTTTCCTGGCGCGCAGAGGGCTGAGGGTCATCTATCTGGGTGCCGACATCCCCCTGGATCGTCTGGGGGAAACCGCAGCCACCATCCAACCGGATTTGATCGTCCTGGCTGCCCAGCAGCTTACCACAGCTACCAGCCTTCGAGCTACGGCTTTGGCCCTCCAGGGATCAGGTTATCTCTTAGCTTACGGGGGCTTGATCTTCAACCGCGCCCCCCGGTTGCGTGCGCTCATACCGGCCCATTTCCTGGGTGAAACTATAGCAGGGGCATTGCCGAACGTTGAACGCCTGGTGATCGCTCGCACCCCTGCTCCGCCTGGGATCGATCTGCCCGAGACCCACCAGGCGCTCGCCAGGCTGTATCGGGACAAACGCCCGCTGATCGACCTGGCTGTGGCTGGCAAGCTGCAAGCCAATCATGTGCCAGGCAAATACATCAGGGATGCCAACTCTTTCTTCGGCAATGGGCTCGCCGCGGCGCTTGAATTTGGCGACCCTGCCTTTCTCGAGGCAGATCTCGAATGGGTGAAGAAGCTGCTCACCGGTCGCAATATCACCGAGGAGACTCTCATACGTTACCTGTCTGCCTACAGTGATATCTTACGGGACGAACTGGGGATGGTAAGCACTCCGATCACCAACTGGATTGCTTATTACGCTGCCCAGAGTCAGATGAACCACCGCTGAGATAACAGGGGACACCATGGTCAAAAACAAACAATTGACATTCAATAGCCGCGCTCCCAACCTGGAGCTGCTCGATACCGCTGGAGAGCCAGTGCAGCTTTCCAGCCTCTGGGGAGGAAGGACGCTGCTGCTGGCTTTTACTCGCCATTTCGGTTGCACACAGTGTAAAGAAATGTTGGAGGAATTGGTCTCCGGGGCGGAGCGCATCGAGAAAACCGGCCTGGAAATTGCTGTCATCATGCAGGGCTCGCCCGAGGCCAGCGCAATTTTCGCCCAACAGTATGCCCCCGGTTTGCGCTGCCTTTCGGATCCGCAGCGTAAAGCCTACCAGGCTTATGGTTTGGAACGCGGCAGCATCTTCCAAACCTTCCTTAACCCCAAGGTGTGGACCGCGGTCTCTCGATCGCGAGGTAAAGGCTATGCTGTCGAGGCTCCACCGGAAGGGCAAGACGCCATGCAGATGTCCGGCACTTTCATCATCAGCAAGGAAGGGCGTATTTTGCTCCCCTATTACTACGATCACATTGCCGACCACCCGCCGCTGGATCTGCTCCTGAGCGGAGTGCTCTCCACTCGCTGGGATCGATCCTTTAATGGACCGTTGGGGTCCGGCACCGCCTGATCGCTGATTTGATTATTTATCGCTTTGAGGTACCAGCTCATGAAACAAATTTTTTCTGTTTCGGGTTATCTGGCTGTCAAAGAAGTATGGCGCAACCGCGCCCGCTTTCTCCTGGTCAGCCTGGTTATCGCTTTGATCACCCTTCTGGTGCTTTTTATTGCAGCCCTGGGAGAAGGCCTGGGCAATGGGAATCGCGAATACATCTCTAAGCTTGACGCCCAGTTGATCGTTTACCAGGCCAAATCGGACCTGCTGATCTCTGCCAGCCGCCTGGGACGCGAGCGCTTGGCAGCCGTGCGGCGTGTGGACGGTATCGCGGATGCCGGCATGCTCGGAACCGCCAGCGCCAACTTGATACTGCCCGATGGCGAGCAAACCCTAAAAGTATCCATGCTGGGCGTCGAACCAGGTCACACCGGCGAGCCTCGGGTGGTTGAAGGCAGCCAGCTCACTTCTGACCAGGGTAAGGAAGTCATCATCGACGGCAACACAGCCCTGCGCAGCGATCTGGCACTGGGTGATACGCTCACCCTGCGCGTGACACAGGGCACCAACGACGAATTCTACGATCTTCGCATCGTGGGCGTAGCCGACGGGCAGCAGTATTCCCTGCAGCCGTCCATCTTTGTGCCTTTTAATACCTGGGATCGAATTCGCCCGAAGTCCGAAGCCGAGGTGAACAGTTCGAACCTGACCGCCAATGTCATCCTGGTCAGGTTGAACGACCCTGCCCAGATCGAGGAAGTCAGCAGCCGGCTGGTCTCCCAGGTGGATAAGATCGAGACCGCCACCTTACGGGACGCCATTCAGGCTCTGCCAGGTTATTCGGCGCAGCAGAGCACGCTCAATACGCAGGGCGGGTTTACCCTGTTTATCGGCATACTGGTCATCGGCGGATTCTTCCAGATCCAGATTCTGCAGAAAGTGGCTCAGATCGGTGTGCTCAAGGCGATCGGCACTGCCAATCCGGTTGTGGCAGCCTCCTCGGTAATTCAAATCGTGATCGTCACGGTGATCGGCGTGGCGATCGGTGGGCTGCTGACTCTCTTGTTCTCCCTCACCTTCCCGCCCACGGTGCCGATCATCTTCAACGGCACCACTTCGATCCTGGCGGTGGTCGCCATGCTGCTGATCGGACCTTTGGGAGGGTTGGTTTCCATTCGCTATGCCGTACGGATTGAGCCGCTCAAAGCCCTGGGGTTGTCTTCATAATGGATGCTGCGATGTCGGAATACGCACTCGAAACAAAATCAGTGATTAAAACCTACCAGAGCGAATCTGGGACCATTCAGGCTGTAGACGATGTCTCCTTTCAGGTATCCGCCGGCGAGTTCGTCGCCCTGGTAGGTCCGAGCGGCTCTGGCAAAACTACCATGCTCTCCATCCTGGCGGCGCTGCTCCAGCCCAGCTCGGGGCAGATCATCCTGGATGGGCAGGACCTGGCTTCCTTGGACGACAGGAAGCGGGCAGCCTTGCGCCGGGAGAAGATTGGCTTCACCTTCCAGGCCAACAACCTTGTCCCTTACCTGAGTGCGGTCGAAAATGTTGAGTTAATGCTGCGCTTGAACAATAAGCTGGATAAAGCCGGAAAGCTGCGCGCCCGCGAGCTGCTGGCGCGGCTCGGATTGGGCGAGCGGCTGCACAACCTGCCCGGACAGATGTCCGGGGGCCAGCAGCAGCGTGTGGCGATTGCCCGCGCCCTGATCCACAACCCAAGCCTGGTCCTGGCGGATGAGCCGACCGCCAGCCTGGACACCGAGCGCGCCTACCAGGTGGTCGAGACTTTTGCCGGGTTGATCCACGAGCAGAACCGCGCCGGGATCATGGTCACGCACGACCTGCGCATGTGCGAATTTGTCGACCGCGTCCTGCAGATGCAGGACGGCAAGCTGGTGCGTGTTTACACCGGGAAAGAAGAGGTTATGCAGCTGGTCAGGAACGGCAGGCCGTCGAACAATTAA
>CAZGIX010000026.1:0-34004 GCA_964525785.1 uncultured Anaerolineaceae bacterium
GGCGGTCTGGCCGAGCACGCCCAACAACCGCATCGAGCTGAGCCCCGATAAGGATAAATATCTGCCCGGCGAGACCGCCCAGGTGTTCATTCCCAATCCTTTCTCCGAAGAATCACCGGCCCTGGTTACCATCGAGCGCGGGGTAGTCTTGCGCTCCGAGGTTGTAACTCTTTCCCCAGGCGGCAGCAGCCTGGAGTTCCCGCTTACCAGCGATGATGCTCCCAACGTGTACCTCTCAGTCACCCTGCTGGGAAATACAACGGATGGGCGACCGGATTTCCGGGTTGGCTATATCAATCTGCCGGTGGCGCCGGTTGAGCAGACCTTCACCGTCGAGATGGTGAGCCAGCCTGAAAAGACCGGTCCTGGCGATGAGGTGGCTTTCGATATCCTGGTGACCGATTCGAAGGGGGAACCTGTGCAGGGCGAGTTTTCGCTCTCGGTGGTCGACAGAGCAGTGCTTGCTCTGGCTGAGCCTAATGTGGTTCCTATCGAAGAAGCCTTCTATGGCAACCAGAACCTGGGCATCCGCACCGGTCTGGCCTTATCGGCCTATGTCAACCGGGATGTGCTAATGTACGGCGGTATGGGCGGAGGCGGAGATGGAATGGGGGTTCCCTCCGTGCGCGAGCGCTTCCTGGATACCGCCTTTTGGGATGCTGAGATCATCACCGATGCACAGGGTCGCGCCCGCGTAACCATGGTCTTGCCGGATAACCTGACCACCTGGCAGGTTCTGGCGCGCGGGGTCACACCCGATACGCTGGTTGGGCAGGGAGAGATAGATCTGCTCACCACCAAGGACCTGCTGATACGTCCGGTGGTGCCACGCTTCCTCGTAGCTGGAGACCATGTGCAGGTGGCGGCGGTGGTGCAGAACAATATCGCCAGCGATCTGGAGGTCCAGGTTGCCCTGCAGGCAGGCGGCATCCTCCTGGACGAGCCGGCCTCTGCCAGCCAATCGGTCAGCGTGCCGGCGGGCGGCAGGCAGCGCCTGGAGTGGTGGGCGCTCGTCCAGGATGTGGAAAGTGTCGACCTGCTCTTCTCCGCCAATGCCGGCGAGCTGAGCGATGCTGCCCGACCCGAGGCAGGCTCACTGCCGGTGCTGCGCTACCTCGCCCCGCAGACTTTTGGTACTACCGGCATCCTCGACGAAGAAGGCGAACGGCTCGAGCTTGTCAGCCTGCCGCGGACCTTCGATCCTAGCGGAGGCCAGATGGATATCGACCTGGCTCCCTCGCTCACTGCCGCCATGGCAAGCGCCCTAGACGTCCTGGAGCATTACCCTTACGAGTGCATCGAGCAAACACTCTCGCGCTTCCTTCCCAACCTGGAGACGTACCGCATCATGCAGGCTGCCGGGGCAGTTTCGCCGGACGTGGAAGCCCGCTTGCAGCGCACCCTGGAAAGTGGGCTGCAGAGCCTGATAACGGCCCAAAATGGGGATGGCGGTTGGGGCTGGTGGCGCGGCCAAACCAGCGACCCGTACATCAGCGCCTACGTGCTATTCGGGCTGTCCCGGGCGGCGGATGCCGGTGAGGAAGTTTCCGAGAACGTGATCCAGCGCGCCGTCGAATACCTGTACGGCACGCTCTACACCCCCAATATGTCCACCGAATCCTGGCAGCTTGACCGCCTGGTATTCACCTACTTCGCCCTTGCCCAGGCCGGCGTAGGCGATCGGGCAAGGACGCAGGCGCTGTTCGACCAGCGCGACCAGCTCAACCCGTGGGCAGGCGCCTTGCTGGCCCTGACCCTGGAAGGGCTTTCGCCTGGAAGTCAGGATGCCCGCACCCTGTTCTCTGACCTGGAAGCGACCGCCCAGCGTTCTGCTACCGGCGCCCATTGGGAAGATAAGACTCCTGGTTTCCTGAATTTGACCTCGCCTCTCACCAGCAGTGCCATGGTGACTTTTGCGCTGGCTCAATACAATCCCGAATCACCCCTGCTGGCAGATGCTACGCGCTACCTGGTCTCGAACCGCGGCGCGGATGGCTCCTGGAGCTCCACGTATGAAACCGCCTGGACTCTGCTGGCTCTGGACCATGTGATCCAGGCTACCGGGGACCTGAGCGGCAGCTTTGCATATACCGCGGCGCTCAATGGCGTGCCGTTGGCTATCGAGCAGGCCGAAGGAGGGAGCGGCGCTTTCAAAACCAGTGTGCCGGTCAGCCAGCTCTTCCCGCAGGACCCCAACGCCTTACAAATCAAGCGAGAGGCCGGTCCGGGGCGCCTGTATTACACAGTGGCATTAAATGTCAACCGCCCGGTCGAGGATGTAGCGCCCCTGGAAAACGGGCTCAGCGTGATGCGAGCGTACTATCCCGTGGGCGCCGCCTGTACGACTGAAAGCTGCCCCAGCATCGTATCGTCCGCATCCGGAGATCTGGTCAAGGCGCGTCTGACCCTGACCTTGAACGAGGCAGCCTACCATCTGGTCGTGGAGGATTACATCCCTGCTGGAGCGGAGATCCTGAACGAAAGCTTGAAGACTACCCGACAGTTCATCCCCGAGTACGAGGAGCCGGCGCCTGGAAGTGTGACCTACTTCGATCCAGGCGACCCGCTGGCGGACGGTTGGGGATGGTGGCTGTTCAACAACCCGCGCATCTACGACGATCGCATCGCCTGGTCTGTTGACTACCTGCCCGCTGGCACCTATGAGCTGACCTATGTGCTCTCGGCTATCCAACCCGGAGAGTACCAGGTCATCCCTGCCCGCGCCTGGCAGTTCTATTTCCCGGACAGGCAGGGAAACTCAGCTGGATCGGTCTTCGAAATCCAGCCGTGAGGTAGGCGATCCTTTACCCCCCCATCCACTCACCTTAAGAAAAAAAACCGGGCGGCGATGGCGCCGTCCGGTTTTTTTGTTGGGATTGGATCAGTCCGAGTGATTATCCAGAAGCTCGGGCAGGTAGATGTAGATGCCTGCGATGCTGGCGGTCGTGTATTTCAGGTCGCCGTTGGTGGCGTCGTAATAGCTGATGTGCGGCATGCCGTTGGCATCCATATCCAGAGAGCTATACATACCTACATCGCCCACGGTCTCAGCCGACTGTGTGAACCAGCCGCCCCAACGGGAGGCAAACTTGAGGTCCCCTTTCGTGGCGTCGTAATAGCTGATATGCGGCCTTTGCGTGTTGTCCAGGTCTATCGATGTGTACTGACCGACATTGTTGACCTGATCCACCACCTCGGAGATCCAGGCTGTGGTATAGGTGATGTATTTCAGATTGCCGTTGGTGGCGTCGTAGTAGCTGATGCGCGGGGTATCGAACGAATCCAGCACCATCGAAGTGTACCTGCCGACATCGTCGGTCTGGTCAATGGTTATCAGCAGCCACTGGACGCCGTCCCATTGCGCCAGCTTGAGATCCTTGTTCGAGGCATCGTAGTAGCTGATTAACGGGCGTCCCCCGCTGTCCAATTTCAGGGAGGTGAATTGTCCAACATCCCCGCCGCTGTCAACCACCTGGATGACCCACTGGGTGCCGTTCCAATAGGCGTACTTGAGATCCTTCTTGTCAAGGTCGTAGTATGAAACGTGCGGATTGCTGAGCGAATCAAAGGTCAGCGATGGGTACAGCCCTACGTCGCCGCTAGTATCGATCGTGTCGAAATACCAGGTCCCACCGGTAAAGTTTGCGTACCCCAGCTCCTTACTGGTGGCGTTGTAGTAAGCGATCTTGGGATTATTGTACAGGTCGAGCTCTAACGAGGTGTACAGCCCTACCTCGCCGCCGTCCGTAACAATTTCCACCTGCCAGGCGGAGGTGGGGCGGGAGGCGAACTTCAAGTCGGCGCTGGAGGCGTTGAAGTAGCTGATGTATGGCCGGCTGTTGGTGTCGTTATAGACCAGCGAGGTGGAGAGACCCACATCGCGCAGGCTGTCGATATCCCGGAATCGCCATGTGCTGCTGCTGAAATAGGCTTCGGTAAGCGTGCTCTCGCTCAGGTCGACAAAAGCGATGCGCGGGTTGTCGGAGGAGCCCAGGACGATGGATGTATATTGTGCCACCTGCTCGTCCACGACGGTCGAGGTGTTCCAGTCGCCGGCGGTGAGACGCGCATATTTGAGCGCCTCATCGTCGAAGTCGTAGTAGCTGATGCGCGGCTCATCATCGTCGTCCAGAGCGATGGAGGTGAACCCGCCCACATCGCCCCCGCTGTCCACGGTTTCGAGCGTCCAGACACCACCGGACCTGTGGGCGTAGCGCAGGTCTCCGTTCGTATCGTCGTAGTAGCTGATATGCGGATCGCGGTCACCATCTACGGCGATAGAAGTATAGCCGCCGACGTCAGTCTCGATGCCGGTGCCGTCATCGTCATCCCCATCGACTGTGCTCTTGCTCCAGCTCGAGCCGTTGTAGTAAGCATATTTCAGATCGTCGTAAGTGTCGTCATAGTAGCTGATGTGCGGTCGGTCGCGCGAGTCGACCGCGATCGAGGTGAACCGACCGACTCTTCCTGATTTATCGACCGTGGTGATGACCCAATCGCCGCTCCTGTTGGTTGCGTATTTCAGATCCCCATTGACCTCATCGTAATAGCTGATGTGCATGTAACCATCGTTATCCACATCGATCGATGAGTGGCGACCTACGCCGGGCACTGAGCTAACCGCCGCTTCCTCGTAAGAGCTGGTCGAATCGGCTTGCAAGATCGGGCTGAGCCACTCGCTGCGCCCGAAAGGCTCCATCAGGCTAGGCGCATCCTCAGGTGGTATGCCCTCGTCCAGGATGGCGGCATCCAACAAGGTAGACCCGTCCGCTACCCCGACATGCCAGGTAGTGCCATCATAGAAGGCGAATTTCAGGTGCCCATTGTACTCGTCGTAATAGCTGATATATGGGTGATCATCTTCGTCCAGCGCCAGGGAGGCGAACTGGCCGACCCCAAAGGACCCATCTGCGGTGGTGATAATCCAGTCGTCGCCGTCATACCTGCCGTAGTACAGGTGATCGCCTCCGTAGGCGATATGGGCAAATCCATCCGAATCGATGCGCAGGCTGTGGTTGGTCATGTTGGAGAACAGGCGTGGGGCATCGACGCGCTGGCTTTTCCAGATCCAGGCCTCGGGAGCCATGACTGATTCGGGGAAGGGTGGTTGCTCATCGTCGGCTGGCGGGGCTGCCAGCACGGTGGAGGCAAATAAACTCGCCAGGATGATCAGGGTCATGCAGGCTAACAGGCCCTTTGGCTTAGGAAGAAACTTGGTGTTCCCGTTATTGAACATCGATCACTCTCCTTTGTATATGCCTCAATACACGGCGCGCAAAGTGTGTAGATGAAGTGTCGCAGTATGGGGATTTGATATGGTGCGATTCTCGATGGGCAGGTGGCCTTAATCTGCAATAGGGCGCGCCGACTCTATAGGATAGGAAGCCTTATTCTATTAAGACGACAGGTGATCTGGTAAAGTTCCAATTGGAAAGCGCGATTATAATCTACCTATAATTGTAACCGCGAATCACGCCTGAATCGGGCTGATCCTTACCCCGGAGATGGGAACATCTCTACAGATTGTGCTTAAGCAGCGCAGGGAAGATATGGCTGGAATACGAGATATCACCAACGTATGGAATACGGTCACCGAGCTGGACTTGCGTCCGCTCCGGGAGCAAGCCGAAGGCGGCGTGCGCATCGCTGTGGTGGGGAAAGCGGGCAGCGGCAGGCATGCTCTTGCAGAGCACATGCGCCAGGATCCCTCTCGCCCTGGCAATAAGACTGCCTCTCCGCTGCTCATCGCAGATCTGGAGAAAGCTGCCCGGTTGCCGGATGTCGATCTGGTGATCTTGCTGATGGGCGTAGCCGACAGCGACGACCACGCTGAGCGGAGGCTGGTGCGCACCTGGCTGGATGCTGGTCTGCGGGTGTTCGCCCTCATCAATCGCCCTGCCCAAGGCCTGGACACCACTGGCGCCGGTCTGACCATCGAGCCGTGGCTGAATTGGGGCAAGCGCAACGTCCTGATTGGCCCGGTGGAGGATGTCGATTTCCTGCTGAAAGAGTTCGTGCCGGCGGTCATGCGCCTGCTTCCCGGGCACCACCTGGCGTTAGGCCGCTACTTCCCCTTGTTCCGCGTGCCGGTGGCACGCCATTTGATCAGCGACACCGGTTTCTCCAACGCGGCTTACTCGCTGAGCACGGGTCTGGTCGAGGTCGTGCCGATCTTGAATATACCGCTCAATGTCGCCGATACCTTCGTGCTGACCAAGAACCAGATCTTCCTGGTCTATAAGATCGGCCTGGCGTTAGGCATGCCGGTGGAGCTGCAGTCTTACATCTCGACTTTCGGCGGGGTGCTGGGCGCAGGATTCTTTTGGCGGCAGATGGCGCACATGCTGGTGGGATTGATCCCCGGGATCGGCATCATTCCGAAAGTGGCTGTCGCCTATGCCGGCACATCTGTGGTCGGCAACGTGGTCCTGCAGTGGTACCTGACGGGCCGCCACGTCTCAAAGGAACAGATTCGCAAGCTCTATGCCCAGGCGTATGCCACCGGGAAAGTGCTCGCCCCGAAGCTGCGCCGTGACCAAAAGCGCCTTCCAGCAGGGCGGAAGAAGAAAACTTCCCGGTCGCAGGCAGCAGTCAATCAGCCGGCGGCGACCCAGTTGGCTCAACCTGCACGGGGAGGCACCTGCCCAAACTGCGGCAAGACCAATGCCGCCGACGCGGCCTTCTGCCAGTACTGCGGCAGGTCGCTGGCAGCCTGAAGTTTATCCCGCATGTACGTTATTTCAGCTTTTCCTGCCCGGCAAACTCGCGGTAGGGGGAGAGGATATTGAGGATCTGCTCATCCTCTTCGGTCTGCTCGCCCTGG
Organism: uncultured Anaerolineaceae bacterium; assembly: GCA_964525785.1. Taxonomy (GTDB): domain Bacteria; phylum Chloroflexota; class Anaerolineae; order Anaerolineales; family UBA4823; genus JAQBDA01. The sequence goes on from CAZGIX010000026.1 coordinate 6,824, forward strand.
ATCATGCGTACGAGAAGCTCGCCAATGCCGGGTCCCAGCATCAGACCCTGACCGCACATCCCTGCCGCGACCAACAGCCCCTGGGCCTCGCCCGACCAGCCCAAGATCGGGAAGCCATCCGGGGTCATCGGGTACAGCCCGCGCCAAGTGCGGCGCACGCGCAGGTTCGCCAGGAGGGGCATCACCTCGACCATGCGCCTGGCGACCATCGGCAGGAACGTAGATGTCTCGCAGCAGTCGCAGCCCCAGATATTGGGGCTGGGCGTGATGCAGAACACGATCTGCCCGGTGCTGTGCTGGTAAAAATAATAGTTGGCAGAGCCCGGGGTGGGGCGGATATCGACCACCATCGGCTCCAGAAAACGCCTCACCGGCTCGGTGATGGCGGCTTCGTGGCTGTCGGGGGTCACCGGCAGGTACATACCCACCATCTGCGCCAGCGGCTGTGCCCAGGCGCCAGCTGCCAGCACGACGACCTCGCAGGCATAGCGGCCGCGGTCGGTCACCACGCCTCGAATACGACCGTGCTCGACAATGAAATCGCTGACCGACTCGTTGAAGTGGAACTCTGCCCCAAATGTACGCGCCTGGCGTGTGCAGGCATGGGCGAAAAGCAGCGAAGAAACGCTGCCGTCATCCGGCGAATAGGTGCCGCCCAGCAAAGCTTCCGGGTTGAGATCGGGGATCAGGTCCAGCATGCCCTGAGTTTCCAGCCAGTGGATATTCAAGCCCAGTCCTTGCTGCACGTCCAGCAGGTCTTTCAGGATCTTCTCCTCCCGCTGGCGGTAGGCCACGAAGACGTACCCACCTTTGTACCACTCGATATCATCGCCCCAGGTCTCCTTCCAGGACGAGAAGATCTGCAGGCTGCGCAATCCCAGGCGCACCTTGGCGGGATCGGAGTGCGTGGCGCGCACCCCTCCGATGGCTGCTTTGTTGGATCCCTGCCCGGGGCTGGAGCGCGCGTCGATCACCAGGATGCGCAATCCCGCCTGAGAGAGGTATAGGGCTGCCGGCGACCCGATGCTGCCCGCACCGATCACGATTACATCGTAGGTCGAGCGCTCGGAGCTATTCATGGTTGCCGTTCTTTCCGGGAGTCGCCGCCTGGACGGCTACCGCCGTTAAACACGCTGATGGGCCGGAGCCTTCGGCTTGCACGCCGGCAAAAACACCCAGCGGTACCTCGACGAACACGGGCCGGTGGGTCATGCGCGTGACGCCCCCTTCGGCGATCCCCGCTTCCTTAAACAGACGCAAGATCAGGGAACCGCAGGTTTTCGATCCGCAAGCCCCCATGCCAGCCCGGCTGATGGCCTTGATCTCATTGATATCCCGGTAGCCCTGGCGGATCAGGTCGCGTATCTCGCCCGCCGTCACACGCTCGCAGCGGCAGATGATCACGTCATCCTCCAGGTGGGGCACATATTGGTCCAGCGGTTCGATGGCTCCAACCTCCTGGATACGGATGCCGGCGATCTTGCGCGCCAGCTTCTTGGGGACGATGATGCGCACCAGCCAGGTGCGGTCGCTGCCCTGGATTGGCTCCAGGCTCTCCACCGGGAACGTGCCCAGCGCTTTTCCTTCAGTATCCAGGGCGACCACCGGCTCATCCACGTCGATCGCCCCGCGCAGGAACTCGTAAGGCAGGCTCACCAGGGCCTCTTCCTGGCTGTAGCGATAATTCACCAGCGTGATTGCCAGGCCGGGACAGCCCGCCACGCAGCGTTCGCAGTATTCGCAGCAGTAGTTGTCGCCCAGGAACTCCGGCAACTTGCGAATATCGCTGGAGTTCACTTCGATCAATCCGTGGGGACAGATTTTCGCACACGGGTTGCACGGGATCTCCTGGGTGCAGTGGATGATGGGGATAATGCCGAACAGGCCGTCTGGCTGTTCTTCTACGCCCACCTCGCCCGGCTTGGATTTCAGGATTTCACCCGTGCGGAACCAGCTCCTGGGCACCTCGCCGACATCGGCGCCCAATTGCCGGGCGATCTCCAGGCCGCGTATCTTCCCGGAAAAGATGGCTGCCGAAGCCTCGGCGATCTCCTCGGCGTCGCCAGCCGCCGCAGCAGGCAAGCCGAACTCCCTGGCTTTGCGGTAGAACTCGTCCACCGGGTCCAACCCGACGGCAATCAGAACCGTATCACAGGCAAACGAGCGCTCCGTGCCCGGCAGGGGCGTGAAATCTCCATCCACCTGGGCAATGGTCACCGTTTCGACCTGGTCCTTCCCGTTAGCGCTCAAGATGGTGTGCGAGGTATAGATGGGCACGCCCATACGCGCCAGCTTGTCTTTATGTACCTTGTATCCCCCGCACTCCGGCAAGGCCTCCACCAGGCCGACCACGCTGATCCCGGCTTGCAGGGCATGGTAGCCGGCGATCAAGCCGACATTGCCGCCTCCGACGATGAACAGGCGCTCCGCCGGTCGCACCAGCTCATGGTTCACCAGGGTCTGAAAAGCGCCGGCTCCATACACGCCTGGCAGAGTATTGCCTTTGAATGCCAGGGATTTCTCGCGCGCGCCGGTGGCGACCAACAACACCTGCGGCTTGACCAGCGCATAGGCCTTTCCTTGGCGCAGAATGCCCACCTTGCGGTCGCTGAACACTGCCAGCGCCGTGCTGTGCAGCCAGATCTCCACCTGCGGGCAGGCGCGCACTTCGTCTTCCAGCCGGGTGGCGATATCGATGCCGCGCGTGCCGGCGTAGACGTCCTCCTGGGAGCCGAAAAACCGGTGCGTTTGCAATACCAGCTTGCCGCCCAGGCGGTGCTTGTCATCCACGATCAGGGAGCGTATGCCCGCGTTGGCGAGCTGCAGTGCTGCCGACAGCCCCGCCGGACCGCCGCCGATGATCAATACCGGCACATTGACTTGCTCGATCTCGCCCATCGAAAACGGCTTGCTCTGCCGGGGCAGTACGGGCAATCCGTTTACTGGCTCGATGCGCATGCCTGGGGTGACCAGCTCCATGCAGGCCTTCACCGGCAGGCCGTCCACCAGGACCAGGCATTGGGCACACTGTCCGTTGGCGCAGAATATGCCCTGAGGTGAGCCATCTTTATGATGTTTTCCAAAAGTCCGGATGCCGTACGCAAATAAGGCCGCGGCTATGCTTTCTCCCCCCAGAGCAGTCAGCGCCTGCCCCTGCCACATGAAATCCACTTTCTGCCGGTCAGGTACCGGCAGAATTGGATGCTGCTCAATACGGTAATTTTTCATCGACAATTTCCTGCCTGTGCCGCCGGAACTCTCCAGCCTGTCGCAGTGACGTACACCTCTAAATCAATAGTAGTTTGTCACACCCAGGTCTGGAAAGCTAGTGTATTTCATCCTGGAAAACGGCATGAAATTGTCGTATTCTCGATCTGGCCTACGGGTCGCCCGTTCAGCTACTCCTGCAAACCCTCGTTGACTTCATCCATGTTAAATATAACTTCTTCTTTGCCAGTGAGCTTCTCCTGGATCTTTTGAACCACCAGGTCCAGGTGGCGCGCATGGGCGACATAATCCAGGTCGCCTGCAGGAACGGTCAGCACCGGGCACAGGTTGAAGCCGCTGATCCATTCTTCATACAGCTCGTTGAGCTGCTCCAGGTAATCCGGGGTGATGCGTCTTTCGTAGTCGCGGCCGCGGTGGGTGATGCGCTGCATCAGGGTCGGTACGGATGCCCGCAGGTAGACCACCAGGTCCGGCGGCGGCAGGAATTCGATCAAAACGTGGTACAGCTCGCGGTAAGTGGCATAATCGCGCCCGCCGATCAAGCCCTGCTGGTACAGGTTGCAGGCGAACACTTCCGCATCCTCGTACACGCTGCGATCCTGGATTGCAGATGTGGGGTGTTCGATCAGCTGCCGGTGAGCACGCAGGCGGTGGGTGAGAAAGAAGATTTGCGAGTGAAACGACCAGGCGCGCATATCCCGGTAGAAATCCGCCAGGTAGGGGTTCTCAGCTTCAGGCTCGTAAAATGGCTGCCATCCCAACCGGTCGCAAAGCAGCGATACCAGGGTGGATTTGCCCACCCCGATATTGCCGGCAACGGCGACGAACTTTTTCATTTCGAATCCTCCATAACTAGTCTGGAGCCAGGTATGCCACGCTGCGACCATCCTCCTCGTTATCCATGACAAGCTCCAGATGGAAACCAGGACGATAGGAGGAAACTGCGATCAGGCGCAGGCAGTCGACGAAGCCCGCATCTTCCGGGCTGAGCTCGAGCAGAGCATTGGGGGTGCGATAAAAGAATTCCTCGTTAAGGAAGGCACCCTCATCTTCCAGGTATATCGCCAGCGGGTAGATCCCTGATTCGACCAGGTCCTGGAAGAAATGCGTGCCGAAAGACGCCTCCGGCGCGGAGCCGATGCCTTTGCCGGCTATCTCCACCAGGGCGCGGGTGTTGTAGATGTCGCCGTAGCCAATGTGGATGCCCAGGTCTGGGTTGGATGTGCCCCAACGTCCCGGTCCGATGCAGATATAATTTTTGCCCGCCAGGGCCTTGTTCAGGCGACCGATTGCCTGCACCAGGGTAGCCCGGGCTGCCTGTGTGGGCAGGCTGAAGTAGCCTTGCGGTGCGACAAACAGCACGTAGCGGATATCGTAGAGGTGCCCACGCGGTGCCATGCGCGTGGTTGAGAAGATGATGTCATCCTCTGCCAGGTCTTTGGGCAGAGAGGCTTCGATTTCCTTGATATGGCTTTGGGGACGGCACTGCAGCAGCGTGATTTCTATCTCGGGCTGCGCCTCCAATGGATTGACGATGTTTATCGTAAACTCGGTATCTACCGGAGAGCGGTAGTTTTTCTCGAGCAGCTGGAGCATTTTGCTCATCCTGTTTGCCAGCGGGGTGCGGCGGAGCAGTCCATCGAAGGTCAGAACAAGCTGGTCGGTGCCGCCCTCGACGATCATACTGCGCAGCGGCATCAAGAATCCACCCCGGTCGACCTGCGCCAGGTAGCGCAGCACGGGGTACTTAGTGGTCAGCACCTCCTGGATAGGGAGGCTTTCAAAGCGGTTCGATTCAAGGTTGATCAAATCGACATACTGCTGAGAGTAGCGGCGGATCTCCTTAGGCGAAGCCGCGGGATGCAGAAGCGGGTGGCTGAGGGCCACAAGTCGGGGATAATCATTACCTACCCGGTCAACCGCCCGGGTGCCCAAACCCCACACCAGGCGCAGGAAACCGTCCTCGCGGCGGATTTGAGGCGACCAGCGGTACAGGTTGCGGCTGAAAGCCACCCCTGCAGCGTGCGGGAGGAAATAGCTCCCATAGCGCTCGCCCTGCACTACCTGGATCAAGATCGCCATTCGCTCGTCATAATCCTGGAAGCCTTTGGCGCGGCGGTAAAGCAGCGCGTCTGGGTTGAACACGCTGGCATAGGTGCGGATGATTGCATCCGTAAGATCGCGCAGGTTCTCTTTTGGCGTGCCCTGGTTGGGACAGAAGTGGCTCTCGTATTTTCCGGCGAATGAAGTGCCAAAGTTGTCTTCCAGCAGGCTGGATGAGCGCACGATCAGCGGCTGACCTCCCACCTGATCCAGCAGCCCGCGCAGCGCCTCGATCACATCGGGGGGCAGCCTACCCATCAAATATTCGCGCTGCAGCACGGGGAATTCCGCCCGGATTTGATCCTCGGTCTTGTATTTCTGGTCCATCCAATGGACCAGCCCATTGACGGTCATGAAATCGTAGGTCAGGTCAGCACCGATATAATACGATTCGGGGAGGCGCAGGCTGGATCGGATATCCTCATCGCCGACTTCAGCCAGGATGCGGGCTGCCAGGAGTATTCCGGCCGACTTACCGCCGATCTTGCCCTGCCCGATCTTACGCTCGCGTATTTTCCCCAGGTCGGGAATAGTGAACCAATCTTTGGCGATGTTGACATACGCCAGGTGGTCGCTGATCATGGTGCGGATGAGCACCACCTTGATCTCTTGCAGGCGCGCCTCGGTGTGCATGCGCTCCTCCGGAGGCAGCTTCTCCAGCGCCAGGGCGTGCTCAAACAGCATGCCCTGGGGTGCCAGCTCCGGGTTGAAAGACGTCAGCAGCTGCCGGTTTTCGTCGCCGCGCTCGCTCAGCACCTCCCGGATGAGGTGCTCGAAAAGCTCATACGGCAGGTTATAAGCGAAGTAGAAGTCGGTCAGATTGTCGCGCACCCGCATCAAGCGCAGCTCCCAAACATCTTGAGGTTCTTCAGTAAACGGATTGTGCACCCCTTCCAGTGTTTGGGAGCGGATGGCCTTATCGCGTACTTCGGCCTCGAACATCTGGGGAGAGATAACCCCGCGGTTGAACAGCTCCCGCCGCATGCGAACCCGGATTTTGGTGCTCAGAATCGGGTACTGCGCCAGAGTGAGGTAGATGTTCAGGGTACGGTCAGAGGAAGGAGGTGGCAGGGTCATTGGGATTAGGAGTTGCGATGCCTGTATAGAAAACGGCACGCTAGCTGCGGGAAAAGGCTAACGTGCCAACCATACCGGGCGGATTCCGTTAGTTGCCCAGGTGCATCGGCATGATGACGTGGACGAAGTTCTCTTCGCCCACCGGGCGGATCACACCCGGGCTAGTGTCGGCTGTGGTCTCCAGTGCGACGTTGGGTGTGTTGATCACGTCCAGGACCTCGCGTAGGAACTTGACGTTGAAAGCGATCAGCTGCGGCTGTCCCTCGATGGTGGCGTCCACCACAGTCTGGTTGTAGCCGGTCTCTTCGGACTGCCCCGAGATCTCTACCTGTCCGGGCTGCATGGGTTCGCCGGTCTGTATATTGACGCGCGCAATATGCGAGCCTTCTCTGGCGAAGATCTCGGCCTGTTTGCAGGCTTTCAGGAAAGCGGTGGTCGCCAGCAAGGCGCGCGTATTATAGCGCTGCGGGATGAGCTGCTCCAGGTCGGGGAAAGCGCCTTCGATAAGCTGTGAGACCAGCTCTGTGTCTTTGCCCCGGAAGATCACCTGGCCGCGGCCGGGCGGCATCACCATCGTGATCGCCTGTTCGCCATCCGCTGAGATGCGCGCCAGCTCCACCAGGGCTCGGGCGGGGATCACCGCATTGAATGCCCGGCTGACCGGGGCAGACAGATCGGCGCGGCGGATGGACAGTCGGAATCCGTCGGCGGCGCTCAGGGTGATGCTGTTGCCCTGCACGCTGATTTGCACGCCGGTCAAGATTGGGCGGGCTTCGTCGGTGGAGGCGGCAAAAGCCACCTGCTGGATCATCTCTTTGAAATCGGTGACGTTAATCTGCATGCCGCCTTCCAGGTCCGGGACTGGCATGGGCGGGAATTCCTGCGAGTCGATGCACTTCAGGTCGGTGTTCGACGCACCGCAGCGTACATTGAGCGTTTGGGTGCGCACGTTGAGCGCCATGTCCACCTGTTTATCGGTCAGGGTGCTGACCAGCTCGGTGAAGGTGCGCGCTGGGACTGTAGTCGAGCCCTCCTCCTGGACCTTTGCGCCGATCCAGCAGGTGATGCCCAGTTCCAGGTTAGTTGCGGAGAGGCGCAGGCGTCCTTCATCGGTAGCGATCAATACGTTCGATAGGACCGGCAGCGTACTGCGGGTGGATACAGCTCTTGAGACGATGCTCAGGCCGTGTGCCAAATTTTCTTGAAGGACGGATAATTTCATTACGTGCACTCCACGGGAAGGATTGTTAATGATAGAGTAGGACGTACGCAGTTGGTGAGTTTTTGGGGTATTTGGGCGGGCAACGCCCGCCCAAATACCCCAAAATTCCCCTAAAATGCGTAACTTCTATAGAGTATACAACGAGGGTGGCTTTTTGCCAAGAAAAAAAATCCAGCGCGGCACGTTTTCGAAGGCGCTGCCTGCTCAATCGTGGTTATAATTACCCGAAATTTAGTCCCCAACGGACAACCGACCCAAAAGCCGATGATCTATCAACTGCTGCGTGGCCTCATTAACCTCATAGTGCACTTGCTGGCAAGAGTGCAGGTGGACGGGTTGGAAAATCTGCCCGCCAGCGGTGGGTTTATTGCTGCCGCCAACCACCTCGGGCGGATGGATATTCCCCTCATCTACAACCTGTACGACCGGCGTGATATCATCCTGCTGGTGGCTGAGAAATATCAAAAATACGGCATTGTGCGCTGGCTGGTGACGAAGCTGGATGCCATCTGGTTAGAGCGATTTGAAGCCGATTTCCACGCCATACGCGAGACGCTCGAGCGCCTGAAGGCGGGCGGTGTGCTGGTGATCGCGCCGGAAGGAACGCGCAGCACAACGCGCGGACTGCTGCCCGGCAGACCGGGAGCCAGCTATATGGCGGCAAAATCCGGCTTGCCGGTTGTACCAGTGGCGGTGACCGGCACCGAAGATGAGCTCGTCAAGGCGCGTCTCAAACACTTGAAGCGCCTGGATATCAGAGTACGCGTCGGGGTGCCGTTTACCCTCCCGCCAGCGAAGGGTCCCGAGCGGGATGCAATTTTGCAGCAGGGTACCGACGAGATCATGTGCCGCATCGCGGCCCTCTTACCCGAGTCGTACCGGGGGGTATACGCCGACCATCCCCGCCTCAAAGAGCTGCTTTAATGCCCCATTTCGATTGGACCGACGACGGCTACTTCGTCACCGAGCGCCGCGATTTGCGCCAGATCCGTTTGGTGCTGATCGTCACCATGCTGCTGAACTTTCTGGCAACCGCCATCAAGCTGGCGGCGGGCCTGGCGACCGGCGCATTAAGTGTGATCGCCGACGGACTCGACAGCCTGTTCGATGGGCTTTCCAACGTAGCCGGGCTGACCGGGTTGTATATGGCCGGCAAGCCGCCGGACGCCGAACACCCTTACGGCTACCGTAAATTCGAGACGGTGGCAGCGTTGAGCATCGCCTTTCTGCTGTTCCTGACCGCCTGGCAGCTTTTGCAAACTGCCTGGAAGCACTTTCAAGCCGGCGAGCCGCTGGAAGTGAATGTCTGGACGCTGGCAGCCATGCTGGGATCGATGGTTGTGCAGCTGGTGACGAGCATGTACGAGCTGCGCCAGGGGCGCCGGCTGAAGAGCGAGGTGCTGGTTGCGGATGCGATGCACACGCGCGCCAGCATCCTGGTCTCGCTCTCGGTATTGGCGGGGCTGGGGCTTGTGCGCCTGGGATACCCGCGTGCGGATGCCGTGCTGGCGGCTTTTGTCGCCATTATGATTGCCAAGATCGGCCTGGATGTGCTGCGAGAGACCCTCCCGGTGCTGGTGGATAAGGCCGTGGTCGATCCGCGCGTGATTGCAGAAGTAGTGGCACAGGTAGGCGGTGTCGAGTCGTTCCACCGCGTGCGCAGCCGCGGCGCCGTGGGCAGCGCGGCTGTGGACCTACACGTGCGCATCTCGCCGCAGAAGACCGTTCAGGAGGCAGATGCTATCGCCGGTGAAATCCGCCGCCGCCTGCTGCTGCAGGAAGGCATCAACGATGTAACCGTGCACCTGGAGGCGCAGCGCGACCCAGGATCCAGCGAGCAGGATCTGTTTGCCGCTCTGCATCTGGCAGCAGCAGAGCTTGGATTAGTGATCCACGAGAGCTGGCTGCACCGTATGGACGACGATTTGTATTTGGAGATGCACGTAGGTGTCGATCCGCACCTGACCTTGATGGACGCGCATGCGTTGGTCGAGCGCCTGGAGGTCGAAATGCGCCGGCGTGCCCCGGCAATCGCGGAAGTGCATACCCACATCGAGATGGCTACCCGCCAGGTGCAGGAAGGTGACCGGGCGCCAGAAGAAGTAGAAGCGCTGGTGCGGCGGGAGGTGCAGCGCATCGTGGAGACTATCCCTTCTTTGGACCAGCCGCACCATATCATCGTTCACCGCAGCCGGGGTGATCCTCAGGGCTATTTCATCTCCCTGGAGTGCACGGCAGCTGCCGATACGCCCGTGGAGGACGCCCATGAGCTGTCGCACCTGCTGGAGCGGGAGCTGAGTGCTCAACTGGATGGTATCGTGGATGTGATCATTCACCTTGAGCCGCCCGGATCGTCCTGATCCGCCCGGCCCGTCTCAAATTACTGCCGGTGGAATCCGTATGAGAATTCATACGGGTGGGGGTGTATCCACTATCTGCCTGTTCTGGATAACGCCCCGTAGATGCACAAAAGCCCCTGCGGGATTGAAAGGGGCTTTTGTGTCTCTGCGAAGGTTGGCAGCGATGACGGTATTTACACCCATTAAGCAGTATAGCATAAATATCTTATACACGATCTTATCACTTCTGCAAAGAAGATTGTTTGCATCGGGTGCACTCAAATATTGTGGGTTTGGGTTGTGTGGTGTGGGCAGCGTAGCCGCTCACACCACACAACCCATCTCATTCAACAACAACTTTTTAGTGCTCCCTTTGCATCCTGGGGCGGAGGGTGATGTCCTATTTATTGTGCTTATGTTTAGAAATAAATGATGCTACAATATGGATAAGTATCTATCCGAAAATTGAATTTTCTTTGTGGTGTGTGCGGCGGCTCAGCCGCCGCACACACCACAAAAATAATTTCCGGACAGATTCTAAGATAACTGTGCGCGGAGGGTCACTTCCTGGGAGGTCGAACTATGGCTGAAAATGTAGATGGATGCGTCAAACCCTCGAAAGGGCCAATTATTGCCGGCCCGGAGATTCCAACCACCGATACCGTCCAAACGAGAGAGGAGCCACCGAAGATGCTGGCACGTGTGGGAAAACCTGCCCCCGATTTTGAGCTGAGCGCCCTGGTGGGCAAGGGCTTTAAAAACGTAAAATTATCCGATTACAAAGGCAAATGGATCGTCATCTGCTTCTACCCGGGCGATTTCACCTTCGTCTGACCGACCGAACTGTCGGCAGTTGCCGTCAAATATCCCGAGCTGCAATCTTTGGGTGTGGAGGTCTTTGCCATCAGCGTCGACAGCCGCTTCAGCCACAAGATCTGGCAGGAGGAAGAGCTGTCCAAGATGGTAGAGGGGGGCGTGCCCTTCCCGCTCCTCTCTGATTCAGGCGGTAGGGTTGGATCTGTCTATGGTGTATACGACGAGGAAGCAGGCGTCGATATCCGCGGGCGATTTATCATCGATCCGGATTTTGTGCTGCGTGCCATGGAGGTGCTGACGCCAGAGGTCGGGCGCAACGTCTCTGAGCTTATCCGCCAGGTGAAGGCCTTCCAGCACGTGCGCGCCACCGGTGAGGTAACTCCCTCCGGTTGGCAGCCGGGCAAGCCGACCCTCAAACCAGGGCCGGACCTGGCCGGCAAAGTATGGAAAGAGTGGAAGCCGGAGAACGCCTTTTAATCTCGGATGACCCCAACGCACAGGTAAAGAAAATGGCTGCCGGGTAAGGGCAGCCTTTTTCTTTTCTGGCGAGATGGCTCACAGCCCGTGCTGGCGGGCGGCGTGACGGTACTGGCAATAAGAGCAAGTGACGCCCGGGTCCGGCGGCTGGGGCTGTTCCAGGACAACCAGCACCTGGTCGATAAACCCCAGAAAAGCCTGCATGTCCAGCGGGCATTCCAGCCAGGTGGCTGTACCCAGGTAAGCCAGCTGCCCACTCAATGCGCCTTCCATCGCCACCGGCTCGACGCACAGCAGGCCTAGCCTCGTGACCGGGCTGAGGGCGAAAGCTCCTGCTGCGGGGTGCTCCAGCGCGTAGGCATAGGCATGCAGCTGGCGGCTGTAGAAGGGGATATGCTCGGGCCTGCTCTCGGATGTCTTGAAGTCCACAATGGCGTATTCACCGTTAGCGAACTCGACCACGCTGTCGAACTTGCCCTTGACATAGGCGCTGGCGGCCCGGCCGGGCAAAACGATGGGGCTGGAGGTTATCCAGCGCTCACCAAAGCGCACTGCACCCTCGGGCAGATCAGCGGAAATCTCGATGGTAGACCTGTCCTGGAAGTAGCCCTTCATCAGCTTATCGATGCGTGAGAAGATGCGTGGAAAAGGCGCCGCCGGGCGGCTGATTCCGCGCACCACCTTGAGGTAGAAGCAGCGCGGGCACTCATCCCACAGGAAGGTCAGCTCAGATGGGGAGAGCTTGAAAGTTGGGTTCATAGGTCCGGACGCTCGTAGGGTAAACAATCCATGAGATATGCAAGCTCGGTCCGCTTTCGGGCGGTCATGTGAGTCTATTATAGCGCGGCAGCCGTCCAGCAAAGGTGCGTATTATTCTGCGCCGCAGCCCCAAAACGGCGCGATAATGGGATAGAAATTGGCCCATTCTTGCTCCAGCGTGCTTGGAGGCTGTGCCACGCTGCGAGAAAGGCTTATCGGTCAACCGGGCAGGAGTAAAGCCAGGAATGGCTACCGGAGGTTCTGTAAGATGAAAGCAGTGGTAGTTTACGACTCAGCCTATGGCAATACGGAGAAGATCGCCCAGTCCATTGGGAATACTCTTGGCTCGCCTGGTGATGTCGAGGTGCTCCGGGTGGGCAGCCTGAAACTGGACCAGTTAGCCGGAGTGCAGCTGCTGGTCGCCGGCTCGCCCACTCAGAAATTCAGGCCTCTCCCAGCCATGGTCAGCTTCCTAAAAAGCATTCCCGGTGGAGGTCTAAAAGGTGTCCGGGTGGCTGCATTTGACACTCGGATGACAAAAGAGGATATTGAAGCGGCGGCAGCCATATTGCCATTTATGGTGAGAATATTCGGCTATGCCGCCAAACCGATTGCGGGCTTGCTGGTCAAAAAGGGCGGAGAGCTGGTCAGGCCTCCCGAAGGCTTCCTTGTAGAGGGAATGGAAGGCCCGCTGGTGCCAGGCGAGCTCGAACGCGCTGCAGCCTGGGCCCGGCAGTTGATCGGCGATTGATAAGCCGCCGCCTGCGGTGCCCTCTCACAGGCGGCGGCTGTACGGCCTCCCTGCCGCCATTCGAGCGGCTGTTTTCTCTCAGCGGGTGATGAGCGGCAGGAAGGTTGCGTATTCCGTATTGAAGCTCCAGAAACCACCCCTTATGGTGTAGCTGCCTCCGGAAAGGGTGCCGGCGTCCGGCTGGCCGATCGTACCGCTGACGGCGAAACCGCCGCCCAGGCTGGTGCCGCCGCCGCCGTCCACCGTCCACCAGGGAATGGAGAATGGGGCTGCAGGCCCTTCTGGCGCAGCCAGGATGCCTGCACCGGTCAGGGCCGTGGACAGGGCTGCCAGCAGGACCAGCACACAGGCTATCAGTAGAATTGCTCTGCTTTTCTGCATGGCGACCTCTTATCGCAGGCTGACAAATACCGGGATGGTAGACTGTCCTTCAGCCGGCGCCGCCAGGGCCACGCCGACCACCGGCGCGCCTTCCACCACCACCATCCCGTTGATCTCTTGCTTCTTCAGCGAGCGCGCCAGGCCGGGCTGCTCGGAGGCCGTCAGGCGGTCACCAGCCGCAATGCTGCTGGCAGGATCGACCCTCACCTGGGCGACTCCCAGGACGGTCAGGGAGACATACTCTCCGGGCTGGGCGTCGCCCTGCGCGCTGTGCATTGACATCTCGCCTTCGGCCTCTTTCCCTGGTGCTACTTCATAGACCATGCGGCTGCTGACCACGCCGATCACTCCGCTGTAGTCCAGGGCGTCAGCCAGGCGGACGCTGGGCAGCTGGTTCGTGCTCCCGGAGATCGGGTCGCCCACGCCAGTTACTGCCACTAAATCGCCCACCGCCAGGGCCTGCGAGCCGTCCACCCTGGCAACCAGAGAATAGGCGTTGGCAAGCACGTTCCCGGCCTCGATATTATCGACTGTATACAGCGCCCACTCGCCGGATGCATTCGATGTGTTCGACCACAAGCCGTAGGTGCTGACACCAGGACTGGGGATATAGACGCCATAGTTGGCGACGTCGGGCGGACTGCCGATCTGGATGCTGTCATCGCCGGTGTCTAATATCCGGATGCCATCGCTGCCGGTGGTGTTGCTGATCACCAGGCTGTAGTCCGCGGCCGGGCCGATGCGCAGGCCGCCAGAAGCCGGCACCTTCAGCCGGATCCCGGCGTTGTAAAGACTCCAGTCGCCGGTAGCACCGTTGTAATACGTCCAGGCGCGGAAAGAACCATTGGTGGCGTATCCGTAGAAAGGCCAGCCTTGAGAGTTGGACGTCTCCACGTATATGCCGCCGTACTCGTTCGGGCTGCCCGTGTAGCGGACGCCGAAGACCTCGTTGCCTGAGATGCGGAAATCGCGCCCGATGCCCACGAAATTGGTGCCCTCATTGGTGTAGACGTTTGGCATCGCCAGGGCATAAGGCGCCGGGCTGATCTCCTGGCGTGGGCTGAGCAGGGTGTACGCGCCCGCGCTGCTTCCCGGCCGGACGCCGATCTCCAGCCAGCGTGCGCCTCCGCCGAAAGCGCTGTTCCCGAAATCCAGCGTGGCAGTGAAGAAGCCGCGCGATACCGGTACCTCCTCCAGCGTCACCGTCACGCCCACCTGGGTGCCCAGGCTGGCGGCGTCGTACAATTTGAACTGGAAATCGTAGCTGCCGTCTGCGGGGCTGCCTCCGTCTTCGAGGCGGCCCTGGTAGGTAAAGCCGCTGCCCACCGGCGCCAGGACGCTCTGCGTTCCTGCCTGGCTCCTGGCGACCATTATGGTGGGCCAGGCGAACGCCAGCAGAAGCCCTGCTGCCGCTGCCAGGACCAGCAAGCCGATCTTGATCACAATGGGTTTATTCATGCTGATCTCCTTATTGGACATTGATCCTATTGGGTGGCCCTCAAGGACCGCCAGCCCTGAAGGACCACCTTGTTGACCGACACATATTAAAAGACCCCTTTAACAGCTCGATATCAAATAAAACCGATCATTTACGGGGGAATATATCGATTATATCCCAATGTATTGAAACCGGGGGCTGAGTTAGATTCCTGCCCCGTAACCCGCCTTTTAAGGTAAAATTTGCTTTATATTTTTAGAAGTTACGCAGTTCAGGAGAAAGTGGTCTGAGGAGGGACAATGAGCGCAACTGAATTACAGGCCTGGATCGATCAAAACACTATCCTGGCGCTGAGCGGGATGATACTGCTGGGCGTCGTGGTGCTGCTCCTGGCGCGCAGCGTGATCGCCAGCAACCTGCTGCGCCTGGCAAAACGCACTGCCAACAAGTACGACGATATCATCGTCAGGGATCTGCACCCATACCGGCTGGTGTGGCTGGCGCCGCTGATCTTGTTCTACGCCCTGGCACACTTTTTTCCCGCCTACCAGCGCTATATCGAGGTCGTTTCACTGTTCGCTATCCTGTGGCTGGCGGCTATTACCCTGATCTCCCTACTCAACACGGTGAACGATGTGTACGAGAGCAGCAAGGGCTACAGCGGGGTGAGCATCCAGGGCTACCTGGATATCGCCAAGATCTTAATCGCGGCCGTGGCGATCATCCTGAGCATCGCCCTGGTCACCGGCCAGTCGCCGCTGGTGCTGCTGACCGGGCTGGGCGCCGTCACCGCAGTGCTGCTGCTGGTCTTCCACGACACGATCCTGGCGATCATCGCCAGCATCCAGATCGTGGTGCACGAGCTGATCAAGGAAGGCGACTGGATCGAGGTGCCCAGCTACGAGGCGGATGGAGAAGTAGCCAATATCAGCCTGCACGCCATCAAGGTGCGCAATGCCGACATGACCTATACGGTTATCCCCACCTACCGCATCGTCGAGGTGGCTTATAAGAACTACCGCGGCATCAAGGAGAGCGGCGGGCGGCGCATCCAGCGCTCCCTGCTGGTGGACATGATTAGCATCAAGTTCTGCGATGACGAGATGCTCGAAAAGCTGCGCAAGATCGACCTGATCCACGATATCCTGAAGTCCAAGATCAAAAAAATAGAGGAATACCGGATGGTGCACCAGGAGCATTACGATTCCCCCCTGGACGGTCCGCAGATCACCAACATCGAAATTTTTAGAGCCTATATTGTCGCTTACTTGAGGAGCCGTCCAGACCTGCACCAGACCGGGATGCCTTTCCTGGTGCGGGCGCTCTCGCCGCGGCCCGGCGGGCTGCCCATCGAGGTGTACGTCTTCACCAAAACCACCGAGTGGGAAGCCTTTGAGCTGATCCAATCCGAGATCTTCGACCACCTGCTGGCGGCCGCCAACTATTTCGATCTGGTCGTCTTCCAGGAGCCGACCGGTTTGGATTTCTCGAACGTCGCCAGAGCTTTGATGGATACCAGAGGGAGCACCCCAGCGGTGTCTGGCATGCTTGAGGCGCGCCTGGATGGCGATGGGGCGGTAAATTAGGAATGGCAAATCGCAAATTGCGAGCCGCATACCAGGGCTGTTCCTACAGCCGCTTGTGAAGAAGTGGTATGATCACCTTATGACCGACAGAAAATTTACCAACCATCAACTGGCAGAGGTCTTTCAGACCATCGCCGATATGCTGGAGATCAAGGGCGAGGTGATCTACAAGATCCTGGCCTACCGCAAGGCAGCCGACAGCCTGAATGACCTGGGCCAGGATATTAACCAGGTCTGGCAGCAGGGTAAGCTGACCGAGGTCCCCGGGGTTGGCAAGGCCATCGCCGAGAAGATCGACGAGCTGCTCAGCACCGGCAAGCTGGAGTTCCTGGAGAAGCTCAAAACCGAAGTGCCGGAGAGCCTGACCGGGCTGCTCCAGGTGCCGGACCTGGGTCCCAAGAAGGTCGCATTGTTCTGGAAGGAGCTGGGGATCACCAACCTGGCTGAGCTGGAAGCGGCTGCCCGGGGGGGCAAGCTGCGCGGCCTGCCAGGCATGGGCGAGAAGTCAGAGACCAAGGTGCTGGCGGGGATCGAGGCGCTGGGCCGCCGCAGCCACCGCATCCCGCTGGGACGCGCCTGGCCCGTTGCTCAGGCGCTGCTCGCCTGGCTGAAAGACCTGCCGGGAGTGACCGCCGCCGAGGCGGCTGGCAGCTTGCGGCGCATGCGTCCCACTGTGGGCGACCTGGACCTGCTGGTGGCAGCCGCCGATTCGGGGCCCGTGATGGGGGCCTTTACCGGCCGCCCGGACGTCGTCCGCGTGCAGGGTCAGGGCGCCACCAAATCCAGCGTGGAGTTTCAGGATGGTCTGCGCGCCCAGTTATGGGTCCACCCGCCGGAGCGCTTCGGCACGGCTTTGCAGTACGCCACCGGCTCCAAGGATCACAACGTGCGCCTGCGCGAGCTGGCCTTGAAGAAAGGCCTGTCGCTCTCAGAGCATGCCCTGCAGCGCAAGGACGGCTCGGAGATCTTGTGCGCCTCCGAAGACGAAGTGTACGCTGCCCTGGGCCTGCCGTGGATCCCGCCCGAGCTGCGCGAGGACCGCGGCGAGGTGCAGGCCGCTTTAGAGGGTAAGCTGCCGCCGCTGCTGGAGTTGGCGGACATGCAGGCCGAGCTGCATTGCCATTCCACCTGGAGCGATGGCAAGCTCTCCATCAGGCAGATGGCGGAAGAAGCCCGCGCCCGAGGTAAGAAGATACTGGCCTTCACCGATCACTCCGCCAGCCTGGGCGTGGCAGGCGGCATGAAGCCGGAAGATGTGGTACGCCAGCGGCAGGAGATCGACGCCGTCCAGCAGGAGTTGGGTGATTCCATACGCCTGCTGCAGGGCGCCGAGGTGGAGATCCTGGCCGACGGGCGGCTGGACTTCCCCGATGAGGTGCTGGCGGAGCTGGATATCGTCTTTGCCTCTGTGCACACCAGCCTGCGCCAGCCGCGCGAGGTGGTCACCAACCGCATGCTCAGCGCCATCCGCAATCCGCACGTGGACGTCATCGCCCACCCCACCGGGCGCATCATCCCCAACCGCGAGCCCGCCGATCTGGATATGGACGCCGTGCTGTCGGCGGCTGCCGAGCATGGCACGGCACTGGAGATCAACGCCCACCCCTCGCGCCTGGACCTGGACGACGTGTACGCCCGCCGGGCGATCGATATGGGCATCTGCCTGAGCATCAACACCGACGCCCACGCTGCCTCGGACCTGGACCTATTGCACTTCGGCGTTGCCACCGCCCGTCGCGGGTGGGTGACGGCTCCGGATGTGATCAATACCTGGGATGAAGAGCGCCTGCTCGCCTGGCTGAAGAAAAAAGATTGAACCGTGAAGCGCAAAGGACACGGGGATTGATCTTTTATCATCCAATCCCCGGTTGCCTGATCACCCAATCCCTGATTCTCCGTTCTCTTTTTACTATTCTCGACTCTCGCCTCTCTATTCTCATTTCCCTCCAATTCCTTGACATTTCCTGCCAGGGAGTGATAAACTCTGCCCTGTCATTTTACAAACCTTGAAAGGAGGCGCACACATATGCATACCAGCATCTCTGAACGTGTCATAACTCATGTCCTATGGGTGCGCCTGCTGCCTGAAGGGTAATTTCCTGATTTTCCTTCGCTAATTCGCGGCCGCGGGTGTGTCCTACCCCGTGGCTTTTTTGTTGCCTCGCCCGGCATATCCGCCTCGCGCCCTTCTGCCGTACTGAGCAGCCCCCTCATCGCCACGGGTGAAACCGTGGCTTATTGTTTTTTGGGATCGTCTAGGAAAAAGAGGCTTAACAACCATGCACAAGATACTTGGCGTTTCAGAGCATACTGGAACGCATCTGCATACTTACCGTCAGGGATTAGTGTACAGCAAGTCGCTCGGGCGCTATATGGTGAGCGCTGTCGGTCAGCCAGTAAGCTGCGCCATCTCGCCCCGCCTGCGCAAGAAGCTGATCTACCCCACCGCCGATCCCAGCTCGCTGCGCCGCGTGGTGCGCGGCGTTGAGGAGATCGACGCTGTCGATCCGGTAGCGGTTGGCGACCAGGTGAACTACATCGATCTGCAGGATGGCAGCGGGCTGATCGTGGATGTGCTACCGCGCCGCAGCCGCCTGGCGCGCCTGGCTGCCGGTCGCAAGCCGCTGGAGCAGGTGATCGTCGCCAATGTGGATTTTGTTATCCCGGTCATGGCAGCCGCCCAGCCGCAGCCCAAGTGGAACCTGCTGGACCGCTACCTGGCCTCGGCTGAGTCGCTCGATCTCGCCACGCAGCTGTGCATCACCAAGGTCGATCTGGCGGATAACGGCTGGGAACTGCAAGCCGAGATCGAGACCTACCGGAGCGCTGGCTATTCTGTGATCCTGACCAGCGCGGTCACCGGCGAGGGCATCGATGAACTCAGGTCCATGCTGCAAGGGCGTGTTTCCGTCCTGGTGGGCAAGTCGGGGGTAGGCAAGACCTCACTGCTCAACGCCCTGCAGCCAGGTTTAGGCCTGCGCGTCAGCCAGGTCAGCCAGGCGACCGGCAAGGGCCGGCACACCACCTCCAACCTGGTCATGTATCCCCTGGATGTAGGCGGCTTTATCGTAGACACCCCCGGGATGCGCGAGTTTGGCCTGTGGGAGGTGGCGGGCAGCGACCTGGCCCTGTACTTCCCGGAGATGCGCGACTTCGTGGGGCGCTGCCGCTTTGGGCTGGACTGCCGCCACACCGGTGAGCCGGGTTGTGCCATCCGCCTTGCGGTGCACAGCGGTCAGATCAGCCCGCGCCGCTACCAGAGCATGCTGCGTATGTGCGAGGACTGATATGCCCAGGCTGAACCCCAATCTCTTTCTGGATGAAGACTATGAAGAGTATGCCGGAGGGCGTTACCGGCGAGACGGACGTTCCCGCCGCCCGCCCAGGCAGGTATTGGAAGAGCTGGCGAAGCAGGCTGATCATGCCGACAGCTTTAGCTTTTCCTATCACGCCTCACGCCATGAGAGCGGCTGGCTGATCGAATCGCTGGGCGGTTTCTACGAAGGTCAGTGGCTGCGGGACGTGCTGCGCCTGGTGAAAGGAGGCAAAGAGGCCTCGGTCTACCAGTGCCTGGCAGGGGTCGCCGCCGGCCAGGCGCGCTACCTGGCAGCCAAGGTCTACCGGCCGCGCCCGCTGCGCGCCCTGAAGAAAGATCACCTGTACCGCGAGGGCCGCCCCGACCTGGATGCGGACGGCAACCAGATCTTCGATCATAAGCTGATGCATGCCATACAGGCACGTACCAGCTACGGGCAGGAGCTCCAGCACACCTCCTGGATCGAGCACGAATACCAGGCGCTGGTTGCGCTGCACGCTGCCGGTGCAGATGTGCCCATCCCTTACGCGCGTGGGAACAACGCCATTTTAATGGGCTATATCGGTGGACAAGACGCGCCCGCGCCGACCCTGAACAGTGTCGAGCTGGATGTCGATGAAGCCCGCTTGCTTTTCGAGCGTCTGCTGGTCAATGTCCAGATCATGCTGGCGCAGGAGCGTGTGCACGGCGATCTTTCGGCGTATAACATCCTGTACTGGAAAGGGCAGATCACGCTCATCGACTTTCCCCAGGTGGTAAACCCGCATGAGAACCGCAATGCTTACAGAATCTTCGAGCGCGACCTGGCGCGCGTGTGCGAGTACTTCACTCGCCAGGGGCTGAGCATGAACCCGCCTCGGCTGGCTGCGGACCTGTGGACTGGCTTCAATTACCGCCTGTCTCCGGAAGTGCACCCGCGCCTTCTGGACGAGCAGAGCGAAGCCGACCGGGCTTCCTGGCAGGGTTAACTGTAGGGGCGATCGGCGATCGCCCCTACAAAGGATCGATGTTCGCTTATATACAAGATCGCTCCTGGGAGTGAGTTATACTTACCCAGGCGTATGTCCAAGACCATCTTCCGCATCCTCCTGGTACTGCTGCTGCTCGGTTGCCTGGCCGGTCCGCCGGGCCGGTCGAGCGCCGCCTCGCTGCCTGCCAAACCCGCCAGCGCCTCCGAGATCCTTCAGCTCGTCAACCAGCTGCGGGCTGCCAATGGGCTGCCGGCGTATAAAACCAACAGCGCCCTCGTGGCGGCCGCCCAGGCGCACAGCGATTATCAGGCCGAGACCCGCTCCACCTCGCATACCGGCCAAGGCGGCTCGCGCCCGCGTGACCGGGCGGTGGCATGGGGCTATGGCGGTGGGGCGGCGGTATACGTCTCCGAAAACATCGCCACCGGCACTAACCTCACAGCTTCGGAGGCGATGGGATGGTGGCAGGGAGATGGCATTCATTTGAACACCATGCTCTCGTCAAAATACCGGGATGCTGGGGCAGGGATGGCGGAGGCCGATGGGATGGTGTACTTTACGCTGGATGTCGGCTATGTTGCCGGTGAAGAAGGCCAGCCTCCCGCCGCGCCCACCCAGCCGGGTGGCAATCCGGGGGGCACTCCTGGTGGAGAGGTTGGCGGCCCGGTTCCAATTGTGATCCCAGTTCAGGTTGCTACGCCGGGCGCGGATGGTTCGCTGGTGCATGTTGTGCAGGAAGGCCAGGCGCCGGCGAGCATCGCAGCAGTTTATGGCGTCAGCCTGCAGTACCTGCTGACGCTCAACGGCCTGAGTGAGAATTCGATTATCTACCCCGGCGATAAGCTGCAGATACGCCCTCCGAAAGCCACGCCCACGCCCAAAACCGGCCCCACTTCTGCCGCTACTCAGACGGCAGCCTCATCGCGCACCCCTGTTCGGGATACCCCTGCACCGGCGCGCCTGTCGGCGACCCCCACCGATCCGGCAGCGCTGGCTTTGGCTCAAGAGCCTATGATGGTAGAAAGCCCCGAGGCGGCTGCCGCTGGTGAGAGCGCTGCGAACGCCGCTCAGTCCGGGAACCAGGCGTTAGCAGCCGTCCCGGCCCGCCAGGGGATGGACCCACTGTTGTTGATCATCGCCGGATTGGTTGTCGTGGGGACGGCTTTGTTGCTGGTGGGCAGCTTGATGCGTCGCCGGGATTAATTAGAAAACCCCCCGTCATTGTTAAGAGACCGCCGGACGTGGGGGGGGCACGCCCGGCAATCTAAGGAGGTCCACCGGATGCCACCAACACGGGGGGGACGTGCTGAGTGTTCATACCGGGGAAGACACCTGGTTTACCAGTAAATTGGGAGGGCAGGTGTCAGCTTCTATAATATACCTCAATCCAAATTCCGTTGCATTAATATAAGATTAGAATTATCCGATTTATCTGATTTGTGCTTCCCCTCACAAGTGGGGCTACTCTGAGCGCTTCGAGCGGAACAGCCGCAGCCATTCCTCTACTTCCTCAGCACCGAGGGGACTCTCCAGGCCTTCCTTTTCGGATGCCCTGCTCCTGGTTAGCGTAGAGCGCAGGAGGGCTGAGAACCCTTCCGCAGTCAGTATCTGCGCTCCGGTCTGCCGGGCGGAGGCCTGGACGCGCTGGTCGGAGCTGACCACGGTCCAGTTACGGGCTGAGCGGCCCATCTTGAACAGGCGCTGGCGGATGGCTTCATCGGCTGTGCTCCCGGAGCGCACGAAGTATACCGCCACCGTGCCCAGGCTGCGCTTACCGGCCTGCCCGGGAGCGGCGTTATCGAAATACACATCCACCCGTTTGCGGCTCAGTCGGCAGAATTCTTGCAACACCTCCACCAACTGGTGTTCATCGTCTGGCGAGTCCAGCCGCAGCCCGGGGATCTTGGGGATGAGGTTGTGTCCGTCGATGATGTATGCCATACAATCCATTCTATAGCCAGGCGGGATTGGCGTCAATGCGGGATTGTGCCAATTCCTGGTTTGTGCTATTATTTCTCGGGGAGTGCCGCGCTATGAGACCATGGAAACGCCTGCTGTACTACTTGTTGATCAACGTGATTGTCTCGGCCTGTACGATCCTGGTCGTGCTGACCATCTGGGAGCGCCGCAATTTGCCGGCGGTCCCGGTTTTATTACCGGCTGAGGAATCGCAGGTCAGCTCGACCTCGGCGGTCATCACGGGCACACTGACTGCCAGCACGCCGCAGCCCATCGCTCAGGCGACCCCAACCAACCCTGCCGATGACCTGCTGAAAAACGTCGAAGAGTACCAGGTTGAGTTCGGCGATACCTTGGGTTTGATTGCCGAGAAATTCGACGTGGCCATCGAGGACTTGCTGCGCGTCAACCAGATCAACGATCCGAACTCGCTCTCGGTGGGCATGGTGATCTACATCCCCATCCCGCCCGAAAAAATCCCCACGGCAACCGCTACGGTTACCAACACACCCGCTCCAACCGGCTCGGTCGGTCCGCTGCCGGAGGCGCGCGTGGTGATCAACAGCGTCATCGGGGCTGGAGATCTGGCAACAGAGCGCGTCTTTTTGACCCGTACTGGCGCTGGTGCGTTGGACCTTTCTGGTTGGCAGCTGCGCGATGAAGACGGGAATATATTCCAGTTCCCACAATTGGAGCTGTTCGAAGGGGGTGCAGTGAATGTATGGACCACCTCCGGCGCACCCACCGTGGTGGACCTGTACTGGGGCTTGCAGAGCCCGGTCTGGCGCCAGGGTGAAAAGGTGACCTTGATCGACGGGGATGGAGATGAGCGCGCTGAGTACCTCGTCCCTTAGCCTGCGCCACGGTCAGCAGATCTGTTGGTGGTAGGCTGGGGACGTTATCTGGTGGCGTCGATTCCCAATGAGCAATATTGAAGACCACATCCGCCACGCCATGGAAGATGGGCAGTTCGACGACCTTCCCGGGGTGGGCAAGCCGCTTCATCTCGACGATGACGCCTTTGTTGACCCGGAATGGCGCCTGGCCCACCACCTGCTGCGCAGCAGCGGTTTCAGCCTGCCGTGGATCGAGCGCCGCAAGGAGATCGAAGCCAGTCTGGATGCAGCCCGCCACGCCCTCCAGCGCGCCGCCCTCTGGCGGCAGTCTGCGCTCTCGGGCCGGGATTTCTCAGCGGCTTTCGTGCAAGCCGAATGGCACAAAGCGATTGCGCTCTTCGAGGAGCAGATTGTCGAGATCAACAAGAGCATCCTGACTTACAACCTGGAAGCGCCCTCGGATCGCTTTCATCTCCGACCGGTGGATGCCAAACGAGAAATCGATTTGACCAGCTTGGGGGCTTCTGGTACACTTCCGGAAACAAATCCTGGTTCATAATTCCTGATTACGAGCATGTCACAAGCCTTATACCGTAAATGGCGGCCCCAGCGTTGGGAGCAGGTCATCGGACAGGAGCATATTGTGCAGACATTGCGCAACGCCGTGGGGGCGCAGCGTGTGGCGCATGCTTACCTGTTTGCCGGGCCGCGCGGCACGGGCAAAACTACCACTGCCAGGCTGCTGGCAAAGGCGGTTAACTGCCTGGATGCCGATCTGGCAGCCCGCCCGTGCAACGACTGCGAGCACTGCCTGTCAGTCAACCAGGGGCGTTTCCTGGATCTGATCGAGATCGATGCCGCCTCCAATACCAGCGTGGAGGATGTGCGTGAGCTGCGCGACAAGATCAACTTCTCACCTAACCAGGGCCGCTATAAGGTCTATATCATCGACGAAGTCCATATGCTCTCCACAGCCGCCTTCAACGCCCTGTTAAAGACCCTGGAAGAGCCGCCGCCGCATGCCATTTTCATCCTTGCCACCACCGAGATCCATAAAATCCCTGCCACAGTGCTCTCCCGCTGCCAGCGCCATGAGTTCCGGCGCATCCCGGTCAAGGAAATTGTCGCCTGCCTGAAGGATATGGCCTCTGAGGAGAGTCTGCATGTGGAAGAGGCTGCCCTGACGCTGGTCGCACGCCAGTCGACCGGCTCTCTGCGGGATGCCATCTCCCTGCTCGACCAGCTCGCCTCCACGGGGCAGGTGATAACTTTAGATGTAGCCCAGACTGTGCTGGGCACCGCTGCCAGCCAGGTTATCCTGGATATCGTGGATGCCATCCTGACTGGCGATGCCGCCGGTGGGCTGGAGCACCTGCACCGTGCCCTGGATGCTGGCAGCGACCCGCGCCAGTTCGCCCGCCAGGTGGTGGATTACCTGCGTGCTTTGCTGCTCGTGCGCATGAACAATGCCGGTCAGGTCGACGCCACTGCTGAAATGCGCGCTCAGATGGCGCGCCACGGTCAGATGCTGGCGCTGCCGGACATATTGAATATGATCCGCATCTTCAACCAGGCCGCCAACGACGCCCGCTCTGCCTGGCAGCCATCCCTGCCCCTAGAGCTGGCCATCGCTGAGGCGCTGGGGCTTGGACCGTCAGGTGCTGCATCCCCCGCTCCAAAAGTAGACGCCGCCCCGCCCAAAACACGCACTCCCAAACGCCTCTCTCCGGCGCAAGAGATACCCCCCCTGGAAGCGCCCGAAGCTGGCAGTACGGAAACCCAGGTCGAGGCAGGCGAAGAGGATAATCCGCTTACCCTGAAGCTGGTCAGCGATAATTGGCGCCAGGTAATGTCCCGTGTGCGAAGCCAGAATAACGCCGCTGAAGCGTTGCTGCGCACTGGCAGGCCGTTAGGCGTGAAAGGCAATACCCTCTATTTTGGCATTTCGTCGGATGTGCTCAAATCGAAAATGGAGAAGCCAGAGAACCTCGATCTCATCCAGCAGGTGCTGAAGCAGGTGCTACAGATGGATATTGAGGTGCGCTGCCTGGTGGCGTCTGGCAAGAACAGCACCCTGCCGCCGGATATCGACAGCGATGGCATGGTGGCCTCAGCCCTGCGCGACCTGGGCGGCGAGATCGTGGATGTCCAGTGATGGCTGGCAGCCGACCCTGAAATTTGGAGGAAACATATGGCGAAAGGATTTAAGGGTCCTAAACAAAACCCGATGGGAATGATGCAGCAGCTTCAAAAGCTGCAAGAGCAGCTCGAGGTCGCCCAGGCTCAATTGGCCGAGGAGACCATCACTGCCACAGCCGGCGGCGGGGCGGTATCGGTGACCGTCACCGGCGACCAGCGCTGCCAGGCGGTCGAGATCGATGCCGCTTTGCTGCAGGAGGGCGATGTGGAGATGCTGCAAGACCTGCTGATCACAGCCTTCAACAGTGCCCTGGAGAAATCGCGCCAGATGGCTGCCGAGCGCCTCGGCCCGCTGGCGGGTGGATTGCCGTTCTAAGATGCAGCTTACAGGGTACCCCCCGGGCATCTGCCTACCTTTTGCATTGCCATGATCCTTCCGGAGCCGATCCAGAACCTGATCAATGCCTTCTCGCGTTTACCGGGGGTGGGGCCAAAGACCGCCTCACGCCTTACGTTCCATTTGTTGCGCGCCCCAGATGACCTGAGCAAGGACCTGGCGCAGGCGCTGGATGCCCTGAAGACCAGCACCGCTTACTGCCAGACCTGCTACAACATTACCGCCGCCGGCAGGGTCGAGTGCGAGGTGTGCGCCAGCTCCGAGCGGGATGCCAGCTTGCTGTGCGTGGTAGAAGAACCTCTCGATGTGCTGGCATTGGAGCGCACTTCCGGATTCCAGGGACGCTACCACGTGCTGCACGGTGTGCTCTCGCCCATCGAAGGCATTGGACCCGATGACCTGAAGATCAAAGAGCTGCTCATGCGGCTGCGGGGCGGTGCGGTGCGGGAGGTGATCCTGGCCACCAATCCGAGTATGGAAGGCGATGCCACCGCCATGTACCTGCAGCAGCAGATGCTGCCGCTGGGTGTGCGCGTCACGCGCCTGGCGCGCGGCCTGCCGGTGGGCGGCGACCTGGAATATGCCGATCCCAACACCTTGCTTCGGGCACTTTCGGGACGCCAGGAGATGGGGTGATTTCCCTGTTTTAACGGTAAATGGCCGAAATGCCTATTGACAAGTGAACAGTTTCACGTATAATCATGCAGCTTACGACGGTAGCTGTTCGCAAGATACCGACAGATCCGGTACAGAAACGAAAAAAATCGAACACTTGACTTTTTTGTTAGTTTGCGTATAATTAACTAGCCAAACGCTGTGCCCAGATCCGCCCCGCAAGGGAAGATCACTAACAACTAAAGAGACGCCTCTGCGTCAGAGACCAGAACGGATAGTTTGTTGGTCTGACGTGCCGATGTCAGTGAAAAGCTGAACATCGGCAATTGCGTCTCTAACCGCCTCGAGCAGCAAGGCCTTGACAGGCCAGAGTGATGCTGGTAAAATCCAGCCCGCTCGTTTGGAAGGACCTTAACAACTGAAGAGTGATAGAAAGCAGCAAGCCTTGACAATTCCAGTAATCACCGTAACCTTTACACATCGCAAGATGTGAATAGTTTTTACGGAGAGTTTGATCCTGGCTCAGGATGAACGCTGGCGGCGTGCTTAATACATGCAAGTCGAACGGAGACGTTATAGCAATATGATGTCTTAGTGGCGAACGGGTGAGTAACGCGTTGGTGACCTGCCCCGAAGTGAGGGATAACAGCTCGAAAGGGCTGCTAATACCCCATGTGGTCTTAAGGGTTAGAGGCCTTATGACTAAAGGAGTAATCCGCTTCGGGAGGGGCCTGCGTCCCATCAGCTAGTTGGTAGGGTAATGGCCTACCA
>CAZGIX010000027.1:0-33368 GCA_964525785.1 uncultured Anaerolineaceae bacterium
TCCCCGGTATGCTGCAAAGAAGACCGTCCTCTCCGAACAAGCAGCAGCGGGCTGCTCGTCCGGTTACGACGGGCAAGGGACATTTCCGCGGGTATTTTGATGGTAGATCACGACGCCAGGTTTGTGAAAACCGAGATCAATCGTTTTGCCTTTCTTATCCACCCGCTGGATGTCGGCTATATCTACCGGCATCCAAAATTCGGTTGGGCACGTGTACTGCCAGACAAGCTGGTAGAGTGGATTGCTACCCGCGTGCCTCCGATCTACCTCTCCAGGATCAGGGGAGGCAGGTCTCCGATAAATGGACAGGTTATCGAAGGATACCTGTATACGCTCGGATCTACACCCCGCCAGCTGCTGAAACGCGATCCTCGCATCATCTATCGACAAATAAATCAGGCAGCACGCCTGGCAGAGCAGCGCGGGGCAGGGATTATGGGCCTGGGTGCATATACGAGCGTCATCGGGGATGCCGGCATCACGATCGCACAGCAGGCGGATATTGCCATCACCACTGGCAACAGCCTGACAGTCGCCGTAACGATGGAGACCGTCAAGCAGGCAATGAGCCGGATGGGTGTCCCTGACTTCTGCAACACGAAGGTGATGGTCATCGGCGCAACGGGATCGATTGGCTCAGCCTGCGCGCGCAGGCTGGCATCCTTTTCCTGCGATTTGGTATTGGTTTCTCCAGAAGAAAGTAAACTGCTCGATCTGAAATTCCGCATCGAGGATGAGAAACTCGGTGCAAGGGTGGGCATTGCCACCCAAACGAACGATCAGATCGGTCAATGTGATTTGATCATTTCAGCAACATCAGCACGCGGGCAGAACGTCCTGGATATCATGCGGTGCAAACCCGGAGCAGTCATCTGTGATGTTGCTCTCCCTGCAGATATCAAGGCCTCAGAAGCGGCGTTGCGCCCGGATGTGTTGGTCATCGAGAGCGGAGGGGTACTGATTCCGGGTGAGATCGATATCGGCTATGATATCGGGCTGCCGCCTAAGATCGTCTATGCCTGCCTGGCAGAAACCGCATTGCTTGCGATGGAAGGGAGATTCGAGGACTTCACGATTGGACGGCACATCTCCCTAGAAAAAGTCGAGGAGATATACGCTCTGTTTAGTAAGCATAACTTCCAACTGGCTGGATTGTGGTCATTCGGGAAGGAAGTAAGTAGTTCTAGTGTTGGAGTAAAATAATACTCAGGGACTCAGATGGCACCTCAATATAAACGTGTAGGCTTATCATTGGGTGGCGGTGTCGTGCGCGGTTGGGCACATATCGGGGTCCTGTCTGTGCTGGAGAAGGCGGGCATCCAAATCGACTTCGTCGCGGGCTCCAGTGCAGGCTCATTAGTCGGCGCATTCTACTGCAGTGGGATGGGGATACAGCAAATAGAATCAGTCGCCTCTGGACTCCGGTGGCGGCACCTCGTAAGACCAGTATGGCCGAAGGAAGGATTGCTTAGCTTTGATCGGATGGAAAAATGGCTGGTGGAATGCCTGGGTGATATCCGCTTTGAGGACTTGAAAATTCCATTTGCCGCGGTGACAACCGATCTGGCTACCGGGAAAACAGTAGCGATCACCACGGGTCGTCTGGCGCCAGCTGTGCGTGCCAGCTGCTCGGTACCTGGCATACTGACACCAGTGCATCTCGATGGCATGATATTGGGTGATGGCAGTATATCCGATGATCTGCCGGTAAGCATCTTACGCCGGATGGGGGCAGATTATGTGATTGCCGTGGATATTTTCACTCCATCGTTACGTACCCGCGGGGGAGCGCTGGGAATGGGTCTTAGTGCCTTCGAGATCCTGGTCGAGAACGCCGGTGGCGGGATTGACGCGGCGGATTGCTTGATAACGCCGGATTTGGCCGGAAATACCTACCTTCGCCTTTCTAAGTACAAGCAGCTTTTCAAGCTGGGTGAGGCAGCCGCGTTGGAGAGGCTCCCTGACATACAAGAGGCTTTGGGCCGGGTATGAAAATCTTGTCGCTGAGCGATACCATCGTACAAACGATTTACAGTCCTCTGCTGCGCCGAAAATATCCGGATGTGGATCTAATCATTGCCTGTGGAGATTTGCCATATTATTATTCGGAGTATGTATCTACGATTCTTGATGCTCCGCTCTTTTTTGTGCGTGGGAATCATGACAAGGAGATCGAGTACAGCGTCGAGGGTGAGCGAAGAGCACCCCTGGGGGGGATGGACCTTCATAGGAGGATAACTGAATACCGGGGATTACTGCTGGCAGGCGTGGAGGGCAGTCTGCGCTACCACCCTGGCCTCTTCCAATACACCCAATCGGAAATGTGGCAGCACGTCTTTACAATGGTCCCTGGATTTTTCAGGAACAAAATGATCTTTGGCCGGTATTTAGATGTTTTCGTCAGCCATGCGCCGCCGCGCGGGATTCACGACAAAGAAGATCAGACACACCAGGGGATTAATGCCTTCCGCTGGCTGCTGCAGGTGTTCCAACCGGCTTATCACTTCCACGGACACATCCATGTCTACCGACCAGATGAAGTTGTCGTAAGTATCCTTGGATCCACGCAGGTGATCAATACTTTTGGTCATCGTGATACCATCGTCGATAACTCTAAACGGCCAGCCCCACCCGAAAATGTATGAAAGTGACAGCCTGAACTGTCGATCAGGTCCAGCGAATGCAGTGACAGGATGATACCAGGGAATGGCCGGGTCAAAATGGAGATAACGCTTTGAGTTTCAATAAACAGGCTGAGCTCGATTTCGAGCGCGCCAGGCGTAAGGCTTTTTGGCGCAAGATATTCACCTGGATGGGTGGTGACACGAATGATCTGCTGCCCTTTGACGATGTACGCGAGAAGCTGCACATCAAGGGGCAATATTATCAGGGTCTCAAGGAGGTGCCGATTGACAAGATCGTCGGCAGCTCCGGACGCTACCGCGACTTCGACAGGGCATTTCTGCCCATACAATCCAGGACGCGCAGCCGCTGGGTTAATATCGATAGGGCACATTATGCCCACGTGGATTTGCCCCCCGTCGAGCTGTATAAGATGGGCGATATCTATTTTGTAAAGGACGGCAATCACCGGGTATCTGTCGCTCGCCAGCGAGGACAGGAGTTTATCGATGCATATGTTGTCGAGATTGTTGTGCCTTTTCCGATAACAGAAGATACCCGCATAAATGAGCTTGCCTTGCAGCAAGAACGGGCAGACTTTTTTGACCAAACACACCTTGACCAGCTTCGACCGGATAACCAGATCGAGACTTCATCGGTGGGGCAGTATACAAAACTGCTCGACCATATCGAAGTCCATCGCTGGTATCTCGGCGAACAGCACAAGCAAGAAGTTCATTATCAGGAGGCCGTGCTGTCTTGGTACGACAGCGTATACCTACCCGTTGTCACGGAGCTACGAAAGCAAGATATAGCCTCTGAATACAAAAATACCACTGAGACCGATCTCTATCTTTGGATAACGAAATTTATCTATTACCTCCGGCAGACTTACCGGGATGAGATAGTGACCGAAATACCGGTTGATGAACCTTCGATAAAGGCGGTAAAGACAGAAGCTGCCCGACAAACAATGCAGGAGCAGCCAGTACCCCAGTTAAGAAAGCTGGCCTCCATGATCAGCAAGGCGGACTGGATGGATGGGATTATTCTGAACCAGGGACGCGCCGAGTTCCTGCGGCAAACAGAATTTAACCGCCTTCTGCAGGAAGCGGTCATCGAGACCAGTATACCCGGTCAGTATGAAAAGCTGCTCGAGCACATCCGGGTGCATCGTTGGTACCTGGGGGAGCAACGCGGCAGGGAGGTATCGATGGAAGACGCGGTAATCTCCTGGTATACAAACGTGTATTTACCCCTGGTTACGATCATCCGTGAGCAGGATATCCTGGCAGATTTCCCGGGACGGACAGAAACCGACCTTTATTTGTGGATTATCAGCCACCAGTGGTATTTACGTGAAAACCTTGGGAGAGATGTAAGCGTAGAAGAAGCCGCTGAACAGCTGGCTGGCTACTCATCGGTGCAGCAAGCCAAAGCCCCAAAGAAGTCCCCCAAACAAGACTAGAGGCGATCTCAACCCCAAATAACCAATTATGTGATGACTTCTTGCCAGGCTGTCTCAGCGGCAGATGAGGACCGGGATGTGGGAGGCACGCAGCACATGATCTACGGTGCTGCCAAATACCACTTCCAGGATTGGATTCAGGCTGTAGCTGCCCATGATGATCATGTCCACCTGAGTATTCTCTGCAACATCCAGGATAGTTTTTGCTATTGGCCCGTTATGGGCATTGTAGCTGGCAGTGACCTGCTGTTCTTCCAGGTAGACGCTGGCGCGCATTAAAGTCTCGGGCTCGACTTTCTCGCCCTCGAACACTGTGATCACATTCAGGGCCAGCTTCCACTTTGCGGCCATATATGCCGCAATGAACAATGCTTCATCGGCTTCAGGACTGCCATCGTAAGCTAGAAGCGCGGAGTCGAGAGGCTTCGACACATGGGGAACCGCCAACACCGGTCTTGGACAGCGCTGGATAAGCTCACGGAAACCCGAATCCAGACGGGCCAGCGGTTGGGTACCGGGGGGGTATGTCAGGCTGGTCACGACCAGATCCGTCAAACTGGCCCGGCTGGTGATCAAGCCGGTGATGTCTCCCGCCTCCACAGCCAGATGTCCAGGGATATTCTGCTCAGAACACCGCCGGTCGAATTCAGTCCGGATCGCCTCGCTTTCCGGCTCGTGGATCTGATCCTCATCCGCTACGATATGCAGGCCAGATAACTGGGCGTTTTCACGTCTGGCAATTTCGATCGCCTGGCTGAGGGCGTGCCATCCGCCATCTTTTCCATCCAGTGGGACAAGGACATCCAGAAAAAGCTGGTTTTCCTGGCGGGCAGTCACATTCTGCCGGCGCCACTGCCCGGTCTCAGGACCTGCTTCGAGTGTGGAGGGTGTAATCGACTCCAGCAGCCTTTCACCAACCCGGCTCAGAATATTTTTCTTATCCGTGATTGTCCTGGCAGTCAGCTCCATCAGAGCCGATTCTGGACGGATATGCCATCCAAGCTGGTCTTCCAGCTCCTGGCGGTATCGTGATATCCAAAGGTATAGATCTGTCTCCGTGCGTTGGGGAAAGTAGTGCAGGATACCGCTATCACGAATGGCCTGTACGACCGGAGTATAAACATTATCGTACCAATCCTGAACAGCGTACTGGTATGGGAGTTCTGTGGCTTGCTCCTGCTCCAAATAATAGTGGTGAACGTTGATATGCTGCTCAAGGATAGGGTACTTCCCGGGGGTCGAAACCTCCAGCCTGGATTCGGGTCGTAATAAGTCCAACCTGGTATGATCTAAGAACTCAACATACTCAGCTTTAATGATCAAATCATCGGGTTGGATATCCGGGGTCAAAGTCACCCTGGAGCGTACCTCGGTAACGTAGGCCTGGATAGTTTTAGCGCCTAATTGTCTGGCAACCGAAACACGATGGTTGCCATCGATGACGAAATATACATCCCCAAGCTGGTAAACTTCGATCGGGGGCAGCCCTCCCGCGTCGTAGGCTGCCATTTTGATCCTGCTCCACCGGTCTTTATCCACATTGACACGCGGCAAGAAATCGCGGGTGAAGTCTGAGTAGCGTCCCACACTGCCGACAATCGCATCCAAAGGGATATCACGCAGCCCTTTCTCTACGCCTGCGTAAGCCTTGAGTTTTTGACGGACCTCCTCATACGACAGGAGCTCCGTAGATTTGCCCGTGAATCGCGCTATAATCTCTCTCAGCACGCCCTGGTTGCGGGCGCGATAGAAATCGTTGACTGCGGTGAATTGTCGCTCTGGATTGATAGAATTCACCCGATGATCCTCCTCACCGCTCAATTTTACATCTAGATCGCCGCTTTCAAAAAAGAATTATTCGCCCCTTTTTGTGAAAATTGATGCCTAAGGCACGCCGGATGGATTATCAGGACCCGGTAAAAGCTCTGGGATTTGATGCCTTGAATTTGATCAGGACTTACACAGTTGGATGGTAGACACGCAACCAAAGGTTGAATTCTGCGTTATATAATGAGATCTATGTTCGAGTCACAAAGGAGATGATTCCCATGCAAAGAGGCACATTATTTTGGGGAAGTATTTTAGTGGTGGTGGGGGTGGTAATCCTGCTGGATAATCTGGGTATCTTCGGGAATATCAATGTGTGGGGGATTATCTGGCCCTTGTTCTTGATCGCAATAGGCGCCTGGATCCTTTGGGGGAGTACCTTCCGCCGCTCAGCCGAGGTTGAACATGCCAGCATCCCAAGTGAGGGGGCGCAAAAAGCCGACCTTCAGGTGCAGCATGGTGCTGGTCGGATCATTGTCAATGCCATAAGCACCCCTGGCACCCTGGTCGAAGGTGATTTCGGCGGAGGTCTTGACGTGCAAACCAAGCGGGATGGTGATCGGGTAGATGTCAGAATGAGTGTACCGGTCCAATTCTTCCCGTTCTCCTGGTATCCGGGCTACAGTCTGGATTGGAACTTCGGCGTTAGTAAAGATATCCCGCTGGCAATGGAGTTTGAAACCGGCGCCAGTGATAACCAGATCGACTTGACTGATCTGCAAGTCAGCGAGATAAAACTGAAAACCGGAGCCAGCTCGACCCGGCTATCCCTGCCCGCTCACGCCGGTGCAACGCGTGTGTCTGTAGAGAGCGGGGCCGCCTCGGTTGATATTCACGTTCCCCCAGGTGTTGCTGCCAGCATCCACTCGCAGAGCGGCCTTTCGAGCATCGATGTCGACCAGACTCGTTTCCCAAAGTACGGAGATGCATACAAGTCTGAAGATTACGATACTGCCGCGAATAAAGCCGATATCTACCTTCAGATAGGAGTCGGTTCAGTCACGGTGCGTTGATCCCAGGAGCAGGCGCGTGAACAAAAAACAGCGATCGATCGCAGAAGGCATCTTATTCACCGACATGTACCAGCTTACCATGGCGCAGCTATACTACCGAATGGGGCTGCATGAAAAGGTAGTGCAGTTCGACCATTTCTTCCGCAGTTATCCAGATTACGGAACCCATAAAGCCGGGTACTGCATTAATGCCGGTTTGGAGTGGCTGCTCGATTGGATGAATGACGCCCATTTCCGTGCGGAGGATATCGATTATTTACGCGGCTTGAAAAGCAGCAATGGAGGCCCGCTGTTTGCTGAGGATTTCCTTGGATGGCTGAGCAACCACGGGGACTTCAGCGGGATCAGCATGCGCGCCATTCCTGAAGGGCGCGTGGTTCACCCCAATATTCCACTGACGGTGGTACAAGGGCCGATGATTATGGCCCAGATCTTAGAAACTGCCCTGCTGAACCAGCTGAATTTCCAAACCCTGATTGCCACGAAGGCGGCGCGCATCCGGGAGATTGGGCGTGGTCAGATTATGATGGAGTTTGGGCTGCGTCGGGCGCACGAGCGCGGCGCCAGCGCGGGTGGTCGGGCGGCTCTCATTGGTGGGGCGGATTACAGCTCTAACGTGGGAATCTCAGCCATCCTGGGCTATCCACCGAAGGGCACCCATGCCCACAGCATGGTACAGCTCTATGTCGCCCTGGGATTTGGTGAGCTGGAGGCATTCCGTGCCTACGCCGAAGTTTATCCAGATGACTGCTTACTGCTCGTAGATACGATCGACACGTTGGAAAGCGGCGTTCCGAATGCGATCAAGGTCTTTCAGGAGCTGCGGCAGAAAGGTCACAAACCGCTGGGCATCCGCCTGGATTCTGGCGACCTGGCGTACTTGAGCATCCAGGCAGCCCTGTTGTTGGACGAAGCTGGCTTCAATGATGTCTCAATCGTGCTTTCGAACAACCTGGATGAGCTCACCATATGGCAAATCATCACCCAGATTGTTGAAGAAGCTCCACGCTATGGCATCCAGCCGGACAAGTTAATCGGACGGCTCGTGTACGGTGTGGGCACGCGCCTGATCACATCCTGGGGAGAGCCGGCGTTAGGTGGAGTATATAAGCTGGTTGCGGTCTGCGAAAGCGACAAATGGATACCTGCCCTCAAGGTCTCCGAGTCGCTTGCAAAGACGCCCAATCCTGGTCATAAACTCGTCTGGCGCCTGTACGACAAGCGGGGCAGCGCAACAGCCGATCTGCTCAGCCTGGATGATGAAAACCCCAATGAGATGGGTGTAATTGCCCTGCGCCATCCAACCGACCATACCAAGCACCGGACGTTGGAGGTTAAAGAGCTTTCCGAGATTGAACCACTCCTTGTAGATGTGTTGGTAGATGGCAAGCTGGTGTACGATCTCCCCGATATCGAAGCGATCCGCCGGCAAAGGGTCGCAGATGTTGAGAGGTTGGACGCAGGCGTGCGCCGGATTATGTATCCACATATCTACCATGTGTCTCTGACCCAAAGGTTGTGGGATGTAAAGCAAGAGCTGATCGAAGAAGCAACAGCCTTTGGATCCGATCGTGTAAAGAGCAAGTAGGGCATCCGGCAGATGTTTCGAGCGGTAAGGATTTGTCTGGTCAGAGAGCCAGGCTTTTATCCCCGTCAGAACCAGTTCAAGATTAGGAGGATGAGACTATGAAATGGCTTGCGTCACGAGTTTTCTGGGGGAGCCTGCTGATCATTGGCGGGATCTTGTTCCTTATACAAAATATATTTGGATACCAGTTCGGAAGCCTGTTCTGGAGTATTGCCTTTGGCCTTGGTGGATTGTTCTTTATCTCGCTGTTTATCTCTAATCGCGAGAACTGGTGGGGATTAATCCCTGGCATGACCCTGATAGGGATTGGCTTGAACATAGGCCTCGGTGCACTGTTCCCACAGCTAGAAAGATACATCGGGGGCACAATCATCCTGGGAGCCATCGGCCTTAGCTTCTTGATCATCTATATCCTAAACCGGGAATATTGGTGGGCAATTATCCCGACAGGGGTGCTGCTTTCTCTGGCGATTGTCGTCGGTCTGGAGAGTTTCATCAGCGATATGGCATTCGTCTCACTGTTTTTTATCGGCATGGGGCTGACGTTTGCCGTGGTAGCTCTTATACCCACCTCGGAGGGTAAGTTAAAATGGGCCTGGTTACCAGCAGGCGTGCTGCTCTTCATGGGATTGATCTTCAGTGCATTCAGCGGCGCTGTAATGGTGTATGTGTGGCCTGTTGTTCTGATTGTGGGTGGTTTATACCTGCTATACCGTACTTTTTCTTCGCGGTAGGCTGCTCAAAGGCTAGGAGGAGAATATGAGTGAAAACAAACAAACCCGAAAGCGTAGAGGCGATCTGTTCTTCCCGCTCCTGCTCATCGCGATCGGTATCATCTTCTTGTTAAGCAACACTGGCGTCATCCAGGGCGACGCCTGGAGCCTGGTATGGCAGTTTTGGCCAGTGCTGCTGATCGTCATCGGTCTGGACAGCATATTCAAGCGCGAAGGGCTGGTTGGTGCCACATTCATGATCGGGCTGGGTGTGCTGTTCTTGCTTGCTAACCTGGGTTATATAAACGTCAGCATCTGGCAGCTGATCTTCACCTTATGGCCTATATTCTTAATCGCTATCGGCTTCGACATCCTGTTCGGACGCAGGTCGCTGATAGCCTCGATTTTCGGAATGCTGCTGGTAGCGGCGATCCTGGTCGGTGCTTTGTGGCTGTTTGGGGTGCGCGTCGAAGGCAGGGCGGCTGTGATGGGCGACCAGATCAGCCAGAGCATCGATGGGGCCAGCAGTGCCATGGTCTCAATAGAGCCTGGCGCAGGTGATTTCAACATCGAGAGCAGCGATCAGAGCGGGATCCTGGTTCAGGGGAGTGTACCGACCGGGAATGGCAGCCAGGTCAAGAGCAGCTACACGGTTGCGGATGGGGTCGGGAGCTATACGCTACGCGGTCTGGAAGGTCAGGTTTTCTTGCCATCTACGGATCAAAGGAAGTGGATGTGGGTTATTTCATTGACCGAGGCTATCCCCCTTGACCTGACCCTGGGATTGGGAGCCGGCGATATGGATGCGGACCTGCGAAGCCTGGATCTGAACGCGCTGAAGGTGAGCATGGGGGTTGGTGATACCAGCGTCACGCTACCGGAGAGCGGGCGTTTTTCAGCCGAAGTCAACGGCGGAATTGGCCAGCTCCAGATCCTGGTACCTGAAGGGATGGCGCTGCGCGTCAATGCAGACACGGCTCTGGTATCGGTCAACGTCCCGTCAGGATACATAAAACTGGGCGACGTCTATAAATCTCCGGATTATGACAGCGCTGAAGATCGTGTCGATCTGGTGATCGGTTTGGCTATTGGGAATGTCAGTGTGCGGGAGGTACCCTGATCACGCGGCTGCCGCTATAAATTCAGCCACTTTGCGGCGGTGCGCGGCAGGCTGGCGAGTGGCCCAATCTGTGTCGTACATGGGGGGAGAGAATCGATAAACATGCGACCGTAGCGCTTGGTGAGCACCCGCTTATCCAGAATTGCCACCACGCCGCGGTCGAACTGGGTGCGAATCAGTCGACCAAAACCCTGGCGAAAACGCAAGATCGCCTCGGGCAGCGAATACTGGTTAAACGGATCTTCGAACGTTTCAGAGCGGGCGGCGATGATCGGATCGGAGGGGACGTCAAAAGGCAGCTTGACGATCACCAATACCGATAGGGCTTGCCCAGGTACGTCCACGCCTTCCCAAAAAGCGCGGGTGCCCAGCAGAACTGCCCGGTCTGAGCTGCGGAAGGTCTCAAGCAGGCTGTGGGGTGAGGCACCTTCACCTTGTTCGTAGACCAGGATGTCATGCTTCGCCAGGATCGGGGAGATGGCCTGGGAGGTGCGGCGCAGCTGGTCGTAAGAAGTGAACAATACCAAGGCGCGGCCCCCGGTCTCCCGGCACAGGTTGATCAGACCGGTTTCCACAGCTCGCTGGTGACCGTGGCGGTCGCTGGGCTCAGGGATGTCATTGGCGAGGTACAGAAGGGCTGCGTTCTCGAAATCGAACGGCGATCCCAGCGCCAGCTCGTAAGCCTCCTCGGCGTACAACCTGCCGCGCAGGTAATCGAACTCACCAGCCGCGGTCAGTGTGGCAGAGGTAAGGATCACCGAAGATTTTTCGTGCCATATGTACTGCTGCATCAGCGAGCCAATATGAAGTGGGGCCACGTTTAGTGCCAGCCGCCAGTTGTTGTTGTTGATCTCAGCCCAAAAGATCTTCTCCGGGTCTGGGCGGAATACAAAGGCGTAAAGATTCTCACTCATCTCCGCCAGGCGCCGATACAGATTGCTCAGGGTGCTGTAAATCTCTTCATCTTGCTCGCGCAGCTCATCCATGTATTCAGTCACGGCCTGAAGCAGCTTCGCCAGCCCTTCCACCAGGGGGGTCAGTGTGCGCTGGGTGTTCTCCCATGCCATCTCGACTTCTTCCCAGGACGGTTGGGTGCGCGTGGCTGGCAGGATGCGCTCCTGGTGAGAATAAGTCCCTACCGGGCGACCTTCACGCTGTTCGTAAAGAAACCTGTCGATAGCACTGAAGAATTCACGGATGAGACTATCGAATCGAAATGACAGATCAGTGGCGCCCTGCACGAGGTGATCCAGGCTGGCGTAGTCGCCAGGGGGCAAGATGTCATGAGTGGCGGTTAACAGCCAACCGAGTGCTCCACTCTTTGGACCGCCGAGCTCGCGCAAGAGACGATCGACGTCGCTCTGGGTGAGGCGGTAGCTCATTGCGCTGGTGGTTGCATCTTCCAGGTGGTGGGCTTCATCAACGATCAGGGTGTCGTATTCAGGCAGCACGCGGTTGCCTGTGGTTACATCGGAGAGCAGCAGAGCATGGTTGACAATCAGCAGATGGGCGCTTTGGGACGCCTGCCGGGAGCGGTAGTACGGGCAAATCCCACCCGTGCGTTTCAGGCAATTTTCTGCCGTGCAGCCTTCATCTTCAGCAGAAACGCGGCTCCAGATCTCGCGCTCGGTGGGACCATTCAGATTGAGCTCGGCCCGGTCGCCGGTACTGGTGCCTTGCAACCAGACCAAAATTTTCGCCAGGACGCGCGCTTCATCGGCGGTCTCCGGCCCGTGGCGGCGAAAGTTCTCTAAACGGCGCGGGCAGAGATAATTCGATCGCCCCTTGAGGACTGTCGCTCGTAAATCCAGATTGAGCGCCTGCCGTAAATCCGGGATGTCTTTATTGATGAGCTGGTCTTGAAGATTGATCGTATTGGTGGAGATGACCACTCGCTTGTCGTTTTGGATCGCCCATAAAGCTGCCGGGATCAGATATGCCATGCTTTTCCCGGTGCCGGTGCCTGCCTCCACCAGTAAATGACGACCTTCAGAAATTGCCTGTGCGACGCCTCGCAGCATGGCTACCTGCTGAGGGCGGTACTCATAATCAGGAAAGTGTTGGGAGAACTCGCCTCCATGCTCAAGGATCGAAGCAACCTCATCCGTGTCAATGGGGATCGGGTTCTCAAGCGGCTGGAGAGGGGTTGGAAACGGCCCGGTCCGTTCTGCAAACAGCGGACCGTCGTAAGCATGGCGTACCTGTTTGGCAGAAACTACCTCTTTGGTGCGCGCCCGCAAGACACGCCGGAATGACCAGTGACCGGCCCAATCGACCGGCTCGCTGAGCCGGACAATCTCCGCCAGTAAGTTCAGAGGCAGGTCTGTTGCTTCTTCCATCAGGCGCAGGTAGACACCCCGAGTTGCCTGGGCATCATCCAATGCCCGGTGGGTGGCTGGCAGTAAAACACCCAGTGCCTGGGCGAGGGCACCCAGGTTATATCGCCCGGCTCCAGGTAAGAGGACCGAAGCCATCTCGTAAGTATCGACCATTTCGTTGTCTCTAAAGATGCCCTGGCGGCGCAGGAAGGACAGATCGAAGCTAATATTATGTCCAAGGATGGGTGCGTCACCCACAAAGTCCGCCAGGTCCCTCAGGACGGCCTTGATCGGTGGAGCCTGCAAGACCATCTGATCGGTGATACCGGTTAATTGGGTGATGTAAGGAGGGATTGGGCGCCCGGGATGGATGAGGGTCGACCACTCGCCCTCAACTCGCCTGCCGCTGAATCGCACTGCGCCGATTTCAATGATGGCATCTTTTTGAGGGTCCAGGCCAGTTGTTTCGATATCCAGGGAGACCAGGGAGGTCATGAAGCGATTATACCATCCAGGGGTATGGCGACCCGCCCCGCTGGCCTGGGCAGGTGAACTTCCAGATGCCCTGCCGGGTATTCATAGTATCAGAGCTGCAGGATTGGTAAGCTATAATCCTATGCAATCCATCCCTGCCCGGGGTCCGGAAACTCCAGACTGAGGTGTCTAATGATCGCTGATGTCGCTGCCCGCTTGCGCAAGAATATCCAAAAAGTGATCGTGGGGAAAGATGAAATGATAAACCTGACTCTGGCGGTGGTACTTTGCGAGGGACACATGCTGCTCGAGGATGTGCCAGGTATCGGAAAAACAACCCTGGCGCGTGCCCTGGCAGCTTCATTGGGCTGCACATTCCGGCGCATCCAATTCACCCCTGATTTACTGCCCACCGATGTAACAGGATTGAACTGGTTCAACCAGCGAGTTCAGGAGTTCGAGTTCCGTCCCGGACCGGTGATGAGCCAGGTAGTGCTGGCGGATGAGATCAACCGCGCCACGCCACGAACACAATCTGCCCTGCTGGAAGCCATGCAGGAACGCCAGGTGACCATCGATGGGGTCACGCATGCCCTGCCCAGACCCTTCCTGGTGATGGCGACCCAGAACCCGGTTGAGCTGGAAGGCACGTTTCCGCTGCCGGAAGCACAGATCGATCGTTTTCTGATGCGGATTGCCATCGGCTATCCAGATGAACAGGAGGAAAACGCTATTTTGGAGCGCTTCCGCCTGTCCGATCCGCTGCCGGACCTGCAGCCCGTGACCACAGCGGAAGAGATCAGGCAGCTGCAGCAGGAGCGCAAGCAGGTCAGGGTGGCGGAAGCAGTCAGGGAGTATATTGTACGTGTTGCCCGTGCGACGCGCAATCACCCGGAGATTGAGCTGGGCCTCAGCCCGCGCGGCACGCTATCGCTGTATATTGCTGCTCAAGCCTGGGCAGGAATCCACGATCGTGAATTTGTCTTGCCGGACGATGTAAAGAGCCTGGCGCCATCGGTAATGACCCACCGGTTGATTATCTCACCTCAGGCACAGCTGCGCGGGCGTCGCCTGGAAGAGCTGGTTGCAGATATCGTTGAAGCCGTGCCAGTGCCTGTGGAGGGCTGAGTGCTCAACGAACGCTGGTTCTCATCGCTGGTTATCGTTTTCATTATAGGATTGCTGCTGCACTCCCCGTTCCTGACGGCACTGCCGCTCAGCCTGTTCGTCATCCTGGGACTGGCCTATTGGTGGCAGAAACATTCTTTGGACAATCTAATCTACAAGCGCCGGTTCATCTACACCCGCGCATTCCCAGGCGAGCGCTTTCCGGTGCGGATCGAAGTCGAGAATCGCAAATTGCTGCCGCTCTCATGGATACGCATCCAGGATCCCTGGCCAAA
Organism: uncultured Anaerolineaceae bacterium; assembly: GCA_964525785.1. Taxonomy (GTDB): domain Bacteria; phylum Chloroflexota; class Anaerolineae; order Anaerolineales; family UBA4823; genus JAQBDA01. The sequence continues at coordinate 14,547 of CAZGIX010000027.1, forward strand.
GGCGGTGGGTCCGGAAAATGAGGATGTCCTGGCTCCAGGTCACAACCAGGATATGGGATATCTCACCCACCAATTCAGCCTGCGCTGGTTCGAGCGTACCCGGAAAACGTATATGCTGCTGTTCCGCAAACGCGGGGCTTACAGCGTTGGTCCCGCCCAGCTCGAATCGGGCGATTTGTTCGGAATTTACAGCCAGGATGGCAAGGCAGGACTGTCTGAACGCCTGACCGTCTTTCCTGCCCTGGCACCGATAAAGGCTCTGAACCTGCCGCCGGAAAATCCGTTTGGCGACCTGCGCTCGCGGCGGCGCCTGTTCGACGACCAAAACCGACCCATGGGGGTGCGCGATTACCAGCCGGAAGATAGCTTTCGGCGCATCCACTGGCCGGCTACTGCCCGGACGGGGCAGCTCCAGGTAAAGGTCTTCCAGCCTACGTCCGCACAGGTGATGGTGTTGTGCTTGAACGTATCCACCTACCACCGTTACTGGGAAGGTGTATACCCGGCGCTGCTGGAGCAGTTGCTCAGTGTGGGGGCCGCTCTTCTTACACAAGGGATCGAGCTGGGCTACCGGGTTGGGATGATCTCCAATGGATGCCTGGCAAATTCCGACCAGCCATTCCGCATCCCTCCCGGACGAGCATCCGGGCAATTGGCGCGCCTGCTGGAGGCGCTGGCAGGGGTTACGCCTGTTGTGGTCGCTCCATTCGACCGGTTCTTACTGCGCGAGATCTCCCGGGTGCCGTATGGGGTCACTCTGGTGATCTTAACAGCAGTGGTTACGCCCGGGTTGACCGAAACACTGATGCGCCTGAAACACCATGAAAGGCGCATCACCCTGGTATCCCTGGCAGAAATCGCCCCGCCCATAATCCCAGGGATACAGAACATCCATATACCATTCGAAGAAGAGCCGAAGCCAGCGGATGAGGTGACGCGGTGAGCATCCGTCCGGTTGACGCCGAATCAAGCTCATCCAATAAGGGGTTGCCGCGCATCAGACCCTGGCGCGAGCTGGTACTGATCGCTGCGATTGTGGCGGAGCTGAGCTGGGTGGCTTTGTGGTACCGCGTCCTCTTTCAGGCGGGGAGGCAGGTCTCCTACCTGAGGGTGCTGGTAATCTTGCTTATCATGCTGATGGTATTCTTCATACCCAGCCGGGTGATGATCTACCTTAACACCCGCTTGAGTTTGCGCAGGGTCATATTATTTTTATTGTTTCTGGCGAACTACTTATTAGGGTTGAGAGCACTTCTGTATACGCGGGAGCCGGTCGGATTCATGGAGCTGCTCAACCGGCCGGTGCGTTCTTTCAGCGATATGGCAAACCTGATCCCGACAGAGTTCATTGTCATGCTGTTTGTCCTGCTGGTGAGCTGGCGAGGGATCGCTTATTCCGACCGGCAAGTCGGACCGGTCAATGTCCTTGCCAGCTTCCGGTTAGGGGTATTCATGTTTATCCTGTATGGGCTGGCGCTTCCCATTATCCAGGGCAGTCCATCGACCGCGTTGTACATTTTTCTGTTTACCAGCTTGCTGGCGATGAGCACGGCGCGCATCTCGGTGCTCAGCCAGCTGCGAGGTGGGCATCACATCCTTTTCAACCGCCAGTGGGCAGCAGGGATCATCAGCGTGATCCTGATCATTGTAGGGATATCGGCGTTGGTGGTCAGCTTTGCAAGTAAGAACCTGTTTGATCTTCTGAGCACCCTGCTCACCTGGCTGATGTATCTTGTGGTGCTGATCTTTACGCCGTTAGCCTGGCTGTTGATGCGCCTGCTGTTCTGGCTGTTTGAAATGATCCGGCTGGATACGCTATTCGATGCGCTGCGGGATGTATTCCAACGACTGGATGCAGTCCTTCGTTCGATCGCCGCGCTGATCGCCCAATTTGCGCAAAGTATAAACCTGGAATTTATCGAAAGTTTCTTCGCCCGGCTGGCGAGCTACAAATCGATTTACCTGTGGATGATCATCATCCTGGGATTGATGGTGATGCTCCTGACCTTACGGCGGGTGATATTGAAAGACGAGAGGGCCGATGACCAGGATGTGGAATCTTCTCTGGCTCCTCAGGATCTGTTCAATCTTCTGAAAGCTGCCCTGCGACGAGGGCTTGGACGGTTGGCTGGCAATCTGGAGGAGATCTTGCGACTCAACCAGGCGCGCAGGCTGTTAGCTGCGGCGCGCATCCGGCGCATCTACGCCCAACTGCTCCGATTAAGTGCCAAGCTGGATCACCCGCGGCCAGCCTCGCGCACCCCATTGGAATTCTTGCCAGCATTAGAAAGTTTATTCCCGGCCCTATCGACTGAGCTGGAGACCATCACCGATGCTTACCTGCTGGTGCGCTACGGTGAAGCTCCAGAGACGTCCGAGGAGTTGGGGAAAGTGGAAACGGCCTGGAAGGCTGTGTTTGCCGCTGGTCAAGAAAGTCTACGGATCCGGCACCGTGCTGCCAAATGATGTCAGGATCCGGGCGATATGCTGGGCGCCTTTTAAGTATAGATCGATACGCATGTTCTCATTAGGAGCGTGAGCCTGGCTGCCCGGATACCCGACGCCAGCCGTTGCAATGGGAAGCCCCAGGTATTCGATGAACGCGTGATTCGGACCTGATCCACCGATCATAGGCACAATCTGCATTGGCTGCCCGTATACGGGTTCAGCAGTCTGCGAGACCAATTGGATAAATGGATCGTCTGGTTCGGTGCGCCCTGGCGCTTCACCGCCGATGTAGTCAACCCGGACATCTGCGAAACCACCTGCATCCAGGTGTGCGCGCAGGCTCTTCAATACCTGTTCAGGCGTCTGGTCCGGCACCAGGCGGAAATCAAGCTTGGCACTGGCGCGAGCGGGCAGCACAGTCTTCGAACCTGGTCCCTGGTAACCAGCGGTCAGCCCACAGATGGTGCAGGTGGGTTCGAATGCCTCCGCGATGCGCAGCTCCACTCCACCGGTGAGGTCGTTTAAAAAATATTTGACCCCATAGCGCTGCTTGTACTCGTCGGCGACCTCCGGCAGCGCTTCCATAAGCTCGCGGTCGCGCTGGCTGGGAGGAATAACTGTATCGTAGTGCCCTGGCAACCGGATACGCCCATCAGGGCCTTTGATTGAATTCAATGCCCACACCAACCGCCAGGCAGGATTGGGGAAGATCGAGCCACTCAGCCCGGAGTGGACGTCGATATCGGTGGTCTCAACAGACAGCTCGACATAACAGATGCCGCGCATACCGACGTACTGCATGGGGACTTCGCGATGATCCACGCTCCCGAACTCCCAAATGCATGCATCTGCCGCCAGGCGGCTGCGGTTTTCCCGGATGAACTCAGGCAGGTGCACGCTGCTGATCTCTTCCTCCCCCTCGATGATAAATTTAACCGTGCACGGCAGCTCGCCATCGGCGTCCAATAAGGCGTCGATGGCGAACAAACGGCTGGCAATATGCCCTTTATCATCGCTGATGCCGCGGGCATAAAGCTTCCCATCGCGTATCTGCGGATCAAACGGCGGGCTATCCCACAGCTCGAGCGGTTCAGGTGGTTGGACATCATAATGGTTGTAAAACAACAGGATTTTATTGCTGCGCCCTTTGCGTTCGGCATAGACGACTGGCGGCCCGCCGGTCGGTAATACCTCCACTGAGAATCCACGCCCGCGCAGCATCTCGGCGACGAGACGGGCGCATTCGACCATGCCCCAATTCTGCGCCGCGACACTGGGCTGGGAGGCCAGTCTGGATAGCTCAGACAGGCTGCTATCCAGGTGGGTTTCCAGGTATCTGTCGATCGATGTAAAGTCTCTCATCCTGTCATCCTTATGGGTATATCACATTGGGGACATTAGAAACCCTGGCAGGCTGGAACCGGCATACGCGAGGATCAGCATCTTGGTCGTCTCACCGATCCAGACCCACAACAAGAACAGCGGCAAACGCATTTTCAGCGCTCCGGCGACCACTCCAGCCAGGTCGAAGAATGGGTTTGGGATGGCTGCCAGCAGCAGGACAGTCAGGGGACCGTTTTTCGTCATCCAACGGGTCAGGCGTTCATAGTTAGCTGTTCTCTCGATGACAGCCTGCCCACTGAAACCTGCCAGATAGCCAGACAGCTCGCCCAGTGCCGCGCCGGTCCCAGCTGCGAGTGCGACCCCCAGGGGTGGGAAAACGCTGCCCATTGCAAAGACGATCCAGATGCCAGGTGCGGGCAGCAGGACGGTGGCGTATGCCATGAAGGAGACGATGAAAATCCCCACATATCCATACGCTGCCAGCTCAGCTGCCTGGTCCCGGATCGAGTACATGAATATGCTCAGACTGATAACGAGCAGGAGCGCCAGGACACGCAGGACAGTCAGGAGGCGGTTAGATCTGGGTTTCTGGACCTGCGGTACAGCGTTAGAAGGTGTCACTGCTCCGTTATCGCGACGGATTTCAGGACAACCCCCGGATACTCGGGACGCTGTGGATCCCGAGGGGGAATAGAGAGCAGCACATCCATACCCTTAATCACCTGCCCGAAGACACTGTGTTTGTTATCCAGCCAGGGTGTTGGCACGTGGGTGATGAAGAATTGCGAGCCGTTGGTGTTCGCGCCAGCATTCGCCATTGACAGCACGCCTGGTTTATCATGACGCAAAGAGGGATTGAACTCATCGTTGAACTGGTAGCCAGGTCCACCTCGTCCACTGCCGGTCGGATCGCCGCCTTGAGCCATGAAGTCCTTGATCACGCGGTGGAATATCGTCCCATCGTAGAAGCCCTGGCGGGCAAGAAAGACAAAATTATTCACAGTACGGGGAGTTTTATCGGCAAACAACTGGATGTGGATCTCGCCCTTGTCTGTATTCAGGATGGCGGTATATGATTTCTTGGGATCGATTTCCATCGCCGGGGGAACTGGCCATTGTTTATTTTGAGGTGGCATTGAGATTTTCCTTATATGTAGATTGATCTGGCTCAGGCGGAACGCAGCAGCATCTCTAAACGCGCAACGACCATATCCATTGCTACGGCGTTCATACCGCCCTCGGGAATGATAACGTCAGCATAGCGTTTTGATGGCTCGACAAATTCCAGGTGCATCGGGCGGACTGTGCTGAGGTATTGCTGGACCACCGATTCGGTTGTCCGGCCGCGCTCTAAAATGTCTCGCTGCAGGCGCCGGATGAAGCGGATGTCGGCATCGGTATCCACGAAGATCTTGACATCGAACAGGGGCCGCAATCCTGGCTCAGCAAAAATAAGGATGCCCTCGACCAGGATCAAGGGCTGAGGCTCGATATGGATGGTAACTGCGGTGCGGTTGTGGTTCTTGAAGTCATACACCGGCAGCTCCACCGGCTGGTAGCTTTTCAGCTGGTGGATGTGTTGGATCAGCAGCTCAGTATCCAGTGAATCGGGGTGGTCGAAGTTAATCTCTGCCCGTTGGTTGGGTGGTAAACTGCTAAGATCTTTATAATAGGCGTCGTGTTGGAGGAAGGCGATGTGCTCAGCACCGACTCTTTCGATAATCCCTTGTGCGACCGTGGTCTTACCAGATCCGCTGCCGCCAGCAAGGCCGATTACCAGTGGGGTTGCGCGGTTGAGCATAATGGAATTATACTGGAGTGTGTGAGAATTGGGAAACTCATCTAACAAACAGGCAGCACAAGTCACATGCTGCCTGGGAGAAGCCACCGAAGGGATTCGAACCCTTGACCTAGCGTTTACGAAACGCTTGCTCTGCCAGCTGAGCTACGGTGGCGGGTTGGTTTGCGTGGGTGATTATAAAAGGTAAACCGTTGTTTAGCAAGGAATAACTGAGGTAGTCACTTGCGAGTAGCCATGCTGTCTTACCATACCTGCCCGCTAGCGATTTTGGGTGGGAAAGATACAGGCGGAATGAACGTCTATGTGCGCGAGCTCACTCGCCAATTGGGGGCTACCGGCGTACAAGTAGATGTATTCACCCGCTCGCAGGATGAGCATGTGCCCCACGTCCTGCACGATCTGGGGTATGGGAACCGCGTGGTGCACGTGCCAGCCGGACCAGAGGTGCCCCTGTTGAAACCGGAGCTGGTTTCATTTGTCCCTGAGTTCGTACGCGGCATCCTGGAGTTCGCAGAACATAAGGGACTATCTTACGATTTAATCCACAGCCATTATTGGATGTCGGGATTGGCAGCTAAAGAGTTAAGCATGAGGTGGAAAGTGCCGGTCGTGCACATGTTCCACACACTCGGTTTGATGAAACAGCGCGTAGCTCGAGATGCTAGTGAGAGAGAGGGCGATTACCGGATCAATGGAGAACGCGAAGTCCTGCGGTTGGCAGACCGGATCATTGCGGCGACACCGGCTGAGCTAGCCCAGCTCCAGTGGCTCTATCAGGCAGATACCAAAAGAATTGTAGTCATCCCGCCGGGCGTCGATATCAGTCATTTCTACCCTATCCCAGATGATGAAGCCAAGGAATTTATCGGCATACAGCCTTGTGATCACATGCTGTTGTTTGTCGGGCGGATCGAGCCGTTGAAAGGCATTGACACTCTGATCGAAGCCCTGGCGATCATGCGCCAGCAGAATGTCATTGTGTGCCTTAGCGTCGTCGGGGGAGATCCTGGCTCCGATCCGGAAGCGATCAGCGCTGAAATGTCGCGCCTACAGCAGCTTCGGGAAGTCAATGGTCTGCAGGATCTGGTCGCATTTTTAGGTCGTCGCGGGCAGGATACACTGCCTTATTATTACTCGGCTTCCGATGCTGTAGTTGTGCCGTCGCATTACGAATCATTTGGTATGGTGGCTTTGGAAGCTATGGCGTGTGGTACTCCGGTGGTAGCCTCCCAGGTAGGTGGTCTGGCTTTTCTGGTGCAGGATGGCGTGACGGGCTATACAGTTCCTGTGGACGATCCGCAAGCGCTGGCTGAGCGCCTGACATCGTTGGTCAATGACCCCGACCTGCGCAGTGAGATGGGGGAAAATGCTGCCAGGTTTGCGCGTGAGTATCGTTGGGAGAGAATAGCCGGACAGGTGATGAAAGTCTACCAGGATGTGATTGGCGACCGGGCGGATGGATAAGGTCGCGCCATATTCAATGAAATTCCTGCAGATATTTTTCGCAGTTGGCTGAACGAGCGATTTTCCCGCTGCTGGTTTTTTGCAGCCAACCACGTTCGACGATCTTTACGTAGCGCAGAGCAACATCCGACCCGCGCGTGACCCGGTCGCGGATCTCGTCAGCAATCTTCTGCACCAACTGAGGTTTCTGCTGGTCAGATTCGGCAAGGATGACGACATCTTCGGTGCCGAGGCGCTCGTTGAAGACACCGAAGGCAACCACTCTCCCGGCGTGTACGCCAGCGACATCACCTGCAAGGCGCTCAAGATCTTGCGGGTAAATGTTCTTCCCACCCACGATAATCAGATCCTTCTTACGCCCCGTGATGTAAAGCTCGCCATCGGCGAGGTACCCCAGATCGCCGGTCAGGTACCAGCCATCCAGGAACGCTTTGGCAGTAAGGTCGGGGCGCTTGAAATAACCGGTGAGCATGCAGGTGCTTTGGATAGAAATCTCACCAATATGGCGATCCGGAACCACCTGTCCCTTGGGATCGAGCACACGCAGTCGAGTGTTGGCGATGGGTGCTCCTGCTGATAACATTTTAATAGCACCTGGACCATCACTGGCCGGTACGGCTATCTGCTGGGTTATCAGCGCTCTTTGATCGACCTGGTCGATGCGTACCGGGTTGTCGATGCCCCCCTGGGTAACCGCAAAAACGTTCTCGGCCATGGCATAACTGGTAGCCAGAGCTTCCAGACGAAAGCCATAAGGTCGGAATCTCTCGGCGAACATCTGGTGGCTGCTCCAATACATCGGTTCGGAGCAGTTGATCACTGCTCGCCAACTGGAAAGATCGACGCCCTCCAGGTCGCGATCCCGGATCTTCTGGGCGCAGAAGTTGTAGGCAAAATTCGGCAACCATGCCAGCGTGCCGCGAAAGCTTGAGATGGCTTGCAGGAGCCTATGGGGGGCGCGCACCCAATCAAATGGCGACATCAATACAAGGGGCGTGCCGCACAGAATGGGCAGCAGGAATCCGGCGATCAGCCCCATGTCATGATACAGCGGCAGCCAGCTCACGATAACATCCTGAGAGTCGAGCTTGAGGGCGTGTGCATAGGCGTTGAGCTGGTTGAAGATTGCTTGATGGGAGAGTGCCACACCTTTTTGCAGTCCGGTCGTACCCGAGGAGTGCTGAAGCAGCACAATATCTTGAGGTGCAGAGCGCATGCCAGCCATCTGGTCCAGGTCAAAGCTATCGCATGGTTGGATGTGGTCGGAGACCAGGATCTGGCGTGGGAAGGCATTGCGGCCGCGTGCCTGGGTGATCTCGGGAATAAATTCGCGATAGGTGACCGCAGCTGCCGGCTGGGTGATCTCAAACAATGCTGACAGGGAAGCGCGGTACTGGTCCGGGGATAGCTTCTCGGTGAGGAATGGCATGATGGATGGGATCACCCCAGCCAGGATAGCGCCAAAAAAAGCATAGACCAGGTGCGGGCTTTGATTCTGGATGATAATGGCGACTTCACCAGGGCGAATGCCCAGTTTGCCGAAATCTTGCGCATAGCCGACAGAGCCCCGGATCAGCTCGCCATAAGTGAGTGCCTGATCGGATCGCTGGCTGTGAAGCAGATGAATAGCGGTCCGCTCGGGAAAGCGTCGGTAATATTGGCCCAGGATTGCTCCCAGGGTGGAGCCGCTCAGGAAATCAGTCAACATCAGCCCGGGATTTTTAACCCTGGCGTCCCTGAATCAAGTCAGCCAGCTGCGCCAGACTGTCGAACGTATCGGCGTTCAGCTCGGTGTCGTCGATACGGACGCCGAACGTCTCCTCGACAAACAAAGCTAAATCGACCAGGCTGAACGAATCGATCAAACCGCTGGAGATCAGCGCCTCATCTGGCTGGAGGCCCCGGCCAGGCTGCTTCAAGATTGATGAGGCTATATATTTCATCAATACATCAGGGATATCTTGTTCCATGCTCTATTCCTGCTCTGCTATGATGACTGCGCGCCAGAGAGCATCCAACACCTGTAAAGAAGTCAGGTTGCGAACCGGCCAGCCAGCTTTCATGGCCTCTGGATCGTCGAACCGGTTGGGTGCCCAGGTGATATGCACCTTGTCATCCTGCAGCCCCTGCCTGGGAAGCGGCTGGACTGCCCTCCAGTAGTTCAACAAAGGCACATTGTATTCTTGGGCCAATCTGGCGATTGTCAGGTTGAGGCTGCCATCCTTTTCCAGGTTGTCTGCCTTGGTCGAGAGGATGGGAATTACGCCGTGGGTAAGGGAGTACTCGATGATCTGCCGCATTTGGGCATTGAAGCTATCCTGATGCCAGACATCATTCGAGCCGAGCATGATAAAAGCGAAAGACGGCTTGTGGACGCGATACTCACATGCCAGGGGAGCTTCTTGCGGCTGGCAATACTCCGGGTCAGACCATAACGGCGAGAAAACCGAAGCTGCATTGAACCCGGCCTTGGCTGCCAGGCTGGTGCGCTGGAAAGATCCCTGAAAAGCCTGGATGACCGGCTCCAGGTAGGTGTGTTCGCCCAGGCGGTAAAACCTCGGCCCGCGGTCGAAATCGCCCAGGAACCAGGCAGGTGTGCTACCGCAGTCGCCGATTTTGGAGAACGCCGCGGGATTGTTGCCCAACTCTTGACCCAGACGGTAAACATCGATCATATCTGGATGGACAGTAGGGATCAGCGGCAGGGTGCGCCATTCATCCGGCGACATGGTTGGCTCTGTTGTAGGAGAGGGGCGGTGGGTCGTTCCTGCCCCTGGAGATGGGTAGGCAGTTGGAGATGCCGAGGGGGTGGCAGCAGCCGTCGCAGTTGGCTCAGGCAAAGGCGTGCTGGTCGTTGGTTCAGGCGCGGATGTGCTGGCTGGAGGCAGCCCGATGCCCACCTGACTGGCAGGTTGGAGACCTGCGCATCCAACCAGGGCGAAAACGATGAAGGTGAATAAGATCCACGATTGCTTCATAACGCCCCGATTATATCCGATCACGGCAGGTCCACCGCGTTCGCCAGGATCACCTCACACAGGAGGTCCGCCAGCTGCGCCGTGCCGGAAGAGCTCATGTGCACAGCGCTGTTGGTGAATTCCGAAGCCGGGATGGCATCCCACAAGTCCAGGTAGCGCCAGCCGTTGGCCGCGCTGCTCTCAGCCATCAGCAGGCGGTAGTCATCATACGCCCAGCGCGGGTAATAATAGTTGTAGCGGATATGGCTGTTCTTCCCCTGGCTGATGAACATTGGCTCATTGATAATGACGAGCGGGACCTGACCAACAGCCTGTTGCCCAGCCTGGAGGACATCGATCGCAAGCTGGTCGAAGTTCAGATGAGGCGGTTCCAGCTCATGGAAATTCTCATCGGGTGGCAGGTCCTCCATGCGCGGGGTAAAAGAGGCGGGGATGTACTGATCGATGCCAGTCGCCGCCCACAACATCCCATAAAACTGGAGCCGCAGCCAGTCTGCCAGAGTGCGCCGGCTGCCGATGATCGTGCGCCCGAGGGGACCTGCATTGATAAAGCCGGGATCGTTTGTATCCAGGGGCAGATCATATTCTGCGATCAGTTCGCGGACAGCCTCCGGATTGTGCAGGAGCAGCGGTGGGTAGAGCTGCTTATCCAGCGGGAAAGACTCGAGCGTGACCAGCCAGATCACCATGTCTGGCTGGTAGCGCATCCCCTGGGATAGCAGTAGCAGGTCCTTGGTGAGAGACATGACCGGGTAGCCCAGGTTGTAGGCGCGCACATGGCGGTTATCGGGGAGAGTCAGGGTGGTCTGGTTGAGATAAGCAGCCAGAGTCTGGCCCGGCGGGAGCAGGTAGCCCCAGGTGGATGAATCGCCGATCAGCAGGACGCGGTACTCATCCGCAGCCTTGGGAACCGCATCGATCTCGTGGGACGAGAACATCGCCTCCAGGCTGAACAGGCTGAGGGTATAGGCGCGTGACGGGTCATCCCCATAGGGCAATCTGACCCGCCCGGGGACAAGGCGATTGTAAACGGACAACCCTCCGACAGCATCCAGCGGATAGACCAGGACAAACACCAGATTAATCAAAAGGAACAGCAGCAGGGCCTTGAGAATAACCCTGGGGGTAAAGAACCCGGGGTGGGCTTGATCCACCCGGTGATCAGCATTAGGGTGAGGGGTGGGAGGCGCAGACATTCGTTTATAACCCGAACAAGACACGGAATACTTGCAGGGCTGCACTTGGATCTGGTAAGGCAAACCATACCCATCCAAGGCAGACAAACTGAAACGTGATAAACCATCCACCCAACGACAAGCCAAGGTTCAGGTTCCGATTGGCTCCAACACCTGCCATGCGGGGGTGCATCCAATCTGACCAGCGGTTATGGATGAACAGGCCGAGAGCGTGCCAAAGCCCCCAGATAGCAAAGCTCCAGCTGATCCCGTGCCACAGTCCGATCAAGGACATGGTAGCGATCTGACCGATGAGGATGATAGACCAGACCGGGAAGCGGCGCGGGCTGATGCGCAGCGCCCGGGTGAGCGGGTTGAAAACGTAGGCGCGAAACCAGCCTGCCAGGGTGATGTGCCAGGAATTCCAGAATGCAGTCAGGTTGGTCTTGAGGTAAGGCCGGTTGAAGTTCTCCGGGAGCTGGATGCCGACCAGCAGAGCCAGGCCGAGGGCGATGTCAGTATATCCGGCAAAATCGAAGTACAAACGCAAGGCATACGCGTACAGAAAGACCCACATCCAGAAGCTCGAGTGGGTTTGCATGGCAATCTGTTGGTTCAAGGCTATCAATGCCAGCGTGTCGGCGAGGACGAATTTTTTGAAAATCCCGAAAAGAATGCGCTCCAGCCCGCGCAAGCGCCCTGAAGTTGTGACCGTCACAGTGCTGCGCAGATCGTTTTGGATAAAGCGCTGTGACCGGTCAATCGGCCCAGCAGTTAGCGAAGAGTAAAACAAGGCGTAGGTCAGAAATTCACCGGCTGTATAGGCGGGCAGCTTGCTGGAATGATAATCCCTTATGACGTGCAGCAGGCGAAATGCCAGGTATGAAAAGCCCAGCCAGGCCAGGTCGAATGAGCTTGCCAGGGAGGCATCTTGCCCGCTTAAGCGGCGCAGGATGGCGCTGGCTGACTGGCTGAGAGGCGAGTACTTCAGCAGGAAAAACAGGCCGATGATCAGCAGGACGGCGATGGCTGCCATCCGGCGGCTCGTCACGCCCGCACGGTAAACCAGGTACAAAAGGCCTGCTGTAAGCGCAATAACTATCAGTACGGTTACGATCTGGGGCGGCCGGCTGGGAGTGAGGCAGCAGAAATTCCCTGAATAACGGGTCATACTTATCATCAGCACCAGCACAGCGATCAGAGCAAAGGCTGCCTGGTTGGAGCGGAGATTCAGTCTGTCTTTGGGTACTGTGATAGCCCAGATCAAGAGGGTGACCCCTATTGAGGCGCTGGGCAGCCAAAAGTCAAGCGCCCGGATAGGTATCGACGGCTGCAACCAGTACACTGAAAGCAGACTTCCAGCCAGCAATACCCACACACGCCAGCGCGCGGGTGGGAGGCAACCGACTGCCATCGAGAATAGGCCAAAGATTAGGATCTGAAGCAGGGACATGGGCTGTCAGAAACCCTGGTAGATCCACTGCGGCGCCTGGTCAGCGGTCAGGATGACGATGGCGACCAGCAGTAAACAGAGGATCAGGGCGTACAGATTTTCCCGTGAGAATAATCGCCGCAGCATAGGATCCTAACGGTAGCCGCACATACGCCATTCTCCCCCCTCATTGGCGGTAAGATACGTGCGGTCGGAGAGGTCGATCTCCAATACTTCATTGCCGTAGTCGGCAAGGATTTTACCCGTGCAGGAGATGAGGGTGTAACCGCCATCCTCCCCCGCTTGCTCACAGGCAGGTTCCTCCAGCGATACGGTCACGGCGCCAAAAGACTGCAGATCGACCTGCGCCTGGGCCTCCCAATCAGCGCAAGAGAGCAGGGATAATCTGTCGGCGTCTTTGGCAGCCAGCGCCTGGTAGTAAGACAGCACCGTATCTGCCGGGCCGTTCTCCGCGGTGCAGCCTGCCAGCATGCTGCTCAGCAATATAATCAGGAATAACCAGCATGATCGTCTTTTTTCCATGCAATACCTCTGGGGAAGATAAGGATGCGCAGTAATTGTACCAATAGACCGGTGAGGATGCTTGAATATCGGGAGAATTACGCCCGTGGAGCATGACATATGTCCATTGTCAAGTATATATTTTTCAAGCATAATCATGTTGAAATTTATGTGTTGTCAGGACTATTTTGCACAATCAAGTGCTTCGTTGAAAACCCAATATGTCAGAAAGAAGGAGATGCGGATGACTGCACAAATCATCGATGGAAAACTGCTCGCTCAGCAGGTCAGGGAGAAAGTTGCTGCTGACGTAGCAAAAATGGTGGAAGATGGATACCAGCGCCCTGGTTTGGCGACTGTATTGGTCGGAGAAAATCCCGCTTCCAAAGTGTACGTTTCATCAAAACAAAAAGCATGCGGGGAGGCGGGGATCGAGTCATTTGGGCACCAACTGGAGGCGACCGCAACCCAGGAAGAGGTCGAGGATCTGGTGAAAGAATTGAACGCCGATCCGCGAGTCAATGGCATCCTCGTGCAGCTGCCCCTGCCCAGTCACCTGGATGAAGAGGCGGTCCTCAGGTCGATCAGCATTGAGAAGGATGTGGACGGATTCCACCCGATCAACATCGGGCGACTGGCCCAGAAGGGGCGCGATCCGCTGTTCGTGCCCTGCACGCCCTACGGGTGTATATATATGCTGGAGCAGCTGGGAGTCAAGCTGGAAGGCACCAATGCGGTCGTGTTGGGACGGTCGAACATCGTCGGCATGCCGGTTGCGCTACTGCTGGTGCGCGCCAACGCCACCGTGACGATCTGCCACTCACGCACCAAAAACCTGCCGGACGTGGTGCGCAGTGCAGATGTGCTGATCGCGGCGGTTGGTCGGGCGCAGATGGTGCGCGGCGACTGGGTCAAACCAGGCGCAGTGGTGATCGATGTGGGTATCAACCGCATCGATGACCCCACGCACCCCAAAGGCTCACGCCTGGTCGGCGATGTGATGTTTGACGAGGTCAAGGAAGTAGCCAGTGCCATCACCCCGGTGCCCGGCGGTGTTGGACCGATGACGATTGCCATGCTGCTCAGGAACACAGTCCGGGCTGCCAAGCACGCCCAGCAGGTACCTGTGTAACCGTTTCTCACCCAGCAAATTACTCAAGCATTCAATCAAATGACTTTGCAGGTGGATTGGCCTGCAAAGTCATTTTTTCCGGACATTTGTTGACAACGGCTATGTTTTTTGGTACACTCTGAGTTGTCTGACAATTACAGACGCCAATTCACCAGCACGGCGCAATAATATAATTTCATCGCTGTTGATGTTCACCTGCGGATGTGCGGCATGACGACCCTGCTTGTAAAGAATTCTACTGTACTCGTGACCATGGATGATCATCGCCGGGAGATCTCGGACGGTGGTCTTTTTATCCGGGATGGTTTTATCGAGCAGGTGGGGTCGACGGCTGAGCTTCCAAAGATTGCGGATGAGGTGTTAGACCTCAGCGACCACATCGTCCTGCCAGGGTTGATCAACACCCACCACCATTTTTACCAGACCCTGACCCGTGTCGTGCCTGCTGCGCAGGATGCCAACCTGTTCAACTGGCTGAAGACCCTCTACCCGATCTGGGCGAGGATGACCCCACAGGATATCCGCATCTCAACCCAGACCGCCCTGGCAGAGCTGGCTCTCTCGGGCTGCACAGCCGCCTCCGATCACCTGTATATCTTCCCGAACGGCTCCAGGTTAGATGATGAAATCTTGGCCGGGCGAGAAGTCGGTCTGCGCCTGCACGCCTCACGCGGATCGATGAGCCTGGGTGAGAGCAAGGGTGGCCTGCCGCCTGACCGGGTGGTTGAGGATGAGGAGTATATTCTCAGGGACTCCCAGCGGCTGATCGAGACTTATCACGATCCGAATCCGGGTGCTTATATACGCATTGTGCTAGCACCCTGCTCCCCGTTCAGCGTCACCGGCGAGCTCATGCGCCAGAGCGCCTCCCTGGCGCGTGAGTACGGCGTCAACCTGCACACTCATCTGGCGGAAACCCAGGATGAAGAGATCTTTTGCCAGGAGCTTTTCGGTCATCGTCCGGTTGCCTATATGGAATCATTGAGCTGGGTGGGTCCGGATGTATGGTTCGCCCATTCGGTGCACGTCAATCAAGACGAGATCGGCGTGTATGCGCGCACCGGATGCGGTGTGGCCCACTGTCCAACTTCCAATATGCGTCTGGCCTCAGGAATTGCACCGGTGTTGAAAATGCTGCAGGCCGGTGTGAAGGTTGGCTTGGGAGTGGATGGCTCCGCCAGCAACGATGGCTCGAACCTGCTCGAGGAAGCACGACAGGCGATGATGGTGGCGCGCGTTCAAGCCGGTTTGCAGGGCGCTTCGCGCTCGGAGGCCGGCACTGCTCCGCTGATGACCGCTCGCCAGGCGCTGGAGATCGGGACGCGCGGCAGCGCGGCGGTGCTCGGGCGTAATGACCTTGGATCCCTGGAAGCCGGCAAGTGCGCGGATTTCTTCGCCATCGACCTGAACCGCCTGGACTATGCCGGGGCGCTCCATGATCCGGTGGCAGCAATGATCTTCTGCGCGCCGGTGCGTGTGGATTACACGGTAGTGGGTGGCAAGGTGGTCGTGGAAGAATGCCATCTGCGCACCATCGATTTGCCTGAACTGGTCGAAAACCACAACCGGGCTGCCCGGCGCCTGCTGAGCGGCGATTAAGCTGTAGATAACCCTGAAGGAGCCTTCGAAACCATGAGCACGCCGTCCTGGCAAGAGATCTCCACTGCGTTGGTAGATGTGGCAATGGGCCGCGCCCCAGCGGACCTGTTAATCCGCAACGGCAGGTGGGTGAACGTACAATCTGGCGAAATCCTCCCACACAGCGATATTGCTGTCACGAGGGGGAGAATTGCCTATGTTGGTCCGGATGCGGCTCATACCATTGGCACCGAGACGGAAGTGATCGACGCGGGTGGCTGTTATCTCGTCCCCGGCTTGCTGGATGCGCATATGCACGTAGAATCTGGCATGCTCACCGTGACTGAGTTTACCCGGGCTGTGATCCCGCACGGTACGACGGGGATGTTTGTCGATCCGCACGAAATTGCCAACGTCTTCGGGCTGAAGGGCGTTCGCCTGATGGTTGACGAAGCTGCCCTGCAGCCGATCCATATCTGGGTACAGGTGCCTTCCTGCGTACCCTCTGCACCGGGATTGGAGACGCCGGGCGCCAGCATCACACCGGAAGATGTAGCCGAGGCTATGACCTGGCAAGGGGTGATCGGTCTGGGGGAGGTGATGAACTTCCCCGGGGTGTTCAACGGTGATGCGAAAATGCATGCCGAGATGGCAGCCGCCCGCCAGGCGGGTAAAGCCATCGGCGGGCATTATGCCTCGCCCGATCTGGGCCTGCCGTTTCACGGCTACGCAGCCGGCGGTCCCGGAGATGACCACGAAGGCACGCGCCTTGAAGATGCCATTGCCCGCGTGCGCCAGGGCATGAAAGCCATGCTGCGTTTCGGGTCAGCCTGGCACGATGTGGATGCACAGGTCCGGGCCATCACCGAGCTGGGGCTTGACCCGCGCAATTTCATTTTGTGCACCGATGACTCGCATTCTGAGACCCTGGCGCTGGAAGGGCATGTCAACCGGGCAGTGGTGAGGGCGATTTCGCAGGGCTTACGACCCGTCACCGCCATCCAGATGGCGACCATCAATACAGCCGAATACTTCGGGCTGGGACGCGAAGTGGGATCGATCGCTCCCGGCAGGTGGGCTGATATCCTGCTGGTGGATAACCTTGCGCAGCTAAAGCTGAAACTGGTGATCGCCAGAGGCCAGATCGCCGCGCAAGATGGCAAAGTGGTTATCGATTTGCCGTCTTACCCTTATCCGGAATGGGCCACTCAATCGGTGCACCTGGCGGCTGAACTGAAGCCGGGTGATTTCCGCTTGCAGGTGCCCGAGCCTCTGAGAGCTCATCAGCGCCTGCTGGCGAATGTGATCGGCGTGATCGAGAACCAGGCGCCTACCCGCAAGCTGCGCATGGAGGTGCCTCTACAAGATGGCGAAGTGGCAGCGGACCTGGTGCGCGACCTCGCGAAAATAGCGCTGGTAGAGCGCCATCGTGGTTCAGGCCGGATACAGGTGGGCCTGGTGCACGGATTTGGATTCAACGTACCTTGCGCCATCGGCTCCACCGTGGCACATGACAGCCATCACATGCTCATCGCCGGCACCGATGACGGCGATATGGCAGCCGCGGCAAACGCGCTGTATAGAATGGGCGGCGGGCAGGTCGTCGTCCGCCAGGGAAAGGTGATCGGAAGAGTGGAGCTGCCAATCGCAGGGCTGATGTCGGACGAACGAGCGGAGGTTGTCGCCAGCAAAGCAGCTACAGTCCTGGATGGATTCCGTGCCTGCGGCAGCATGCTTAACAACCCCAATATGCAGCTCAGCCTGCTGGCTCTGGTGGTGATACCCGAGCTGCGTATATCTGATCTAGGCCTTGTCGATGTAACCCAATTCGCATTTATCCCAATAGTCGAGCCAGTAGAGATAGAATGATAGGGAATATGACCAATCACAGTGCTTCTCAACGTTTACACGAGCGGTTAGGGGATTTGATCACAGCGACCAAACCGGGGGACCGCTTGCCATCAGAGCCATACCTGGCGCGGGAGCTGGGCGTCTCCAGATCTACACTCAGGGAGGCCATGCGGACCTTCGAAACACAGGGCATGATCCGCCGCAAGCAAGGATCGGGTACTTACGTCACCCAGCACTCTCAGGTTATAGAAAGTGGATTGGAGGTGCTGGAGAGCATCGTGCGATTAGCGGAACGCATCGGTTTGCAGGTGAGTATGGGCAAGCATACGATTGAGAACCGGACTGCCACTGCGGAGGAAGCCGAAGCCTTGCAGCTTGACCAGGACAGTAAGGTCTTGTCCCTGGGGCGAGTGATTGTTGCCGAGGGCAGGCCGGTAGCATACCTGATCGATGTCCTGCCAGAAAGCATTCTTCATCCCTCGGATATGGACGAGCAATTTTCGGGTTCAGTACTGGATCTACTCATAAGTAAAGGTATCCCAGCGTTGATGAGTTCGCGCTGTGAGATCAGCGCTGTGTTAGCCTCCCCGGAAGTTGCCCGGGCTCTGGGTATCCAGAGCAGGGATGTACTATTGTTTTTTAAAGCATATCTGTTTGATGACAGCGGTCATATCGTTGATTATTCCTTTAGTTATTTTATACCGGGTGTTTTCCGATTTCACGTGGTGCGGAAAATTGGACGATAAAATATACTCGGCGAGTCGTGATTTGTTGAAAAAGAGTAAATCACTTTTCAATCCATCAATTTAGTAAGACCGGAGGAAAGAAAATGCGTAGTTTTATGGGACGTGATATTTTAAGCTTGAAAGAATTCGAGCGAAACGAGTTCTTTCACGTCTTCGATGTAGCGGAGAAGCTGGAACCGATCGCGAGAAGCCGGAAAAACAGCAATCTCCTGGCCGAGAAGACATTAGTTACAGCCTTTTACCAGCCAAGCACGCGCACACGTCTGGCACATGAGGCTGCCATGCACCGCCTGGGTGGGCATGTGACCGGTTTCTCGGATGCCAAGATGACCCGCGCCGGTGACTGGTATC
>CAZGIX010000028.1:0-32679 GCA_964525785.1 uncultured Anaerolineaceae bacterium
TAGTTATAAATTGTATTAAGGATCAGCGTGTTGTATGAAACTGTATCCAAGGATGCCAGTGAAGGAATAAATGCTAGAATTGAAATAGCAGGAATTATGAGCAAGAGGACCTTCCTGATTCCGCAATCCACGTTTTCATTCTTAATACATCGACCACAAATTTCTAGAGCAGAACAGCGCTGACCCCAGGCAGAGAATTTAATTACATGAGTGTCTATCCCATCCGAAATTGCATATATCGCAAGACCAAAGGCCACGACCATACCATAGCTGTGGAAGAATTCAGATAGCAAAGATGTATGGTTGAAGAACAGATAATTTACTGCGCACCAGGCTTCACCAATGAAAAAAACCAACATCGAATATTTTATAGCCAGTAGATAAGGTTGCCGTGCCTTCCAAAGCGCAATTGCCAATAACAAACTGAGAAGCATGTAGGTTGGTTTAAAGACGAAACCTGCGATAATTGCAGACCATTGCTCAAAAGGCGACATGAGTTTTAACGCAGGTTCACCTGTAACTGTGAGGTAAGCCACATCTTTGGTTGGTGTGAATCCGCTCAGTGCAGCAATGTATTCTTGCATGCCACCGCGAATATTGTAGCTGTCTACTACTCCGGTTTTATTTAAGTACCGTACCAGATTTGAACTGGTTAAACCAACAGAGCAAATTATGAATATTTTCTTCTCTGTCCAGGTAAGGGGCAACTTGTCAGGGGAGCTTATGAGTTTAATTTGTTCGGGTGACCAAGATTGTGCTCCCGTAATATGCTGTTGCTCAAATAAGTAGGATGGCCGTACATCAATTAAAATTGAATTTCCCTCAGGATCGGTCAGTAATTCAATAGCCTGTTTAGCGGAGATAGTAGATGCGCTTCCATACGTTACGCTATACCAAACAAGTGGCAATGATCCAAACAGGATAATCAATCCGATGACAACTGGTTTGACTTTTCCAAAATGAACTCGCATAACAGGTCCGCTCATGTAGAAAATAGCTCACCAAACATATCCAATAGAGTAGCCAAGTCAGACAGGTCAACCACTGCTCTAAAACTAACATGAGAGAACATCGGTGATATTAGCAGACGTTGTCGATCTGGCAGGTTACGCTGTTCCAACTCGGCAAAAATTTTCATAGATTGTGTGTGTGGGATCATCAAGTCTTGTGGATCGTGAATGATCAAAACCTGGGATGTTAAATTCCGCAGTTTATCGCATGGGGATAGACGTTCCAGTTCACCCAGATCTATTGGCACATCGAGCGGATCTAAAAAACCATGAGGTTTCAAAAGCCTTTCATAAGCATCCAACTTAATTGCCAGAGAGGATTCGAAGCAGTAAACCTGTAAAAGGTGGGTAATATCATTGAGCTCAGTGGTGCTGAGACTGAGCGTTTCATGATTGCGATATGCCAGTATGAGCTGTTGCCATATGAAATCATCCCACTCTCGATCTGTATCAGGTGATTGAATATCTCTATGCCATAGTTCGGCCCATACTTCTGTGAACGAATAGGGTGGGCCTATTAAAAGGATTGGGTCGATATGTTCTCTAAACCTCATATCAGTAGCGGCAACCAGAGCAAGTCCTCCACCAACGCAAAATCCTACGATGCTCATCGGGATTCCCGCCTCTTTAACCATAGCATTCATCACATTGGTCAATATGTCCAGATCGCCTTTCTGGAGATTTATCGATTTTAACCCCGGCAAAACTGGTACCCCTACGCGGAACCCAGCAGCCGCAAAACATTGGGCAAACCGCACCAGACGACTTTCTTTCTCCCCAGCTATTGTGAAGCCATAAACCATCAAGATAGTTTTGCCCAACGGTTGAAAGGGTTCATAAACATCATAGTAGTAACCTTCAGAGGTACGCCGGCAAGATGGTTGAATATCGAAATGTTTTGGTCCAAGGTAGGCAATGATCATTCGCGCGGCCAGGAAACGACGCTGTAGCTTTGTATATCTTGATCCAGATTTCTCAGTGGTTTGTATTGCTGCCATCTTGAGATTGTCTCAACTTACTTCGCCAGAATGAGCTTTATAAATGCTGATCAATGCCCAGAGTTCACGCCAGAGTCTACGTGTCTTGAACCCGGCAGACATTCTGTGTGAGTGATGGACATACGATTCGTACGCATATGCAATAGAATAGCCTTTGCTCTGCATTTTTAATGCCCAATGATGGTCTTCACACGACTGGATATTTTCATCAAAGGGGGTTTCTCTCCATAAATCAGATCTTATCGCTGAGCAAGCGTTGCTGAAAAGGTAACGTTTTACGATGGGAGTCCTTAAGCCCCACTTGTACATAGTCTGCCAAAACACTAGATAAGGTTCCAATAGTTGGTTTTTAAAGGGAAGTTGATGAATTGAAGACCCAGCTATTGTTGAGTCGGCTATTAATGGCTGTAACAGGTTTTTCAACCAATACGGATTAACGGGGAGGGCATGAGCACTAAGTGAGATTAGATAATCGCCCCGAGCTTGTTGTGCGCCTATATTGAGTGCGAAACCATATGTGAACTTCTCATGGGGCATCTGAACGAGTTTTACATTGTATCCTGACAATATGTCGATGGTGTCATCAGAAGAACCGGAATCAACAACTATGATTTCATCAGGTTTGACAATTTGGTCGAATACGGCGTTTAACGTCTTCTGGATATGAGGTGCTTCATTCCAGGTCTGAATTATTAACGAAATAAAAGGCGCGTAGATTTCCATTAATAATATTATCGCGCAACATAACAACATAGCTTACACGTTTATCTCCACCGCCACCTTCACTTCCATCCTGACAAGTTATTTTTGTCCATAATCTTACAAACATCTGTGATTGGTCTTAGAGTATTTCAAGTCATATTATTAACCGTTGCTATCCTGTGTAACTGGTGCGCTTTTGGCTGGGCTGTGTGAACAAATAGGCGTAGGCGACCCCGGTGATCATGCCCATAAAAGACAGACCTGCGAGTGCGCCCACCATCCCCATGCTGGTATGCGAGAGGACATAGGCAGCACATCCAGCGCATGCCCAACCCGTTCCGGACCAAACTAGCCACCAACCTGCCTCTGGTACCTTACCCCTTAATACCAGCCATTGCGGTAGACCAACCGCCACCCCAACAATTGCTCCCATGGCTAATAGCTCCTCCACACCTTCCAGCGCATTTGAAGTATAGTGAAGGTAGAACAAGAGTAAAACCCCTGCCAAAGACGAACCCAGGGCTGTCGCCAGGGTCCACCAGTAGGCGCGATTTATTGGGTTCATGAAGGCGATCCCTTGGATCAGTCCCATTAAAATTCCCCCCAGCAGGAGTCCCAGGAATCGAGGTGAGAAGATCAAATTATCTGACTGGTATCCCAATTCCGGTAACCACATGGCAATCCAGTTCGGCACCACAAAAACCACCAGGCTCAGGTCAGCAATCAAATTCCATATGAGCCATAATTTCAGAGCTTGAAAGAAGGTGTGGCTTTTCTTTTCCACTTCCCTTTCTCCCGGTTTCTCTGGAGAGCTCATCCACATCTGAACAATTCTTCTCAATATCATTATTGCAGAATCGAACTGTTAAAACAAGTCTCTTAACTGCCAAAAACCGCCAAACTACTCACTTCTCTTCCTACCTACACTGGATTGGTGATCAAACCATCTCTTGTACAGAAGGGTAAATGGAGTTTATATGTCAATCAGCTATGGTGAGAACTTAGGTAAATGCGCAAACCGTGTTCGTCAAACCAAGATTAAATGCGGGCCTTATTACACACTTTGATCAACTTCAGATAGTGAGGCCTAGATTCGAACCAATGATCTTTGTGTAACAGGTTCAAATCCTAAAACCTATACCTTAAAACGAAAAAGGCACCTTTGAGTGCCTTTTCTAGTAGCGGGGCTAGGATTCGAACCTAGGACCTTCGGGTTATGAGCCCGACGAGCTGCCACTGCTCCACCCTCACCAAAGCCAAATAAGGGCCTGCTGCCCAAATCGCCCCGCCAACCCCGGAAGCCGCTCACAGATCATCCCTGACGTAGGCCGTTGGTTGCCAAGGAGGTCAAAAGAAAAGACGAGATGGCTTTGAAAAGCCACTCCCGCCTTCTCTTTGTGGGTTGGCCCGATTATCCTCGGGTCACGATCTTTGCCAAGGTGACATTTTCGCTTATCAGTTAGAGCCTACCCTGAACGAAGTGCCCCCTGAACAATGACATAAACATGCACATGGGTTTAACAAAAAGGTTATTGCATCTCACAGTTATACTTAAAGATTGATACTGCCTGTTGAGGTTATTTTCGCACAGCGTTTCTGTTTGATAGATAAACCTGAGCTACTCGGCTTCATCGAAAAGAAAGGAACAGGCTCCATGGCTTTACCATTATGGTAGTCGATCGCGAGATGAAGCAACAAGGAAGCCAGGCGTTTCACCTGTAAAGAAGCACTCAACAGCCAACAGAGATGTTGTCATCCCTATCAGAAAACGGGGACTTTGCCTCATCCCCGTTCGCTCCCTCCTGGTCGTAGCATAAAGAGCCACATTGCTTATCGCCAACTCTCCTGCGACCATGGGCAATCCCGGCAGAATCCGATCCGGCGTGGTAAAACCCAGCCCAACAGCCCCAGCCCGGCTACGATCAATGAGACAGCCAAAATCTCCCGTATCATGTCCATTCTCCTGAAAACCGTCTCAAAACCCCAGCCGCCGGCGGTCCGGCGTCTCGGGGGCTGGCGCGCCTCTCTCGCCCGCTCCTCCGCCCCCAGTCGGGACAAACAGTTCTGAGAGCAGCTGTCGGTATGAAACAGGCACCAGGTCTACAAGCGCAGCCACGGCCTGATCCTGCCAGCCATCCGGGCTGGCATAGTCTTCCGGGTGAGCGGAGATCACTTCCCGTATCAGGGCCTGCACCCGGACCGGGTCGCCTGGATTCAACGGCTCTACTTCGATTAGCGCAGGCGTTTGCCAGCGTCCCCCGAGTCGCGCCCGCAGCCATGCCTGGCGCGTAGGCAGGTCAGGGGTGGTGGCCCCATAACGCACTGTGGAAGAGAGCACCGCCCGCACCAGGTCGGCGTCTTCCGGATCCGGGGAGAAGAAAGCCTGGGTAGAAGTGTTGGCCAGCAAAGCCTGCACTACCGGCTCGAAGCCCTCTACTCTGCGTAACAAGGATAGCGACTGAGCCAGCACGAAGGCTCGCGCACCGAACTTGGCGCCCTCGGCCAGCAGCGCCTCCAGACGCATTCCGGAGCCTACCTCCTGCGCCTCGTCGATGATGAAGTAATACGGGATTGGGCCCGCCAACGTCGCCCGCCGGAAAGCTGCTTCGAAAACGTTGTACACCACACCGGCCGCCAGCCGCGCCCCCTCGCGCCCCATCTCCCCTGCCGGCAGACGCAGCACCACCCAGGCCTTCTCTCTTACCCAGCGCTCCAGATCCACGAAGCGTTCCTGGTGCATGGCGGCGAACAGCCAGGGCGAGAGCTCCAGGGCCATGACCTTGGAGAGCACCGGGCTGACCACCTCGGTCACCCAACCCTGATCCCAGCGCCCGTAGCCTTGAGCAAACTGGCCAAGCAGGGCGTCCAAGGCCAGGGCATTCATGCGCTCCACCGGAGAGAGATAAGCCAGAGCGTTGCGGCGCCAGTCAGTGTTGAAGGCGGCGAAGACCACGTGCAAGAGCCCCATGCGCCTCTCCTGGTGGTGGCGGTTCCAGGTGTGAGCCAGGCGGAAGAGCCCGAGCAAAGCAGCCTGCATGCGCGGCCCCCAGTAGTCCTCCCACAGGCGCCGACCCACCTGGACGATGGCGTTGCCTGCCCATGCGAAGTCGGGGACAGCCAGCAGGTTGAGCGGCACCAGCTCTGGTTGGTCGGGAGCCAGCACCCGCAAGCGGGCCACCGCCGCGCTGCGCTGGGGTTCGGGCAGATTATCTACCGCCGAGAGGAACGAATCAGCCAGCGACAGATGCGGATCCACCAGGAAAAGGCCCGGGGCATCATCGTCGCGTGCCAACAACTGGCGGAGCAAGGCAAAGGCGAAGGATGACTTGCCGCTGCGGCTACCGCCCACCACCAGGCCATGGCCGTCCGGGTCTACCCCAACCGGTTCACCGGTGGCCACCGCTTTCCCGATCCGGAAGGGAGCTTCCACCAGCATCCGGGAGGGTGGCGGGGCAGGCACCTCCTGACGAGCCTCCCCATCGATCACGCCGCTGCCTTCTCCAGCCTCTGGCGGGGCGAGTAACGCCGCCAGGTCGCCGGCAGCCACCGGCAGGGCCCAGGTCCGCACACCAGGCCATTCCGCCGAGAGCTCTCGCCAGCGGCTCCGCCCGGAGAGCAATTCTAGATCCAGCGGCTCGGCGGCCTGCAGGGCGAAGCTCACCGAAAGCAGCGCTCCCTGGGAAGCGGCTTCCAGCGCATCTTTGGGAAGGGAGCGCAGGTCCATCCAATCGAGCAGTCCCAGGAAGGCAGCCAGAAAGAGCGCCCCGCCGGCCGCCACTGCCAGAGCCCCCGCCGAGAGGGGAAACAGTCCCGCAGCCAACGCCCCGCCCCCCAGAGCCGCGATCAAGCCTCCCAGGCCCATCCCGGTTCGTAGCAGGGAAAGCCTAAGCCCCCAAGGGTTGGGAGCCTCATTGGCCTGCACGCCGCTCTCCGAGCCGTAGTTGTAGGCAGAGAGCGCTCGCAGCCGTTCCTGCAGGCGGCGCTCCCGCCCGAACACCCAGACCCGCAGCGCCGCCTGGTGAGCCACCAACTGCCCAGCCAAAGCGAGAAACGGGTCCCCCTGCCCAACCACGAGCTGCGGCAGTCGGGACGTTGTATGGAGAGCATAGGTGCGGAGATGTGAGTTAGGAGATAGAAACTGCGAATTGCGAATTAGGAGTTGCGATTCAGGAGCCTTGAGAGGCTGTTCTCCGTCTGCGCGAACGGAATGTTCCTCTCCTAACTTCCTAACCCCTGATTCGCCACCCCCGACTTTCTCCCAGCGGGACTGTTGGCGGAAGGCCGCGGCCCAGGCCTCCACCGCGCCGCGCGCCTTTCCCGGTGGGGTGTAAAGGCGCACCTGCAGGCCGCCCGATTCTCCGGAGAGCTCTAGCGCCAGAGGCGAGGGAAGCTGGGATAGCCAGGCAGCCGTCTGCTCCCGGGCGCCAAGCAGCGGCAGTGGAGCGAACTGCAGCTTCCAGCACTCCCACATCCCGGCGCACAGCGGGCAGTCCTCGTCCTCGTGCTCGTAGCCGCAGCGCGGGCAGATGGTCATGCTGCGCCTGGCCATCACCTCGCCGCTCCCAGCGCCTTCCACATCTCCAGCCAGGAGGCAGGCAGAATCACCTGCAAGGGGAAGAGCGCCCCGCGCCCACCGGCAGGGGCGGCCAGGAAAACGTGCGGCGGGAGCCGGCCCGCCTGCTCCGCCCGCCCCCGGCTCTCCGCTTCCGGCACACCCAAGGCGCGGAAGAAAGCGTAGGCCTCTTCCAAGGGGAGGCGCCCAACGAAGGCGGTGGCGGCTAGGCCGAGCGAAGCGGCCTGGCGAGCCAAGTCGCCGGGTAGGTGGGTTGAGAGCATCACCCCGACGCCGCGCTTTCGCGCCCGCCGCCCCAGTTCATCCAACAAGTCGGCAAAGGGTCCACCTCGTAACAGCCGCCAACCCTCGTCGATAAAGACGTCCACCGGTTGTTTCCCCACCGTCACCGCATGGTAGAAGAACCAGGACAGCGCGGCGTGCACCAAGGCCCGGCTCTCCTCACGCAAGCCGGAGAGGTCGAAGTTCCACCAGGCCCCCGGAGGCAGATGCGGGGAGAGCAAAGCCTTGGGGCGATCGAAGAAGCCCGATAGCAAGCCGCCGTGGGCATAGGGTCGCAACAGGGCAACCGGCCCGGCTGCCTCCGCCGTCCCCAAAGCTGCCAGCGCTTCCAGCAGGTCGATCAGCGCCATAGGTCCAGGGCGGCGCTCCCAACGCCGGCGCACCGCCTCGTGCAGGGCGGCCTGAGCGCCAGGAGAAAGCGCTGCCTCTCCGCTCAAGGCGGAGAGCAGAAAGCGCGCCGAAAGCAGTATCCCGGCTGGATCTTCGCCCGTCAGAGGGTGAAGCAGGCAGGTTTCGGGGTCATCCGGCGGCCCGGCCGGGATTACCCGCCCACCGATAGCCTGGCACAGGCGGTTGTTCTCTCCTTCCGGGTCGAGAGAAACCACGCTTCGCCCCTGGAGCAGGCGCTGCAACAGGATCAGGCGCAAGAGGCTGGTCTTGCCGGCGCCCATCTCGCCCAGGATGAGCGAGAGAGCATGGGGAGGCGGCGGCCCGCTGGGGTCCAGCCCGCGGGAGAACGAGAAGAACACATCACGGCCATCTTGGGCGTGTACTCCAAGCCAGACGGCATCGGGGGCTGGGTAGGCTGTCCGCCCCGGCACTGGAAGGAGCATCGCGGCCTCTTCCAGCAAGAGGGTAGCCGTCTCCAGCCCGGGGAAAAACTCGCCACTGGGCTGAAAATGGAGTAGGGCTCGCTCGGCGATGTAGACCAGACGTTGGGGGATAAAGCCTCGTGCCCGCAGAACGGTCTCGAGCTGACGCCGGGCAACCTCAGCCTCGGCCTCTCGACTGCGCGAGGCACACAGGCCCACCAGGAGCATCGCCCGGAAGGCTGGCCTGCCCAGGGCGATGGCTGACTCGGCGGCGTCCAGGGCTTGGTCCATAGCATGTTCAGCCATGGACGGCCTCCGTCCGGTCTTCTCGGCCAAAGCCAGCAGCAGGCCTTCGAAGAGCGTACGTCGGGCACGCAGGCTGCCGCGCAACAGGTCAGGCGGCTCGCGACGCAACGCGACAGAATAGACCATCGGGGAACCCGCCTCCTGGAAGACCCCGGCAGAGAGCTTACGCCAGGGGCGCTCTGCCATCCCTAACGCCCCGCCCCCATCCCGCAGCGTGAGGGGCAAGAGCACCCCACCAGGGAAGGTCAGGCTGTCCTCGCCCACCTCTACCGCCTGAGGCGCCACGGCGGCGCAATATCCATCATCCGGTGCGTTGCGGTCCTCTCTCTCCGCCACCTTTTACTCCAGCTCAGGATTCAACAGATGGCGGGCCAGCGCCAGGATCTCCTCCTGCCCCAGCGGAGTGAGCACCAGGCCGTAGCGCTCCAACAACCCAGCCACCCCCGCCCACCAACCCAGCGCCTCGCCCCCTGGAGGCAGGACGAACTCCAACAGGGTACGCCGGCGATATGGCAAAGGGAACCCCTCCAGGTATAGCAGCAAACCCTGGCGCAGCATCTCCAACTCCTCTCCTCCACTCCCTCCCCAAGTTTCCACCTGGGCGAGAAACGCCTGGCGAGGCTGCGGGTCAGGCCAGGTCACCTGGAGCAACCGCACCGTCCACCCCGGCGCCAGCGAGGCCAAGAGCTCCCGGTAGGCGTCCTGGGGGCGTACTTCAGGTCGGTCGGGGTCGGCGGAAAGCTCGGCCAGCAGCCGCTGGCTCCCATCCTGCCCCACTAAGGCTATATAGCCATCCAACTCCTGGAAACCCTGCCCCAGGACGAAATCCTGGGTCTTGCCTACTTCTCGCCCGTTCATGGCTCTTGGAAGTACTCCTCCGGCAGGTTGAGGTCAACGGCGCGGAAGCCGGGGCGCAGAGGGCGGTAGCCAGTTGGCAGGAGTTCGCCTCGCTCCGGATCAAAGTGAAACAGGGGGAGGAAGGACGGCCGGGAGGCGGCCCGCTCCACCATGGGCTGCACCTCCACGATCTCCCGCACCACCTGGCCATAGCGCGGCCCTCGCTCCAAATAAACCACCGCCGTGACCGCCTCGGCGAAGCCCTGGGCGATCTGGAACTCAGAGAGGCCGCGCGCGTCGGGATGGGCCTGGACCACTTGCAAGAAGCGCATCCAGACGTCCTCGGCGCCGGTGGCGTGCAGGGTGAAGGCGCTGTGCCCGTGGCCAGTAGCGGCCGCCCGAACCAATTCCCAGGCTTCGGCTCCACGTGCCTCGCCGATGACGATCCCGTCTGGCCGGGTGCGCAGCGCCGCTCTCGCCAGGTCGAACATGCTGACGGGCGGCGGGCCGCCGCGCACCTCCGGACGGGTCACCGTGTACACCACGTTGCCGGTGTCGGTCTCGGAATCGCCATCCCACCCGTGGAGCACGATCTCGTTACTGTCCTCGATCAAGAACAGGCGGATAGCTCCCGGCGGGAAACACGAGAGCATCTCTTGCAGCACACAGCGTGCCAGGTAGGTCTTGCCCGTGCCGGTCGCCCCGGCGATCACCAGCACACCGCCATGGACCATGACCGACAGCAAGTAATTGGCCGCTCCTTTGCTGCGAGGATATTCGCGCGGCGAAAATCCCGGTCGAGGCACGGGCGGCAAGGGGCTTTCGAAGAATCTCCCCAGGTCCTTCTGGCCATCTGAGTAGCGCGACACGCGCAGGGTGATCAGGTCGCCGTATGGGGAGGCCGGGGGCATGATATGACTCACCCGCACCCCCTTACGCTCCACGCCGCCATCCCCGGTGGGCACCACCACCTGCAGCATGGCGTCGGCGATGGGGTGATCGGGTGTCGGACCGCGCTGACCGGCTTGGTCGACGAGCACCCGCAGGGCATCCCCCACCCCGCGCGGAGCGACCCCAGCCGGCTGCCAGCCCTTACCGGTGGTATATACATACAAATGGCCCAGGTTGATGGCGATGTCCTCCACATCCGGATGGGCGATGAACTCCAAGAGCGGCCCGAGTCCAGAGAGCTCGCCAATCAGGCGCAGCAAGAACTCCGTCCCCAGGCGCACCCCTCCGTCCAGGAGCGCCCGTTCCTGGATCTCCACGAAGGTCTGGCGAGCCAGGGTCTCTATGTCGCGAGGGGTGAGGGCCCGCTGACCGGCCTCCGCCGTCATGCGCGCCCTTCCCTCTTTCAGCAGCTTCTGCCACCACTCTTCCAGTTCGTGTTGCGATGGAAGCTCTCTGGTCAGGCGCAGGGATCTGCCCGTGATGTCAAATACGTCCGGAAATTCGTCCATCGGCGATCACTTTTTTCGAAAGGCAAATAATTTCCGCTTGCCATGCGGTCGCGAGTTCAGGAGGCCCACCCGCTGCGCCCCTTCGGTGACGGCAGGCACGAAATGGGCTGCAAAGGAAAGCAGGGCCTCAGAGAAGGGCGAAAGCTCCTCCAGGTGCTCGCGCCGGTAGCGCCAGATCAGGATATCCCTGCGCCGATCCGAGTTGACCGCCTGGGACGCCAGGCGGTGATCCACAAAAGGGATCACCCCACCGGGCGATAGGGCCAGCTCGATGCGATCTTCCCGCAGCGCCTGCGAGAGCAAGCGGTGCGCGGTCTTGAAATCCTCTCCGAGCACCATGTTGTAGCACACCTTGACCCGGCTGCCGACAAACTCGACCGCCGCCCCATTCCCGGCCACCCCAGACAAAGCGCGGATCATACGGGCGATCCAACGCCGCGTCTCAGCCAGATCGGGGATCTCCGGGCGGATGACGATGGCGATACCTTCGGCTATACGCATAGCTGCCCGGTGCACCGTGTGAGCCGGGTTGTTGCCCACATCTACGATCACCACGCCACCGGTGGCTACCCCGGCCTCGTACAGGCCCTTGAGCACCTCCGTGACCCGCACTTCGTCGTCCAACGCCTGGTCACTCAGATCATCAGTGACCAGACCGGGCAACACCCTGAGCGTAGGTAAATCTGGCAACTGGGTGAAGGCCTGCAGGTATGTGGCGCCGGAGGCCACCTCCGACAGCACTCCCTGCGGTCGTTCGAGCTCGCTGCGCAGCAGGTTGATCAAGGAGGAATTCACCTTCTCAAGGCGCAGATGGTACTGCAGCGTCCCTGCATTGGCATCCGCGTCCACCAGATACGTGGTGACCCCGCACAGCGCCAGGGCCACAGCGAGGTTAACCGCGATGGTGGTCTTGCCAGTGCCGCCCTTGGGGGAAGTGACGACGATCTTGCGCACAGCCAGGTTGGAACCAATGCGCGCCGCCAGATCGCTACCTAACACCGTTCGGCGGTACTGTTCGTCGGCAGCCAGTCCTCCTGCCTCGGCGCGCCGCAACGCCAGCAACAGGTCGCCGACTTCCTTTTCGGAGGGGGGATAGGCGAAGGCAGGCAGGGCGGTAGCGTTTGCCCAGGCCGCTAACCCATCGCTCGCTCCGGCTACTATAAAAAGCAGCTTTCCTCGCTCGGCAGCTCGCACTAACCCCTCCGGGGTCACCGAAGCCTCCGGAGAGACCACCACCATGGCCTGGAAGTCGAACAGGTCCAGGTGCTGGGGGGTGAAGGTCGCCAGTTGCGCTGTCACCACATGGTCGTGCTCGCTGAGCGTCAGGTTGAGACGGGAGGTAACCGTGCCAGCACCAAGTAACAAGATTTGCATGGCTATCCCCCTTGAGGTGTTGCAGTCGGGTCAGGGGGGACCGGCGTCGGGGCCGGTGTCCGGGTGGGTTCCGCTATCAACGGCGCCGCGGTAGCGGAGAGCGACTGCTCCCGATCGGCGCGGAAGAGTTCTTCAAAGTCCCAGTAGGTGAAACCAGGTGAGGCGCCCGGCTCGCCCTTCGAGAGCAGGGAGATGATCAGGCGATCGCCTTGTTCCAACGCCAGGGCGAGCCCCTCCCGCTCATCGTCCGGCACCAGCAAAATCAGGATCCTCTCCCGGGCCAGGTCGATGACCGCCGGCGCCGCGGCGACCGATGTGAAGTCAGCGCCCTCCGAGGGCTCCTGCCCCGCATCTTGCGGCAACCCCTGCACGGCAATCACCCGTACACCTTGGGGAAAGATGTCTTTGGCCAGAGGAGGGAAGCTGCGCCCCAGAGCTTGCCCTGAGCTTGTCGAAGGGGCTTCCTGCCCAGGCTGCGCCTCCGGCGTCGGGGTCGGGGAAACATCGGGAGTAGGGGCGGGAAACGCCAGGCTGGCTGGCAGGACGGGCGTGGCCGGGGCCTGCGGCCGCGAAGCGATCACCACCGTGATCCCCACCAGATCCCCTGGCAGGAAGGAGCGGGCATCGGGGGCAATTACATTCTGGGCCGAAAGCGGCAGCGGAAACAGGCTGTGACCAGGATGATCCGCCAACACCGCCGAGAGCCGCACCCCCTCTCCGGCAGGTGCCAGCACGGCGCTCCTGAAGAGCGGTTGCCCGGCGCTTACCGGCAGCGCAGCCACCCCGCCCACCACGCGGCCTATCTCCTCGCCAGGGATGTACAGAGAGGCGTTTTCATCCTGGTACACACTCTTCTCCACCAGATCGCCCGGGGCAATCACCTCCCCCATCGCCAGGTCCCTGGTTACAGCCAGCACCGAGAGCCGCGGCGGGCGCGAGCTTTCTGCAAAGTAGCTCAGGCCGCCAAAGGCTGCCAGGAAGACTAGCAGCGACACAAGCAGCACCATCAGATTGAGTCCGGAATCGCGCAGGCGTTGAAGCATGACAACCTCCTCAAGAACTTCGCTCTGGACTCGGCCACGGTTCCCCCTGAATAGGGGCCACAGGTTGCTCGTCGAAAGGCCAGAACCTGACCTGAGCTTGCCGCAGGGCCAGCCCACTTTGCACGAACGCCCCCCGATAGTGAGGGCGCGAGACCATCAGCCGGTTTAGTTCGTCGATGAAGTGCAGCGCCAGCCCGCACAGAACAACGAAGACGAGCTCGGACTGGATGGATGTCGAACGAAAACAGGCTTGCCGGGCGCACACCAGCGTTAAGACATCAGAAAGCAGCTCGTCGGCCGCCAGCGCTTCAGCGGTCATGCCGGGCATGCCAGGGAAACAGTCTTGCAACAGTTCGGACAGCTCGGCCAGCGCGCCGGAATCGGGATCCGCCAGTGACCAGAGCTGGCCGGCTTCAGGCGCAGGAAGAGTCGACTCCTTTTGACGCCCATCCTTGCCGTAAGTCAGCACTTCTTCTACGGAGGCCTGCGGCTGCTCCTGGAGAAGCGTGATGGCATCCGAGATGCCTCGCAGCCCGGCCGAAAGCGCTCCGGCCAGGGTCTGCTGCGCCTCCTGGGGCAGCTTTTCTACGGCTTCCACATGCCGCAAGGCCAGGCGCTGGCGCAGTTCCGGTGCAAGTCCCTGGAGCATGGCTTGTCGGCGCTTTTTCCGTTCGGCGTACGAGATGGGCATCGACTTTTCCCTGGGTGTCTCGTTTCTGCTCTAATGAACATGATACAGAAAAACGAGCCAGGGTGTCCCGCCGGGGTCGCGATAGGCGAGACACCGAGGTAATTATCAATATGACAGATTGTCGAGCGGAAATAAGGGGAATTCGAGCTATACTGGGGTCATATCCAAGTGATCCCTACAAAGTGTATCTACACATACAGGGATCAAATCTGCTCTGCGGAGACGATGGGTCCCCTACCCACGGTGGGAAGTTAGCTGTAAATCAAATAAAGGCACCTCGATGTGGTGCCTTTTTCTTTGAAACAGTAGGGATTAAAGTTTGGGATCTTTAAGTTGTGAGCCAATCTCCCAATAGAATGATCTTCCCATCATCCTAGGTGTGCGTGGACCTTCACTATTTCATCAGTCTTCAGTTTAGAGATAACACATATTCTGATTTCGTATCATCCCCGGTGCTTTCCATTCCTTCAATGGTCATGATTTTGCAGGTTCATGAGGTTCAGAAGAATTGTGATCCTCTTTAAAACTTGGCAGGCTAATTTTATTTTGACAGTTATCATACATCTACCTCTTGCCACAATCTTTGCATCAATCCCTTGCCAAATTGGTTGATAGTGAGTTTATAAACATCGGGCATTGTCAGCGACTTCCAAAATATAAAATCAACCGATAGATTAAAGGACTGCAAAATTAACGCCATCATGTTCCCATGCGTGGAGAGTACAATGTGTTGCGCCGGATGTTTATCCAGTAACCGTTGTACTACAGCGATTCCCCGTTTTTGGGCCATGACATTCGATTCACCGCCAGGATGGGCGAATGATGGGTTCCGCCAGGCTACTTCCACGGCTTTGAAAAAGTCTTTGAACACCCCATCGCCTAATCTGCGTTCTTGCAGGTCTGGTTCCATGTGTATCGAAAGACCCAGCCTTCCCGCAAGAGGTGTGATAGTCTGGCAAGCGCGCCGCGCCGGGCTCGAGTAAATTGCGCTAATGGGATACTCGCACAATGTGTCCGCTACGCGATTGGCATCCTCGCTCCCTTGAGCCGAAAGTGGACGATTTTCGTCCGGTTTCCAATTTGCGTGTGCGTGACGCACCAAGTAGAAGGTACTCATGGTTAGCTCCATTTTCAATATGGCATCGTGCCGCCCAACAATCATTCATTCTGGGGTATATCCCCACAGGGAGAGGGGCAAAATAAATGCCTTGATTTTTTCTTGCTCTTGGGACAATGTCCGAATTCCGGGGAAGGATGTCGAACCTCGGAAGCAATTTTCAGCATCATCTTTTCCCCCTTTGCATGGTCAATGGCATAAAGATAGCGAAGAAAACGAGTCCTGCCAGGCACAGCCAGCCGACCCAGTCGCCGAGGTAGGTAACGAGCGTGTTTCCCGCGCCGAGTGGGATATCCGCGACCAGTATGGCGTTTGCGCCTTCCGGTGTGATCACTTTTGCGATAATGCGGCCATAGGGGTCAATGATGGCCGAGTCATAACCGCCATCGCTCTTTATCATGGCAACGTGGTTTTCCACAGCGCGAAAGACAACATGAGAATAGTGTTTACTAGCGATAGATGGCCAGTCCAGCGAGGAGACGGCTATCACCTGCGCGCCGCTGCGCGTCATCTTGCGGGCGGTATCGGTGAAATCGAGATCGTAGCAGATGATGGTGCCAAGTTCACCCGCAGTCGTTCCATAGACCGGATAGACGCCCAAACTGGTATTGCGTTCGCCGCTGAAGACTACCGGGTGATCCTTGCCGAAGACGCCTAAAAACTTGCCACTCGGATTGAGCACAGTTGACTCGTTGCGCCATGTCCCATCCGGCAGCGTCACCATGTAGCCGATGACGAGATAAGCCTGCGTCTCCTGCGCCAGCGATTGCAGTTCAGCGGTGCGCTCGGCCAGCGGGTCGAAATCAAGCGCACCCTCCGGCCAGATGATGATCTGTGCTCCCTGGCCCGCCGCCTGTCGCGTCTGCTCCTGGAGTTGCTTAAAATGTTCGGCGCGGTGCTGCGGGTCCTTTTCGTAACTGCGGTTGTTGTTGGCGCGACCCGGGACCTGGATGGCAGCTACTCGCACGGTCTGGGTGGTGGGTAACGGTTGACGAGAGAAAAGGACAAGGCTGAGGCAAATCCAGGCGATAACGACAATCCCAGCCCTGATCAGCCAGCGTTGGGCATTTGGCCACAGTTCCCGGTCGAAGATCGCCAGCGCCCCCAGCGCCAAAGCATAGTTGACCAGCATGATGAGCAGTCCAAGGCCGAAGATGCTGAAAATGCTGACTGGCTGGATCAGCCAGGGCTGGTCGAAAAGTGCGTAGGCCGTGAAAGCCCATGTACCCATGATGGGGATGAAGCTGCGCAGCATTTCTATGCCGACCCAGCCGGCCGCGCCTTCCAGCACGAACCAATGGTAATCGCTGCGCTCGTGGAAGGCACGCTTATTCTTGTCCACCAGAAGGATGATGAGGCCGATGACCAGCGGCAACCAAGCCATATACGAACCCGTGCCACCGAAGATGGGAACGAGGTAGCCGCTAAGCCAGCCGCCGATGGCGACCGCCGATGCCAGGCTGGAGAGTTTCTGCGGCATGAGGCGGTACTGTGCTACCAGCATCGGAATGAATCCGATCCAGATAAGCGGCCAGAGGTTGTATGGAGGAAAGGCCAGGGTGAGCAGGACGGCGCTGGCGATGGCAAGCGCTAGGCCTAAGACGAGGCGTTTCCATAATAGAGGTGAGCGATTTTTCATAGGTTTCATTTCTCCCGACGCAACATGAGCAGATTTCTGCTTTCTAGCAACGCATGTCAAGAAAATGCTAATACCATGTGCAGCTCTTTCGAGTTATTCGGATTGGTTGGGAGTGGGCGAAAACCCAAGCGGCTGTACAATCCAACCGCCTCGGGTTGGAGATCAGGGGTGACGACCATCAACCGCACCCACCGGTAGCCATTCGTGGGCGAACTCCAGCAGGGTTTCGACGAGTCTGCGGCCAAGTCCGCGGCCGCGGTATTCTTGCAGCAGGAAGATGCGCTTCAATTCAGCAGTATCGGCATCCAGGCGATTGATGCCGCCCGTACCGATGAGCTGTTCACCGTCTGCAAGTACCATGAACGTTCCACCATTTTCAAAGTAGTAGGATTGGATATGTTCAATGTCTTCCAGTGGGTCGTACCTGGCTTGAATTTCGGCGTAAGAGATACCCCATAAACCCCGGAAAACAGTATCCAACAGGGCTTTGGCAGCCTCGATTTCGTGTGGGTGGATGGATCGCAATGTAATCATAGCTCTCAAACGATCTGCGCTTTACCTGCGGTGAGTCGAGTGTAGCGAGGGAAACAGTCAGATACAAGCGCGTGTTGGGCGACATTAATCTAAGGTAGCAATGCGCTCAGTCAGTACCTCGAATAGTTCGTCCCAATGACGGTATGGATCTGTTCTGCCGAAACGCACGAAGATCAGGTTTTGCTCCGGCACGAGGTAAATATACTGCCCGTGTTTTCCAGCGGCATAGTAGTGATGTTTGCCAGTGGCTTCCACATTCACCCACCAAAAATATTGGTATTGCAGCGCAGGGTCGGTAGCGGTATCGAGCCGGGTTGATTCGTCCACCCATTCTGCGGGAATGAACTGGACGCCATTCCAATTGCCTTCGTTCAGGAATAACCGTCCAAATTTGGCAAAGTCAATCGCCCGGCCATTGATACCGCTCTCCATTTTTTCGAATCTGCTTTGCTCGCTGTCGAGGCTCCACGAGCCAGGAGCTTCCATGCCGAGTGGCTTCCAGATCTTTTCTTCGAGATATTGCGCTACGGGCCGACCTGTGACGCGCTCCAAGACCATACCCAACAATAAAGGGTGAAAATTGTTATAGTGAAACTCTTGTCCAGGCACACCCACTATCGGGCTGGAAATTGCCACCGCTCGTAAATCAGGCGCGTAATAAGTTGCAGCATCGTCACTCCAGGGCATGCTGAGTTCCCTGTAACGGATACCGGACGACATAGTCAACAAATGGCGCAAGGTGATGTTCTGATAGCGCGGGTCTTTCTCTAACAGTTCGGGAACATACTTTGTAATCGGGTCATCTACGCCACTGATATATCCATCAGAAATGGCAATGCCCACGAGTGCCGAAACAAAGGATTTGGCGATAGAGAAAGAAGTTACCGTAGAATTGTGATCGTAGCCATTGAAGTAGCCTTCGTAGAGCAAAGTGTCGTCTTTGATGACCAGAAAGGCGACAGTATCCGTTTGTTCCAAGAACTTAGCAAAATCCCGTGCAACGCTCTGCCCATTTTGCGAGTAGGTGATGGTGTCAAAAGCCGGGGCGTAACGTTGTTGAATCTCTACTGAAGGTTGTAGAAAATCGAACGTAGGCGCGGCGTTAGCGACGACGCGCATCGGAAAGCGCTTGTAGTCGTCTATATCGGAATCCAGCCACGCAATGGCGCGCGCCCACTGCGAGTTAGCGGTGAACAAGTGCGCCCCCAGCCAGATGAGCACAAGCACGCCAACGAAACTAAATACACCGAAGAGGATTTTCAGAATAGGTTTCATTAAGTGATCTCCAAAGAAAGAGGCTTGATCAGCGTATGGACGAGAGGAATCGATCTACCATTGCCTGATCCCAGGTTTCGATATCTCCGACGATGATGACCATCACATTTCCGCTTTTTCCGGAAAATGCACTCAACGCCTGTCGGATATCATGGCCATCTTCATCTAATCCCTCAAGGATCCTCAGACTAGATGGTTGGTTCCGGATTAGGACATCCTGAACGCTGACCGTATGCGTTTGAAAATGCAGGTCACCAATTTCCTGTGCGGCCCGCTCTTCCGAACTTTCGCCCCACTCCGGATCTTTGAGAAAGTCCGACGCAGGCTGAATTGCGATCAAATCCGAGGGGTGATCGTTCGAAGCAATGATGGCTAAGGTATAGTAGGTCTTTACCTGCATAGCGCGCTGTTCCTGGTAGCCAGGAGGTAGATCATAATCGATCATGGTGTGAGCCACCTGCGCGGCATAATTTGGATCATCCTTCAAGAACAGGCTCAAAACATAACTTTTGATTTTTGGCGTTAGAGCGCTTCCGAGGATGACGAGAAACAAACAGGCTCCTATGGTACCCAGCACCAAGATCGCGACTCTACGCCATATAACTTTTTTCCGTTTCATACACTTATCTCCTTCTGATCCTATCATTGGATCATCTGACGGCGGCGCCCGAGCAGCGCCATCCCGAATAACACGACCGCCACCCCTCCATAGATCCAGGGTATACCCATCTCTATCATTTCCGGAGAGCGCCCCATAAAGTCTAAATATGGGATATTCTGTATGGCGATCAGGTACCAAAAGAACAGGTACACTGCTTCAAATAGTTTGTTCGTGCCGCTCCAGCAGCCCATTGCCAGTGCTGAGGTAGGGACAAACACAGCGCCGACACTCAAGGCCGCCAGGGATCCCCATGCACCTGCCAGCACGAGCCGTAGAATCACACCTGCTGCCATAATTAATGCAACCAAAACACCTACTCCCCATAGGGCAACGAACTGGCGGCGCAAAGGATAAGGTCCGCTCAAAACAAGCGACTCCGTGCGCTGGCGCACTTCCCGAGTACCCATCCCAGACCACACATTCAAAGGCCAGATCCAAGCTGCAGGGAGCAGTCCCAAGTGGGATATCTGCAGGGGGGCGAATAGCGAGCCGACAATTAACCCAAACGCTCCGAGATACCACCACCAGCGCACATCTCTAAATGTCAGCTTCCATTCAGCCGCCAGTAACTGGCCATACCGGCGCAGCAAGCCCCAGCGAGAGACCGTGTTTGATAAAGGCGTCAAACGCATCGGTTCCATATGAACTGCAAGGGCGGGTGACTTTGGCTCCACCGTGGAGGCTGGCCGCGTCACAAATCCAGTCACTGCTTGTTTTAGCTGAAAAAGAATATTATCCAACCAATTCGATCGGATCTTGGCCGGGTCAAAACGGTGAAAGAAAAGGGATGCAAAGAGGGCAATGCCAACCGCTGCGAAGATAAAGAGCAGGCGCCCCACCACAATATCTGCTGTCCATTGCATTCCTGCATAAACAAAGGTTGGAATGGAGACCAGCGGTGTATTGCTTATGTCAGTCAAAAAGCGTTGGCTGCAATCCGGAAAGGCAGCGGAACAGGAGCGATATACACTGGGCCACAACAAAGCCGCCCCGTTCATCCCTAATGGCAATGCAATCGCTGGATAAACCAGGAATAAGTAGACGAGATTGCCCGCGATGCCGCTCAGCCAGTTAATACTCTCGAACAAAACTGCCAACGCCGACACAATGGCAAGGGCTGGGAGCAAGAGGATCAAGAGAGGCGAGGCCAACGCCCAGAGATAGAGAGACAGATCTTCACCTCGCAAAAGCTGCAAAATTACCAGGGTGACGATCATGACTCCCAGCATAGCGGCAAAAAAAGCGCAATGGCTCAGCCATTTTCCCAGGGTGTAGTAGCGCTTGCGGATGGGTGTTGAGGCGATGATCTCGCCGACTCCGGTGCGTTGGTCACGCCTAATCGAACCTTTGACTAGATAAAATCCAAAGATCTGCAGATATTCACTCATCAGCAGTGTTGCCAGGACGCCGATCCAGGCCGAGCTGTATACACCCCGGTATTTCATGTAAAGGGTTCCATACAGGGGTGCATCCAGGGCAGGGACAAAAAAGTAGGTAAAGAAAACCGTGAACAGCAGCGTCACCATGAAACAGTAACTACGGGTGCGTTCGAGGAAATCGGCGCGCATGAGGTGGTAGAGGGTACGTAAGGTAGGCATCTTAATTCCTTTTCTAACGGTTGAACAAGAACAAGGCAAATGCGAACTATAGAAGCTTTTTGTTCTTTGGCATAATCAACGCGGTCATGAAATACTATCCTTTCATCAGCAGAACAAACGATTAGTTTGCTCTACTGATCAAATACAAGTATGCATCTTCGAGTGTAGCAGATACAGGCTGGGCGTCACCATTGGGCTTTTGCTCAGCCACCACGCGCACATGAACACCATCGCTACGTCGGGCTGTGCTACTGATCAGATATTGCTGTCTGAGGGTTGTCAGCTCCTGGCTGGAGGTCATCCACATCCAGACTTTGCCTTCTACTTCCTGCAATAATTTCTCGGGCAAGTCATGGGTGACCAGATGCCCCTGGTTGATGATGGCAATCGAGGTGGCGACCGCCTCTACATCCGAGACGATATGGGTCGAGAGGATCACGATGCGCTCACCAGAAAGCTCAGTAATCAAGCCACGAAACCGCACCCGCTCTTCCGGATCGAGGCCCGCCGTGGGTTCATCCACGATGAGCAGTTCGGGATCATTGAGAAGTGCCTGGGCGATGCCAACGCGTTGCTTCATCCCGCCAGAATAACCACCCAGCGGGCGCCTGGCTGCATCCACCAGGTTCACCACCTGCAGCAGCTCATCGATCCTGCGCCGCGCCGTCCGACCATCCAGGCCCTTGATGGCAGCCAGGTATTCTAGAAACTCGATAGCATCCAGGTGAGGATAGATACCGAAATCTTGCGGGAGGTAGCCAAGCACCTGGCGCAATTCATCCGGTTTTTTGGCAATATCGACGGCGTGACTGTTTCCATTCCAGATTACTTTACCTTCGGTTGCCTGCGTGACCGTTGCAAGGATGCGCATCAGGGTGGATTTACCTGCCCCGTTCGGTCCAAGTAGGCCGAGCACGCCTGCCCCGAGGTCAAGCGAGAAATCCCGCAACCCCCAGAAATTACGGCGGTACTGTTTACTGACATTTTGGATGGATAGGTTCATTAGAGCACTCTCCTGGAATTTGCTTTTTGGCTCATGGGATATAGACGGGCAAATCTAATACCCGGAATTGCCCATCCCCGCCTTCAACGACTCGGTACTCGAACTGGGATTGGGGCGGCGTGTTTGGGTTCTCACCACAGCAACCGTCGAGAACAAATAGACTCCCATCGTGCGTGTTGAATTCGATTGTGAAGATATATTCGCCGGTGTCCGATACTTCTGCGAAGATTGCCGTACGGACCGTCAGGCATTGCAAGCCGTTCACCTGGCAGCCGCTTTGCCACAGAGCAGCTTGGTCATCCGGGTTCAGGGCTGGATTGAACGAGACCAGGGTTTCGTAACTGCCACCGTATTGAGCAACCGCTGCCTCGTATTCACCCCCTGCCAAACGCTCAAAGAAAACCCGGAGTGCCTGTTGAGCCTTTTCTTGTTTGCCGGTGTTTGTGGCACAGGAACCGAGCAGTAGGACGACCAAAATGCTTGTGATCAGAGTGAGACATTTTTTAAACATGGTAATCTCCTATTTTGTTTGTTGAAAGTTTTTTCATAATCCTACGGCAGATCCGAGCACTTTCCTTAGTTCATGGGTTGTTTGGCGATATCAACGCCGTTCCAAATCACCACACCTGTGGTTTTGTCCGTGATGCTGGCGAGGATTCGCATGAGCGTGGACTTGCCTGCCCCATTCGGTCCAAGCAGGCCGAGTATGCCCTCTCCGAGTTCGAGCGAGAAATCCCGCAGCCCCAGAAATCACGGCGATACTGTTTACTGACTTTTTGAATGTACAGGTTTATTTCCTTTCTCCAATAACACGGAAGGGTTCACTAACTGCCTCTTCCCTTTCACCAGTTGAACCCTCATACGCAGGAAAAATTGCATTATTCCTTGTTTCGTTTTTGGCTAGCTTCTATGCGCAAGATGCCGTAAATGAGAATATCTCGCCATTGCCCATCACGGAATGTGGAGCGTCGCAATGTGCCCTCTTGTTGAAATCCCAGGCTTTGCATCAACCGTTGGGCAGGGGTATTTTCTTGATCAGTGAAGGCAATGATGCGTTCAACCGGATAACCCGCAAACAAATATTCAACCAAGAGGTTCACGGCTTCCCGGGCATACCCTTGTCCTCGTGCGCTGGCCTTTGGTATTCCAAAGCCTATTTCGGGATAAGGCATATCAGCATCGGGAAATGGAATCAGGCTGTAGCGCACAAAGCCAATGACTTCCTGATCTTGAATGGTTTCTATAAGCAGGAAACCGGATTCTCGTTTTAGAAGTCCCATCTGTTGGTAAGCCTGGCGCAACAAGGGAATGTGGTCCATTTGAAAACGTTGGTACGGTCCCCAGAGAGCATCTTGATCCCGTCCCCATTCTTCAATGGTCGACCAATCTTTATCTTGAATTGGGCGTAATACAATCCGAGCGCCTTTTATCATTTTGCACCTCCGATCATTTTGTCAATTACCAACTGCTTATTTCCCTCTCACCAGCCGCGCTGGGCCTTCGTACAGAACAACAACTATTGCAATCGCTGCCAACAGTCCGCCGGTGAGCCAGAGAGCAAGGGAATTGCCGGTCTGGTAGGCAAGTTGAGTGGGCAGAAAGTGGCCTGTCAGGATGATCGAGCCATGGAACAGGATCGTCATCAGTACACTCTGGTTGGTGTGGTTCATGATCCACACCATCAGGATGGAGACAGAGACGATGGTCATCAGGAACCACAAGAAAGGCATGCCATAGTGGTCACTCCCTTTGGTGAAGAAACTGGGCAAGTGCCAGATAGACCAGATGACACCCATGACCAGACCCGAAACCAGGGCACTGTATTTTCCCTGCAATCGGGGAATGGCGAAAGCGCGCCAGCCGCCTTCTTCGAAAATGGGGACAATGAAACTGACGGCAACCAGGATGGCGAAGATCTGCCCGGTATTATTTGGGTTCAATCCTATGCGGGCAGCATTCTCCTGTATGTTCTCAAAACCAGCATTCCACATCGTCGCGATGGTCCACCTTCCTCCTGTCACCAGTTCAGAAATTGCAGAGGCAGCCATCGTCACGAGAGGGTAAATCGCCAGTGAAATGAGCGCCCATTGCCAGCCAACGCGCCAGCGGAAGAGGCGCTCTGCCCACACTTTCAGACACTGTCGGCCGCGGGTCACCGCCGTGACGATGACAGCCGCGATCAGCGGTGTTCCCAAGATATACAGCACATTCAGGATCGTAGGTGGTGGATTGGAAATCCAGCCTGACGAATAAGCTGCCTCAGCAATACTCTTCGGCCACATCAGGGCAAAGACCAGGATAAAGAATACCCATAGGTCATTCTTTCTGATCCGGTTGAGGATTGTGTTTTTCATCGTCACTCTGCCTTCTAATGGGAAGGGTATATTACTCGCCTTTAGGTTTTTTTCCTTGAGAAGGAAGCTCCTAAAGCATGTTGAACGCCATCAAAGTCTCCCGGAATGCTCCGAAGATTATCAACAGTATCCCGATTACCAGGCACACGATTTCGGACTTCGAAAGCCTGACATCCCGCAGATTCATCACCTTGGTCGGCTTCAATTGCCACCAACTTCGGTATTGGTAGACGCCAAACATGACAGTAGCTGCGATGATGAAGAGGTATCCCAGCATTTCGAGATTGCCGATGCTGAGCGCCAGCGCCATCCCATCACGGACGTTGTATTGAGTGATATCCGACGCCGCGAACGAATTCGTCCCCGTGATGAGTCCGCTGAAGACTCCCAGGAAGAGCGGATACAAATATCCGAGGGAGATGCCTTTGACTTGTTGGGAATTCATTACAATGCTGCTGACAGCGACTGCTCCCAGATTGAAAAGCAACGTGAGACCGAGTTGTCCCAAAAAGGTTTGCGCTTCCCCCACTACCCGAGCTGGAGCAGTCATTGGACTTCCGCGCAGGAAACCTTCTGGAAGCCAGTAATAGCCAATCAGAAAAGCCGCGTTTGCCAACAGGGTATAAATTCCATAAAACCAGAGAATGCGGCTGTAAACACTCCCTGATACGTGGACTTGAGGTGTGTTCATGATTTATCTCCTTTCTGAATTTTCAATAGAATATTCAAATTTGATTGTAGATGGCATAGTTTGCGCCGGGCGCATAGCTGTATCCTTTCCCGAAGAATGAGGTTGCTCAACGTACAAAAGTAGCCTCGAGGCCATACATCCATATGACGTAACCGAACATCGTGATCGGCGCTGCTGCCCACCAGGGAATGCCCTGAACGCAGCGAACGGCGAGCGTTCCCAGAATGATGATCCACAAGTCGTGAACGATGGAATAGATGCCGATGACATGGAAATTCCACAGCGCCGACACGACTGGACCGAACTCGCCGTTCATCGCAGCCGTCCACCAGTAGGGATGCCCGCTGATCAGGTTGGCTGGCACAGTGAACAGCAGATCGCTCACTGAACGGATCAGAATAGCCGGCACCCCGAGGGCGAACCCCAGCGCATTTACGCTCCCCTCGAACGTGCCCTGACCGCGCCACAGCTTGCTCAATACATGCGTCAGCCCCGGTACGACCACCAGCCCCAAAAGACTGAGGATGGGGGCGAGCACGAAGAAGATCGGCACCCAACCTTCCAGCCCCACTTGCAGGTGACCGAAGAAGCCCACATAGGTTGGGTCGAGCAGTTCGCGGCGCGTGCCCAGCCAATCGCTGATGAAGAGGATGGTCAGCAGGAAATTCAGGTAAAAGAGCAGCAGGCCGAAGACCATGAGCATTATTGCCGGG
Source organism: uncultured Anaerolineaceae bacterium (assembly GCA_964525785.1). GTDB lineage: Bacteria > Chloroflexota > Anaerolineae > Anaerolineales > UBA4823 > JAQBDA01. Next base: position 25,674 of record CAZGIX010000028.1, read on the forward strand.
CGGATGGAGGACTGCTGAGCTAGTTCATTGAATGTCGCACGCGGGCGGGCTATCACACCCCAAAAATATCCAAAGAATTGTTTCATCAGGAACTCCTTTCGCACATGAATTCTTCTTCACCTGGTGGTCGTAGAGCGCGCCATACGGCATTACGGTCCTCCAGAATTTTGGACGGGAGATGTATTGAAATGCATTCATAACAATTCCTTTCCAGTGATTCAGCGCACCAATGGCAAGATTGGTCCGTACTATATGCGATCTTCCCGCTTTACTGTCCAAACAACTACGGAAAAAGCGACTGCTGTGCAAATTGCCAGCACGACCAGGCTGCTCCAAATCGAACCGAATGTGGCATTTCCAGCCATCGATTGGTTCAGGAGATCGACCAGGTAATAGCTAGGGACCAGGCGGACGATCATCCCAAATGGGTCTGGTAAGGGCATAACGGTAACCCAGCTGGGCAGCAGTAAGAGGACCAGGATAATACCTGACCAGGTGTTGACCTGCGCAATCGTTTTGAAGAACCCGCCCATCGCCAATCCCACCAGGACTAGAAAGAGCGATCCTAGGATCAGGGCCAACAGCGTAACCGGCCAGTTTCCGGTCCAGCTTTTATTGAGGATCATCATTGAGCCAACGATAACCAGGCAGACCACCAGCCCCGCCAGTGCTTTCCCGGCGACCACCTCCGCCGGTCCTGCAGGAGAAACAAGCAGGAATTTCAGGGTTTGCTTTTCTTTCTCCTCGACCAGCAGGCTGGGAACTACAAAGGCCCCTATGCCGACAATCGAAAGGACCAACAGCATCACCGATATAAAACGATCCATATTAATGCCGCTGCCGAACAATCCCGGCTTCTCTCCGGCAGTATCAACCGTCTTGATCTGAGCGGGCAGGGAATCGTGACCGGCTAACTTCCACAGTTGCTGGTCGATCAGCGATTGAAATGCCTGGATTCCCCCACCACCGCTCCGGCTGTTGATATACACGGTTAGTGGTGGGTTTTGATCTACAGCAACAGCTTCATCAAATCCGGCCGGTATGGCCAGTCCACCAGAAGCTTGGCTCTTCACCAGATCTATCACCTGCTGCTCAGTTTCCAGCTCTGATAGGGCTACCCCGGGTATGTTGCGCAGTTCGGACACCAGGCGCGAATTGGCCTCATCATGCACGACAATTTTCATGGTATCCATAGAACTCATATCAGGGAATATCAGGCGGAAGATGAGCCACAGGAAAATGGGCATCAACAGGCTCAGGAACAATAATTGGTTCTTTACCGCATCCACCAGATCTTTCCTGGCGATCATCCAAATGATGTGTAGATTCGCAAATCGATTATTCATTCGGCTAACCTCCTTCCAGTGAGCTGGACGAATACATCTTCCAGGCTAGCTTCGGCCGAGTGCGCGGTCAGGATCCGACCCGATGCAGCCAGCTCGCCCAGGCGTTCCCCGTTTTTCATTTCATCGAATGGGATATATACATGCGTGCCGTCCAATAGGGTCAGGTTGATGCCCCGCTTCCCATAGGAGGCTTTAAGACGGTCAGGGGTATCCAGTGCAACGATGCGACCCTGATTGATAAAGGCGACCTGCCGGCAGAGGTGTTCTGCCTCTTCCATGTAATGCGTGGTCAAAAAGACTGTCATGCCCTGGTCGACCAGGCCGGTGATCATCAGGCGGATTTCCCGAGCGGCAATCGGATCCAGGCCGCGCGTTGGCTCATCCAGGAACAGGACGCGTGGTTTATGGAGCACCGCTCGGGCAATCACCACGCGTTGGCGCATACCATTGGAATACTTTTGCACCCGGTCTTTGGCCCGCTCGCGCAGGCCAACCTGTTCGAGCACCTCTGCGACACGTTTCGAATCCACTCCATACAGGCTGGCCGAAAACGCCAGGTTCTCCCACCCATTGAAGCGCTCGTACAAGTTCTGCTCCTCGAATACCACCCCGATGCAGCATTTCAGCTGTTGCCGCTGATGGACGATATCGAAACCAGCTATGCTTGCCCGGCCGTTGGTTGGATGGATTTGCCCGGTTAGCATCCGGATAGTGGTGGTTTTCCCTGCGCCGTTTGGCCCCAAAAAGCCGAAGATCTCACCCTCTTGAACGGTAAACGTCAGCTCATTAACAACTGGCTTCCCGTTGAACGTCCGTGATAATCCTTCTACTTCAATTGTGTTCATTTTATACTCCTTACAGGTATCTATACTTGCCATCGTTACTCTCTGCCATATTGACACGATCCTTATTGCCTCATCCAGGATAACAATTCAGCACCGAAATAGGCGACTGCCCCCAGCAAGATAGCCATGGTTGACCAGGTGCTCCTCAGGCTCAGCCGGGTTGCGGGCTGTTCAGGGACAGGGTATCGTTTGCCGATGCTACGCAGCAGGAAGAAAACAGGCACCAAAAGGATCAACCCAACAATGCCCCAGATCATGACACCCAACCACAGTATTTCAGGAGTCAGCGTTGTAGTGTTCTGGGCCGCAGCTTCTGCTCCAGCAGGAACAGCGAGCGTGCTGAGCAACATAATCAACCCGGCGAGCAAATTGTTGCCCATGTGGACCAGGACTCCAACCCAAATAGAGCGCGTGCGATAGGCAAGCCAACCGGCTACAAGCCCTAAAACCAGGGGACCCACAAGATTATCCAGGCTAAAATGGTAAAAACCGAATAGAATCGCCACCAGCCAGATGGCATGCGAGCCGGTACGTCCTTCATACGCACCCAGAAGGACGCCTCGGAAGAGCAGCTCTTCAAACAGCGGCGCGACCAGGACGATCCCCAGAAATGCAATCCATGGCGAGCCGCCGCCAGCAACTACATCCGATGCGGCGCTTGCCTTGGGATTGATTGAGGCTAAAAGAATCTGGATGAGGTTGTTAATGGCGACCAAGATTGGCCAGCCGAGTAGGCCTAGCAGGAAGCACTTTAAACAAGTGCCGAGGCTTAACCGGCGGAGCTTCAGAGCTGTTGATATGGGCTGGCGGGTCAACCAGATGAACAGCAGGGCAGGGATCAGGACCCCGCCGACTTGGGCGACGATCATCATCACGGATCGATCCAGCCACTCCGGAAGCCCACCATTGGATGATCCCGCCGGTCGAACTGCGATCAGGATCGAGGTGACAAACATCAGCAAGTAGAGCAGGTTCGCCCAGTGGAGCAATTCGGGCTTTGTGTTCGCTTTTACCGATTGGGAATTTTGGATTTGTGTTTCCATTTTTTCTCCTACAAAAGTAACTGAATACTTAAACCATCCTGTCGTAGCGTGCGTTGACCAGATTGCAGCCGCGATAGCCCGGGGCGTTGCTAACACACCTCTTGGTCATATCGCCTTTGGTGGCAGCATTGCAGCCCATGCACTGCATGCCGGGCAACGTCCACCACTTGCCCTGATATTTCTGGCGGATCTCGGCACAGAGTTGGAGAGCCGCATCTTTGGGAATTTCTATTTTTGTTTTATCCATACCATTCTTACTTTCACAAATCGTTAGGATCTATTTGATTCACGGATAACAAAGTCAGGTTTAAATCCCGGATTCGAGCGATCAAGCCATGCAGAGCAGCCTGGTCAAGGATTGGACCGGAGAGCAGGGTTTCACCCGGATCAAGGTGGGTCACGGTCATGTTTTCTAACCAATCCCAGTGCGGGTCAAGGAAGCCCTTGATGCGAATTGCATAGCAGCTTGACTGGGATGAAGATGACACATTGTCAGCAGGATTTTCGGGTATGCGATGATCTCTCTTCATGCATACAATTTACCTGTAAACCAGGGGGGATGTCATGCAACCAAAGGCGTATTTGATGGTTTATTTAACAAAAAAAGACCAGTCTCTAGACTGGTTTCGATAGCCATCCATCGTCGTTCTAAGCGTTCTGTTTACATCAAGCTTAATTCACGCGCTCTAGCTACACACTGCGTGCGGTTTTGGGCGCCCAGCTTACCGAATATATTGTTGAGATGCTTTTTGACCGTCCCCCTGGCAATAAAGAGTGTGTCGGCAATTTGCTGGTTTGATTTGCCCTCAGAAACCAGCCGTAAGACTTCCAATTCACGCTCGCTGAGCGGCTCGACGATCCTGGATTTTAGGTCGTAGACTGATGATTTGGATGCGGCAGCTTCGGGATTGGGGAATGCCAAAAGTAAATTTGCCGTAAAATGATTCAAGCTTTCCAGATTTTCGCTCTGGCAGAGGCGCAGTCGCTTTTCTATGTGGGATCTGTACTCGGCAATCAGTGCTCGCATTGGTTCTCCCTCATCCAAGAATATTCGTACATATCCTTCTGGTTCAGCAAGGGGGAGTGCCTTTTCCACCATCATCATTGACTGGTCAACGCTATCCTTTATCTTCCACACGATCGCCTGGAGTACGATGGCTTCAATTTGCCAACTTGTACTCCGTCCCGCTTCAGCAGATTTCTCGATCCGAGAAAGCAAATCTAGCGCTTTGTCCAGGTTCCCTATAGCAATAAACACCCTGGCAAGTTGGATGGCTTGAATTCCCTTCCGGTATCCAAGTTGTTCATCAATCCCTATTTCTATAGTCTTAACCCCCTCAACTGCTTCGGCAGCATATCCTAACTCAACCTGTAACCCGACCCTGTATGCCACAACTTCGTCCAACAATGTTGTCATACCTTTCTTGTGGGCCTCGACCTCTATTTCTTGGAGAATTTGTAATGCTCCCTGGATATCACCTCTGGCACGCTTCAATTGGGCAAGGATCATGGTTCCCTGCCTGGAAATCAATAGATCATCGTCCTGTTCAAGCAATCGAAATCCAAGGTTAAGGTGACGCTCTGCCTCATCCAGGTTATTCCACTGGTAGAATACATCCGCCAGACCAAAGTGGATGAGACTATAAGCCGGAAGCTGAGCTTGTCCTTGGTTTTCCGCAACTCTCAATCCATCATTATAAACTTGCTCTGCACGGTGGAGACGACCCTGGATTTTTAACAGCCGTCCAAGGTTAAAAATCGCATCTACCGTTGACACCAGGCTTTGTCCCAAGCGTGCGGCTGTGATCGCATGAGTGCATGCCTGTATTGCATCTTCCATATGACCAATCTCGCGGTAGGCGTTGTACAAACTAACATAAGCTATTCCCCGCGTATAATATTCGTCAGCAGGAGCGGTTTTGACAGCTAGCTTTGCGAGTTTTATCGCAGGTACCATTTCTCCATGGCGTATCGCAATGAGCGATCGAAAAGCGGAGGTCTCCGCGAGCAATGCGCTAAACGCGGGAGTGCTATCCATCTCCTCTGCTAACCTCGAACGGCGCGACATGGCTTGATGCGTATTCAACACATAGGGCTCTGCCTCATTTCTCAATCCTAATAACCACAAATTCCAGGCATAGATCAGGCTCAGCCTCGGGTTTTCTCGTACTAAAGTATCCGGGAAGTTTTTCAATAGGGCTAAAAATGACGACATAGTACGCTGTTTGAGTATTTGCAACCAATGATCACTAACCAATCGGGCAGCCTTCTCGAATTCATTGATTTGCATGTAATAATTTAGCGCCTCCTCAAAGAAATAATTCTGTTCAAACCAATCGGCTGCACGGCGGTACAAATCAGGAATCTGTCCTGGATATGTCTGGTGTAAGCGACTGCGCAACACATCCATGAAGAGGTGGTGGTAACGATACCAGCACCGTTCACTATCCAATGGGATGAGAAACAGGTTCGTATTTTCTAGCTTCTCTAACGTGGTTTGCCCATCGGTACGGTTTGTAAGAGCATCACAAAGGGGGGCGGTCAGCCGATCCGGGATGGATGTTCGCAAAAGAAAATCTTGCACCGGTTCAGGCTGGCTGTTCAGCACCTCATCAGCCAGATAATCTACGATGTAATGGTGGCTGCCGGTAAACGCCGAGACAAAGTTCTGAACATCATCACGACCCTGCATCGAAAGGGCTGCCAGTTGGAGACCCGCAATCCAGCCTTCGGTGCGTTGTTCGAGTGCTCCAACTTGGTCTACTGAGAGCGCCAATCCCATGACTTTATTCAGGAACGTGGCTGCCTCCTCAGCGGTGAACCGTAAATCCGCGGCGCGGATTTCGACCAATTGATTGCGTGCGCGCAGCCGAGAAAGCGGCAAAGGCGGGTCCGCGCGGGTGAGAATGACCAGATGCATTTGTGGTGGCGAGTGGTCAAGCAAGTATGTGACCGCTTCATGGACGGAGGGATGGGTAATCACATGATAATCGTCAAGAACGAGGGAGAAGGTTTTGTCGATCTCCTCAAGTTCATTGATCAGGCTTGTCAAAATTACCCTGGTGGATAGAGGGGGTGAAGATTGCAGCAAACCCAACGCGATTTCGCCAAAACCGGGCTTAAGGGTTGCTAGCGCGGCGATGATATATGTGAGAAAACGCGTGGAATCGTTGTCGTCATTATCAAGAGAAAGCCAGGCGGTAGAATAGTCACATCCCACACAAGCCCGCCATTCACTCATCAGGGTGGTCTTTCCGTATCCAGCGGGTGCGGAAACCAGCGTTAATGGGCCATGAAGTCCATTATGCAGGCATTCCACCAAGTGCGGGCGCGATACAAGGTTCGAACGCATCGGCGGGAAATAGAGCTTTGTAGTGAGGAGCGAGATGGTCATTCTTGAATAGATTATACATCTCGCCAATTTGAGACGTAAAGATGTTTCGCTTATTCCTCTTCAAGGGCTAAATGAGGTACTCTTTCAGTTCCTGGACGGGCTTCGCATGGATACTGAACATCACTACTGGATTGAGCATTTAGAGACACAAAAGGACAACAGTAGCAACAAGGAGAATAACGGACAAGCAGGAGTGGTAGTCAAAACCTTGCTCCAGATGTCGGACAAGACTTTGTCTTGCAATGATTTAAGGATTGATGCGGCGCGGCGTCGTAAAACTACCCCGTCAAACAGTGTGCAGCCGCCGCATAATCCACAATTGGACTAAGAACCTATCCGAAAATTGCCATATCAGCCAGAATACTAGCGCAGGCAAAG
>CAZGIX010000029.1:0-32238 GCA_964525785.1 uncultured Anaerolineaceae bacterium
GCAGCAGCCAGGATGACCAGCGTTTCCTGTGGAGCATATGCAACGGAGGATAACGCATCGGCCGCGAACACAGCCAGGCCAATTGCCTTGCCAATCGCCTCGTGGGGGGCATCCGCCGTCGATAAGGGCCGCCCGATCAGCCAAGTGCTCAGCCTGCGCGGCGGCTGGTAACCCGCCGAACGGCGCAGCACTGTCGAGCCTTCGTCTTTCTCTTCGAGGATGAACTCATCTTCCGACATTTGGATACCTTTACCGGCTCAACCGCCGGCAGACCAGCGCGAGGTTATCGCCAGCGAAATCAGCCGCCGGGCGCTTTCGTCCATGAGAACCAGCTCGCCGCTTTCCAGCTCCCCAGAAAGATCGGACAGCGTCTTCTGTAGCGTGTAATGCAGGGTGAGCGCTGAGGCGCGAATCGCGTAGGCGGTGATGAGAAAAAATAACGGATCCGCTGACAGCACAGCACGGCAGGCAGCCAGCAAACGCGGGAATAGATCAAAGAACTCCCAAATCTCTCCCTTGGGACCGCGCCCGAACTTGGGAGGGTCCAGGATTACGCCATCGTAGCGAACACCGCGGCGCTCTTCACGCTGCACGAACTTGAGGGCGTCGTCCACGATCCAACGCACTGGCTTGCCGTCCAAGCCGGAGAGCGCCTGGTTCTGCCGCGCCCAGGCTACCGCCTTTTTCGAAGCATCCACCTGGGTGACTGTGGCGCCAGCCTGGGCGGCTGCCAGTGTAGCCAGGCCGGTGTAGCCGAATAAATTCAATACTTTGAGCGGTCGTTTGGTCGCTGCTATCTGTCCGCGAATCCAATCCCACTGGACAGCCTGCTCCGGGAAAACACCCAGGTGTCTGCCGCCCGTCATCTGGGCCTGAAAAGTGAGGTCCGCATAATGCATGATCCAATCCGGCTCGACCGGTTTCTGGATCTGCCAGTGCCCTCCGCTCTCTTCAGAGGTCGGCTGGAAGCGGGCGTGTGCGGATCTCCAGGTATGCTCGTCCCTGGCGGGAGGCCACATCGCTTGCGGTTCAGGGCGGACGAATATATACGGGCCGTAGCGCTCCAGCTTGAGCCCATTGCCGCTGTCTAGCAGGGCATAGTCTCGCCAGCCCGGTGAGGTCAACAAGCTTAGATGGGGAGGCTCGCTTTGATTCATAACCAGCCAGGGACGCAAACCATAAATGCTGTGATCAATAGCTCTTTTTCCCGAGCAAGTAGGCGTACCCAATGGTTAAGATGACCAGGATGGCAATGGTCACCCAGCCAGCGGGCTTGATCCAGACAGCCCACTGCTGGATCACAGCGACGAACAGCGCGAAGAGGGTCCCCAGAAGTAAAGCCACAATGGTCTTCTGCACTCCCTCTACCGGGATGGCACTGCCTGCCAGCAGGCCTCTAACAGCCCAAAGCAGGAAGCCAAAGCCGAACAGCGCAGCTCCGAACATGCGAGCGAAGGAAGCAGCAAACCAGTAGGTAGCCCCCTCTGCTCCGGGCATATCGAGCATCCCGAATAAATTGATCATCACTGGTCCATACATGGCGAACGCAATGCCTAAAGCGATGTACAGGATTGCATTGATGAAGATCAGGTTGGATAGTTTCACATGCGGTTCCTTCTGCTCAGTCTCGACGCACCATTTGGATGATGTACAGCAGTACAACTGCGCCTAGGGTTGCGCTCACCAGCGAGCCGATAATGCCTCCAATGGAAATGTCCAAAAAGTAAAAGATGTACCAACCGATGAAAGCGCCAATCACACCGACGACCAGATTCCCCCCTAAACCCAGGCTGCGTTCTTTCATGATCCTTCCACCAAGCCATCCGGCGATCAGTCCGATAACAAGCGTAGATAAGAGATCCATAGCTTGATTCTACTCCTTACCAGACAGAAGGTTGATCCCCCGCCTGGATTATAATACACCGCGCGTGCTGCAGCCGGTCCGTTAACCAATGGCTTTTATTGGAGATAAGCTATGCTGGAAATCGCAGCTTTCACCCTCGGGCAAGTTATGACCAATGCATACCTGATCGCCGACCCGCACAGCCGGGAGGCGGTCGTGATCGATCCCGCTGATGAGGGTGAAGTCATCGTCGCGGAAGCGCTCAAGCGCAACTGGCGGATCGGCTCCATCTGGCTGACCCACGCCCATTTCGATCACCTGGCTGGAGCGGGCGCTGTCGCCGACCGCGTAAACCCACCGCCGCCGGTGGCTCTGCACCCAGATGATTATCCCCTCTGGCGTATGCAAGGCGGCGCGATGCTCTTCGGCATGCGCATCGATCCGGGTCCAGAACCTACGGTCGACCTGTACCACGGACAATATCTGAACGTGGGCAGCTACCAGCTGGAAGTGCGCCACGCACCTGGTCACACGCGTGGGCACGTCATTTTCTATTGTCCATCTGATTCGCTGGCATTCTGCGGCGATGTCATCTTCCAGGGCTCAATCGGACGCACCGATCTCCCCGGCGGAGATTACCAGACACTGATCGACAGCATACAAAAACAAATCCTTTCCCTACCTGATGATACCCGGCTGCTCAGCGGGCATGGCCCGGAGACGACGGTAGGCAGGGAAAGGAAATGGAATCCGTTTCTCGAATAGCAGCTACTTGGCGTAATCGATCGCCCGGTTCTCCCGGATGACGATAACCCGGATCTGTCCAGGATACTGCATCGATTCTTCGATTTGTTTGGCAATATCGCGCGCCAGGCGCACCGACGCCAAGTCGTCAATCTCTTCGGGTTTAACGAATATGCGTACTTCTCGACCGGCCTGCAGGGCATAGGTCTGGCTGACGCCTTTGAACGAGTTGCCGATATCCTCCAGGGCGCGCACGCGTTTCAGGTATTGCTCCAGGCTTTCTCGGCGGGCACCCGGCCGCGCGCCAGAGATAGCGTCGGCTGCCTCTACGATGGCAGCTTCGACAGTCTCCTGGTCGATCTCGTGGTGGTGGGAGGCGATGGCATTGACCACTTTGTGGTTGACGCCATAACGCTTGGCGAATTCCGCACCGATCTGTGCGTGGGTGCCTTCTATGTTGTGATCCATGGCCTTTCCCAGGTCGTGGAGCAATGCGCCGCTTTTACACACCTCGACATCCGCGCCGAGCTCCGCTGCAACGACTGCGGCGATCTTGGCGGTTTCTACAGCATGGTCAAGCTGGTTTTGCCCGTAAGAGGTACGGTACTTCAGGCGCCCAAGCATCTTGGTAACCTCGAGGTGCAGTCCGCTGACGCCCGCATCGTATGCAGCTTGCTCGCCGGCTTCAGCAATGATGCGCTCGACCTCTTTCTGCTCGTTCTTCAGTATTTTTTCGATATGCGCGGGATGGATGCGCCCATCGACAACCAGTTTGGCGAGGGCGCGGCGAGCCACTTCTCGCCGTATCGGGTCGAAGCAGGAGATGGTAACCGCTTCCGGAGTATCGTCAACGATCACGTCCACGCCAGCAGCCTGCTCGAAGGCATGGATGTTGCGCCCATTTCTCCCGATGATGCGGCCCTTCATCTCATCAGCCGGTAAGGGAACTACGGAAGTCGTCACCTCGCTTACATGGTCCGAGGCTACCCTCTGGATAGCAGTGGTGATAATGGCCCGCGCCCGGCGGTCGCCTTCTTCGCGGGCCTCCGCTTCAATCTGGCGGATGGTCCTTGCCATATCGTTGCGCGATTCTTTTTCGACTTCCGCCAGCAAGATGCTGCGAGCCTCTTCTGTGCTCATTTGCGAGATGCGCTGTAGCTCTTCGAGCTCGTCTGCATACATCTTCTCGATATCATTGGCGCGTTTGTCCAGCGCGCTCTGGCGCTTGTTGAGCAGCTGCTCCCGTTTTTCCAGGCGATCGGTACGCTGGTCCAGCTCATCACGCCGTTTCTGAAGACGATCCTCCTCGCGGATGATATCGCTGCGCTTGCGGGATACTTCGCTTTCAGCGGCCTGGCGGATTTCCAGGGATTTGTTCTTCGCCTGGAGCTCAATCGCCTGGGCTTTCTCGCTGGCCTCCTTGAGCAACCGGTCTGCCTCGGTGTTCTGCCGCGCCAGTTCTTTCTCGATCTGCATCTTTTTAATGTAATAGCCTATTCCCGTCCCAACCAGCAATGCAATGATTGAGGCGGGGATTATCCATAACCAGTCCATACGACTACCTCGTTTGCTAGATTTGACCCTACCTGATTAATCCTCTAATTCATGCAGCTCTTGCCAGATTTTGGTGACCAGCGGCGCGGCCACCTCATAGCTGAAGCCTCGCCGCGCCATGTGTGAAAGCATCTTCTGCCGGAACTCAGGCCAATCCAGGGCAGCGTGCTTCCTGGCTTGCCTTAGTGCTGCCCGGTAAGCTGCTGAATCTTCATCGAAATCTTCCAGGGCTTCCTGGATGGCGTCCTCTGGGATGCCTTTCTGGCGAAGCTCATATGCCAGTGCCCGCCGGCTGCGTGGGCGGAACTCGCTGCGGTTCTCGATCCAGTTCTGGGTGAAGCGCTGGTCATCGACCAGGCTGCTGCGCCGCAGTCGTTCCAGGATTTCGCCGGCGATCTCGTCCGTCACCCCGTACCCACGTAGGTGATCGCGCACCTCTACCTCGGTTCGATCGCGGTGGGAAAGCAGGTTGATAGCTTTTTGAAAGGCGACTTCGCGGCTATCCTCGGATTGTAGTTGGGCGATCTTTTCGTCGCTGAGTTCTTGTCCAACTTGCAGCCAGGCAGCGACAATCCGAGATAGTCCGAAGGCAAATTCACCATCCAGATAGACGTTTACGCGGTTGCGATCGCGTTTTTGGGCTGTGAGAGCCGTAATCCGTCTTCCCATCATAATAAAATACGCAGCCGCTACCCTGCCTTCAGAGTCCGCGGCTGCGACAAAATAGACTGGCTCTCAGTTGTTTAGATAGGTACAGCAGACCAATAGACAATCCTGCTGTCTAAAACTGGTAGAATTAGATCCGATGCCTGCTTACCTATCGGATGATTGGGTACGGTGATTATGTTTTCGGGTTAATCATTCAAAGACTTTCCCAGTCTTTATCCATCCAGATCCGATCGGATGGTTTTTCAAAGCCATAACACACCAGGGCAATCTGTGAACTGAGATCGTTGTCAAAGTCGTAGCCGCAAGAATGAAGGAAGAAAGAAACAGGGCGGCTTGAAAAAACATACGTCAGCGGACTGAATGCCATACGGAAGTTCCGTGATGAAGGGCAGTAAGGTGGTTGCTCATCACGCTTTGGACGGATGGAACCAGGCACTGCCGGCGGGATATGTGCCGGTGGCAGAAGCGAGCTGACATTTGGAAAGGTGCTGTTATATCCTAGCTTTGTTAATGCTGCAGATGCAAATGTTATCGTTTCTTAAAGTATGAAATCTATTATACAGTATATCCAATTTTTATACCACTAATCCAATTAATTCGGGAGCACTAAAAAGTTGTTGTGGAATTACCGGGTTATGTGGCTTGAGCGGCTTCGCCGCTCAAGCTACATAACCCAAACCCACAACATTTGAGTACACCCAATAATTCTAATCAGGAGGAGACACAATGGAAAAGATCACCCGTGAAGACGCCCTGGAGTACCATCGCCTGGGAGGCAAACCCGGCAAGGTGTCTGTCGTCCCGACCAAGCCCATGGACACGCAGAGGGACTTGAGCCTGGCATATACACCCGGAGTAGCCGTCCCAGTGCTGGAGATTGAACGCGATGCCGAGCTGGCATACGAATATACATCAAAGGGCAATCTGGTGGCAGTGGTTTCGAACGGCACTGCCATCCTGGGATTGGGCAACCGGGGAGCCCTGGCTTCAAAGCCTGTGATGGAGGGCAAGGGTGTACTGTTCAAGCGCTTCGCAGACGTGGATGTATTTGACATCGAGGTCAATACCCTCGATCCGGATGAATTAATCCGAGTGGTTGCCGCCATCTCACCGACTTTTGGGGGCATCAACCTGGAAGATATCAAAGCTCCTGAATGTTTCCATATTGAAGAGACACTGAAAGGTATGCTGGATATCCCCGTGTTCCATGATGACCAACACGGCACGGCGATCATCTCCGGGGCAGCTTTGATGAATGGGCTGGAGATTGTTGGAAAGCCGATCGGTGATGTGCGGATCACCATCTCAGGCGCCGGTGCTTCGGCGATTTCCTGCGCCGAGCTGATGGTTCGCCTGGGTGCCACTAGGGAGAATATCCTGCTCGTGGATACGCGCGGGGTGGTTTACAAAGGTCGCCAGGAAGGGATGAATAAGTACAAGGAACGCTTCATCACCGATACGCCGGCGCGCACACTGGCAGATGCGGTGCGTGGATCGGATGTCTTTTATGGTTTGTCTGCTGCCGATGTGCTCACACCTGAGATGGTAAAGACAATGGCAGATCAGCCGCTGATCTTTGCTATGGCAAACCCCGATCCTGAGATCAAATACGAGCTGGCTAAGGAGGCCCGACCGGATGCAATCGTAGCCACCGGACGTTCGGATTACCCCAACCAGATCAATAATGTACTGGGCTTTCCATTCATCTTTCGCGGCGCACTGGATGTGCGCGCCCGGGCAATCAATGAGGAGATGAAAGTCGCTGCCGCACACGCCTTATCGCAGCTGGCAAAAGAAGATGTACCGGACAGTGTCTTGCGTGCCTATGGCCTGGAAAGCTTGCGGTTTGGTCCCGAGTACATCTTACCCAAACCGCTTGACCCGCGCGTGCTGCTGTGGGAGGCGCCTGCTGTAGCCAAAGCTGCTATGGAGAGCGGCGCGGCGCGGCGCATGCTCGACCTCGATGAATATCGGGAGCAGCTGGCCTTCCGCCAGGGCATGGGTGAGCAGGTGCGCTACTTCATTATCCAAAAAGCGCAGAGCTGCCCGGTAAAGAAGCGACTGGTCTTTGCAGAGGGGGAGGAGGGTAAGATCATCCGGGCAGCGGCGCGAGTGAGCGATGAGGGCATCGGTCGGCCGATCTTGATCGGCAGGCGGGATGTGATCCAGGCGAAACTGACTCAGCTGGGATTGGATTACTCCCCAGAAATTGTCGATCCGGCAGGGTACGAGCGAATTGAGGCCTATGCACAGGCTTATTACGACCTGCGCAACCGCAAAGGAATGACATATAAAGACGCCCTCAAGCGCGTGCGTGAGGCTAACATTTTTGGACCGATGATGGTGAAAATGGGCGATGCCGATGCGTTCATCTCCGGGCTGACGTATGATTACCCGGATGTGATCCGCCCGGCTTTGCAGATCCACCATACTGCCTCTGGAGTCAAGAAAGTTGCCGGGGCGTATGTAATCATCGTCAACAGCAAGGTCTATCTCTTCACCGATGCTACCGTCAATATTGACCCGAGCGCTGATGATCTGGCTGAGATCGCCTTTTTGTCGGCAGACTTTGCCCGCCAGCTTGGGCTGGAGCCGCGCGTGGCGCTGCTTTCTTTCTCGAACTTTGGCAGCACGCCTCACCCACTGACGGACAAAGTGCGTAAAGCTCTGGAGATCATCCGCAGCAAGCAGCCGGATTTCGCCGTGGATGGGGAGATGCAAGCTGATACAGCCGTTGTCCCTGAGATCATTGAAAACCGCTACCCATTCAGCGCTGTGAAGGATGCCAATGTGCTCGTCTTCCCGTCGTTGGAAGCAGCCAATGTGGCCTACAAACTGCTGGCCCGGCTGGGGAACGCTCAGACGATCGGTCCCATCCTGCTGGGGGTAGGCGCTCCCATTCACGTCCTGCAGACCGGCGACGAAGTGCGCGATATTGTCAATATCGCCGCAGTAGCCGTGATGGATTCAATGAACCGTGATGGCGGCTGTTAAACACCTATGTTTTGTCTGCCTGGGGAATATCGTTCGCTCCCCGCTGGCAGAGAACCTGTTTCTGCACCTGGCGGCTCAGGCCGGGCTGGATGGCAAGTACACTGCTGATTCTGCTGGCACCGGTGACTGGCACGTAGGTGAACCGCCCGACCAGCGCATGCGCCGCGTGGCAGCTCGCCATGGACTGACCTACACCGGGCGCGCTCGCCAGTTTCGACACAGCGATTTTGACCGCTTCGACCTGATCCTGGCTATGGACCTGGATAACCGGGCCCAGCTGATGCGCCTGGCAAAGACAGAAGACCAGCGCGCCAAAGTGCGCCTGCTGCGCGAGTTCGACCCGTACGGAGGCTCCCAGGCGCCTGTACCCGATCCATACTATGAAGGCCTGGATGGCTTCGAAGAAGTGTATGGGATCATCGAACGCTCCTGCCGGGGTCTTATCGCCTCGCTGGAGGCTGAGGACTCTAATGCTGCCTGAGGCGGTGCAGAAGTATCTGCGAGCAAGCGGGTTCGGGGAGATCCTATCGATCCAGGGGGTGGGGGGCGGCTGCATCAACAATGGGGCGCGCCTGGTTACAGCGACCGGGAAGTCTTTTTTCCTGAAGACCAATACCGGCGCGCCCTCCGAGATATTCCTGCGTGAGGCCGAGGGGCTGGAGGCCTTGCGTATAGCCGGAGGCCCGCGAGTGCCGCAGCCGCACCTGTCGGGAGGCGATTTCTTGCTGCTCGAGGACCTGGCTCCGGGAGCGCGTAAAGCCGACTACTGGGAAATTTTTGGACGGCAGTTAGCCGCCCTGCATAAGGTGATCAATTCCCGCTTCGGATTCGACCACGATAACTACATCGGCAGCACGCCGCAGCCGAACACCTGGGTAGAGGACGGCTACCGCTTCTACGCCGAACAGCGGTTGTTATTCCAGGCGCGCCTGGCACACGGACGTGGGCTGTTGGGTAGGGCGGAGGTTCGTCAGGTCGAGAGCCTGGCAGCCCGCCTGCCTGAATTAATCCCAGACCAGCCCGCCTCGCTCATCCACGGCGACCTGTGGGGCGGCAATGCTCTCACCGACCGGGATGGCAATCCAGCAATCATCGACCCGGCAGCCCATTACGGCTGGGCGGAGGCCGAGCTGGCGATGACCACATTATTTGGGGCTTTTCCGGAGGCTTTTTACCGGGCTTACCAGGAAGTGCGCCCGCTTGAGGGGGGCTTTTGGGGACGCTTCCCGCTGTACAACCTCTACCACCTGCTCAACCACCTGAACCTGTTTGGCAGCGGGTACTACGGGCAGGTTATATCCGTGCTGCGCAAATATTAATCTTAACTCAGTTCGGGATAAGAGAAGGGTGTGGGTGTTTCGGGAGGCCGGATGGCGTCACGCCGCGCCCCGTCGATCCACTCCGATCGAAAAATATCTCTCGAACTGCGGCGACCAGTCTTCGGGGACGTACTCACCGGTCGATCTGACCTGGTGGTAGGTTCCGCTGTAGTCTCCACGGCTGATGTATTCGAGCGCCTCCACCAGTCGATCGACATCCCCCGTCGAGTTGTACAATCCAAACGAAGCCCGCACCATGCCGGGCATGTCCGAACGGTCGCCCGCCAGGATGTTGCTGCGCACGCGGCGCGATTCGTCGGCTGATAGTCCTAACAGGTGCAGGATGTAGGGATGGGCACAGAAGCAGCCGCTGCGTACGCCGATGCCGAATTCGTATCCCAGGATGGCAGATACTTTGAAATGTGAGATGCCCTCCAGCATGAAGGGGATCACGCCCAGGCGTTCCCCGGCGCTCAGCGGGTCTCTATCGCCGAAGAGCCGCAGGCCAGGCACCCGGGATAATCGCTTCAGTGCGTAAGCGGTCAGGTTGGCTTCGTGGTGGGCGACATTGTGCATTCCGATCGAGTCGAGCTGGTGGATGGCGACTGCCAGCGCCACTGCGCCAACCACGTTCGGGCTGCCTGCCTCCTCACGGTCGGGAGGCTCTGCCCACACCACGTCATCCAGGGTGACGATCTCGACCGTTCCGCCGCCGCGCATGTCGGGGTCACCGTGCTCGAAGACGTCCCGCCGCCCGACCAGCGCCCCACTGCCAAATGGGGCGTACATCTTGTGGGCCGAGATGGCGACGAAATCCAGGTGTGCCGGGTTGTCGAGAGGCAGCATATCGATCCGGCGGTGAGGCGCCAACTGGGCGCAGTCCACAACGATCTGCGCTTCGGCAGCATGGGTCTTCTCAGCCAGGCGGTGTACCGGGTTAAGAATGCCGGTCACGTTGCTGGCGCCGCTGATCGCCACCAGCGCCACGCGCCTGCCATAGCGAGCCAGCTCAGCATCGAAGCTGGCCTCGTCCAGCCGCCCGTCAGGCGTCAGGTCGATATGCACAGTGTGCGCTACCGGTCGCCAGGGCAGATCATTGGAGTGGTGCTCCATTACGCTGGTCAGCAGCACGTCACGCTCCGCGGTAAAAGGGAAGCGTCGCGCCAGTTTGTTGATTGCCTCGGTGGTGTTCTTGACGAAAATACAGGTGTGCTGGTGAGCATTGGCGCCTAGGAACTGCAGCGTGATCTGGCGCGCCTCTTCGTAAGCATGGGTCGACAGCTGGCTCTTGAAGCCCGTACCGCGGTGCACGCTGCTGTAGTAAGACAGGAAACCATCCACCGCCTCCTGGACGGCTTTGAACGGGGGTGTGGAAGCGGCATTGTCCAGATTGATATAAGGTTGCTGGGATCCATCCAGCCGGGGGGTCTTGACATCCAGACCGACGAATAAGCTGCGGAAATCGAACGGGTGGGAGGGTAGGCTCATGCAGGCATCCTGGTGGTAATGGTCTTCCGGCTGGGGGGGTTAAAGGCAATCGGATGAGAGCTGGTGAAGATTAGTACTAAAGTCTGCACAACGAATTTGCAAGAATCCCTTGCATTTCAGATCTTTTTCGTATATACTGTGTGTACTTGTGGGAGAAAGTGGGATAAAGTGGAGCGCCGGATGACTCCGGCGTTCTGCAATTAAAGGCAGGGTAGAACAGATGTTCCTTGGTCAGTACCAGCACAACCTCGATAGCAAGGGCCGACTGACGATCCCGGCCCGTTATCGTGATTTGCTGGCAGAGGGGGCTTACGTCACCCAGGGCTTCGACCAGAACCTGATGGTCATCACGGTTCCAGCTTTCGAGGCTATCTCCCAGAATGTCAGGCATATGAGCATCACCGACTCTCGTGCTCGCTTGCTGCGGCGCCTGATCTTCTCTAATGGCGAAAGGGTGGAGCTTGATCAGGCGGGACGTATCCTGATCCCACAATTTCTGCGGCAGGCAGCCGGGTTGAACGGAGAGGCCGTGGTGGTCGGTGTGGGTGACTACTTCGAAATCTGGTCTCCAGAGCATTGGACTGAACAGACTGCCAGGCTGCAAGATGCCGATTCGAATGCCGATCTTTTCTCGATGTTCGACATCTCGTCTGGGTAAGGCTGGCTGGATATCCAATTAATGCGATATCCATGCACCGTCCGGTACTTTACCAAGAAATTATACACGCATTGAGCCCGCAACGGGGTGGCAAATATGTCGACGCTACCCTGGGAGCAGGGGGGCATGCCTGGGGTATTCTGGAGTCCAGTGCACCGGATGGGCGCTTATTGGGATTGGATCTCGATCCGCAAGCGCTCGATCTGGCTCGTCAGAAATTATCGGTTTATGGTTCACGCGCCATTCTTGAGCGGGCTTCTTATACTTCACTCACTGAGCAGCTGGCTGCTCACGGGTGGCAAGATGTGGATGGCATTGTGCTAGACCTGGGTGTTTCGTCCATGCAGCTTGATACACCGGAGCGGGGATTCTCATTCAAGGTGGATGCGCCGCTGGATATGCGATTCGACCCGCAAGCCACCTTGCGGGCAGACGACCTGGTGAACAACCTCTCCGAGGGCGAGCTGGCAGACCTCCTGTATCGCTACGGCGAGGAACACCGCAGCCGCCAGATCGCTCGAGCCATCATCCAGGCCCGACCCATCCACACCACTGGTCATCTGGCGAAGGTGGTCTCACGGGCGACGAGCTCCGGGCGAGCGGGGATGCACCCGGCGACACGCACTTTTCAAGCTCTACGCATCGCGGTCAACCGCGAGCTGGAAAACCTGGCTCAGTTCTTGCCCCAGGCTGTGGAAGCCTTAAGTCCGCGGGGCAGGCTGGCTGTGATTTCCTTCCATTCATTAGAAGACCGGATTGTCAAGCAGTTCTTTCACAGAGAGAGCCAGGATTGTATATGCCCACCTCGGCAGCCCATTTGTACATGCGGTCACCGGGCGACCTTACGGCTGGTCGATCGCCGCTCGATCCAGCCCCAGCCTGGTGAAATCAAGGAGAATCCCAGATCACGCAGCGCGCGCTTGAGAGTGACTGAGAAACTGGCTAAGATGTAAAGGTGTTTTGGCATAACACTTGCAAACCTGTTGAAGAGTAATTGATCCTGATTTACTCTCTTCTCAGGAGGAACATATGGATGGTGTGAGAAAACTCACACAAGCATATTCGCAGGCTCCCTGGAGAAAGCAGATACAGCTATTGGGGCTGTTTCTGCTGATCGTGGTATTGGTAGCTCTAATTGCAGGTATCTACCTGAACGTGACTGCAAGGGCAGCGACGATGGGGCGCGAGATCCTGGCGATGGAAACCAGGATCGAAGAGCTCAATCTGGAAAACGCTGATCTGGAGACGCGCCTGGCGATTGTCACCTCGGCGATGGAAATGGAGAAGCGTGCCAAAGATATGGGTTTCGAGCCGCTGGATCGATATGAAGTTACCTACCTGGTTGTGCCTGGGTACATTCCCCGGCAGCAAGCCGTCATCGCTCCGCCGCCGGAACCGGTAGTGGTCGTGCCTGCCAGCCTACCGTCGGATTACACTGAGTCGCTATTCGATTGGCTGCAAGAGCGTGTCGTTCCCATGCTCACTCGCGCGATGGAGGCAGAGCAATGAAATCTGAACACGTCTGGCGCTATACACTGCTTGGCACGGTGATTTCCGTTCTGGCAGCTTTCGTGGTCTGGCAGACCATCCGCATCCAGTTGAATCCGGAACAGGTGCAGCGCTTCATTACAGATGGGGAAAAATACGCTGGTACATGGCATACCTATTACCCGGCACGCGGGTTGGTCTATGACCGCTGGGGCAACCTGCTGGCGGGCAACACGACCGTTTTTGAAGTCGGAGCTGAGCTGGCTCAGGTGCGGAATCCGCACACCATCGCCCTGACGTTAAATGTGGTGCTCGGATTGGACTACTCCAAAGTCTTCGACCTGGTCAGCCAGGAACCCTCAGAAGATGCGGTCTATGTCAGGCTGTATGATTATGTGACCCAGGATAAGATCGATCGTCTTCAGGCGATCGGAGACGAGATCGTAGCCACCTACGGCGGCAGCCGTGATAAAGATGCACCTGATCTGAGCGGGCTGGTGTTCACGCCCCACCTGCAGCGCACTTACCCGGAAAAATCTCTGGCGTCCAACATCCTGGGCTTCGTAGGCCGGGACGATGAAGGCATTACCCACGGCTACTTTGGGGTGGAGGCCAAGTACGACGAGCTGCTTGCCGGGCAGCCCCAGACAGCCTGGGTGCCGAGTGATCCAAACCGGGCCGCAGAGATCCCGGAAATCTCTCCCGGGGTCAGCCTGGTGCTGACCATCGATCGCGAAATCCAAACTGCCATGGAAGAGATCGTCGACGAGACCATGGATAGCAGTGGATCAGAATCGGTCACGATCGTCGTGATGGATCCGAACACGGGCGATGTCCTGGCAATGGCGACCACTCCGCGCCTGGACCTCAACCAGTATTGGCGCTATGGGGAAGTATTCGAGGGCGAAACGCCATTCAACCGGGCGGTGAGCCAGGCATATGAGCCGGGCTCAGTCTACAAGGTGCTGACGATGGCTGCCGGCCTGGACTCGCAGGCTGTGAAGCCCGAGAGTACCTTCGTGGACACGGGGATTTTCGAAATCGGCGGTACTTATATCTACAACTGGAACTCCGGTGCCTGGGGACCTCAAGATATGCAGGGCTGTATGCAGCACTCCCTGAACGTCTGCCTGGCCTGGGTGGCCTCACAAACCGGGGCGAAGCAATTTTACGAATACATGAATGCGTTCGGTATCGGTCGCCAATCTGGGATCGAGCTGGCGGGTGAAGCCTCCGGCCGGCTGAAGGAGCCGGGGGATGCAGATTGGTACGACGCTGACCTGGGCACCAATGCCTTCGGTCAGGGCGTATCCGCCACCCCGCTGCAGATGGCAGCTGCCATCTCAGCCATTGCAAACGATGGGAAGATGATGGCGCCGCGTATCGTCCGGTCGATCGTAAACAACGGACATCAGTACAATCCCGAACCGCGGGTGGTGGGTATGCCCATATCTGCCGCGACAGCTCAAACATTGACTGAATTGCTGGCGCGATCTTTGGAATCCGAGGCCTCGGTTTCCCTGGTGGAAGGATACCGGGTTGCAGGCAAGACCGGCACCGCGGAAATCCCGACCCCTTATGGCTATACCAGTAATGTGACCAACGCTTCATTCGTCGGCTGGGGACCGCTGCCGGAGGCACGCTTCCTGGTGTATATCTGGCTCGAGAAGCCGCAAACATCAATCTGGGGCTCTGAGGTGGCCGCACCGGTCTTTCCTGAGGTGGTCGAAAAGTTGGTTGTTTTAATGGATATTCCACCGGATGATGTGAGGAATGCACTGCTCAGCCAATAACTGACTGTATGTTAACGTTAGCGGATGTCCTGGAAGCTCTTACCGCTGTCCGCCCCGAGTGGGCAAACGAGGTGATCACAGAAGCAGTGATCGACTCCCGGCAGGTAATACCAGGCTCCATGTTTGTGGCTTTGATCGGTGAAAGGGTTGATGGGCATGAATTTATCGCAGCGGCATTTGAACGAGGGGCCTGCCTGGCGCTGGTACAGCTTGATCTCTCGAAGCGCTACCGCACCCTGGATGTGCGTAAAGGTCTTGACCTGCAGGTTGCTTCGACCCCAGAAATGCCTTTCTGCTTGCTGGTCGAAGACAGCTTGAAAGCGCTGCAGCAGATAGCACGCTACTGGCGCCGCAAGCTGGATGTAAGAGTGGTCGGTATAACTGGCAGTGTTGGTAAATCCACGACGAAAGAATTGGTGGCAGAAGTACTGGGTCAGCGCTATCGAACCTTAAAAAATCCTGGCAATTTGAATAACGAGATTGGACTGCCGCTCACACTTTTGAAGCTGAGCTCAGGGCACCAGGCAGCCGTGCTGGAAATGGGATTTTACGTCCCCGGCGAGATTGCCTTCCTGTGCGATCTGGCGTTGCCGCACGTAGGCGTGATCACCAATGTCGGGACTGTGCATGCTGAGCGTGCCGGTTCGCAAGAAGCCATTGCCCGCGGGAAGGCCGAACTGGTAGAGTCCCTTCCATCCGCCCCGGAAGGGGTTGCCATTTTGAACTACGACGATCCCTGGGTGCGGGAGATGGCAAATAAGACCAAGGCCCGGGTATTTTTCTACGGTCTTGATCCGCAGGCGGATCTGTGGGCAGATGATGTGGTTGGTCTGGGATTGGATGGCATCCGTTTCCGCCTGCACTTTCGCAACGAGACCCTCCACCTGCGGGTGCCTTTGATCGGGCGCCACTCGGTGCACACAGCCTTGCGCGCCGCCGCTGTGGGGCTTGCGGAAGGTCTCACCTGGCAGGAAATTGTCGACGGTCTGCGTTCAGAGCACACCCAGCTGAGACTGGTTGCGGTGAGGACGCAGAATGGAGCCTTGATCCTGGATGACACTTACAATGCCTCGCCCGAATCGACGCTGGCAGCTCTCAACCTGTTGGAGGAACTGGGAGGTCGAAAAATCGCAGTCCTGGGCGATATGCTCGAATTGGGGCCCTATGAGGTGCGTGGTCATGAGATGGTCGGCGTGCGGGCTGCTGAAGTGGTTGATGAGCTGGTCACTGTGGGTGAACTGGGGCAGATTATTGCGGATGCAGCTCATCGCGCTGGTCTGCGGGCTGGGGCGATCACCAGTTTGGAGAACACCCAAAAGGCGGTGGAATTCTTGAAGCCGCGGTTGGAAAAGGATGATGTGGTGCTGGTGAAAGGTTCACACGGGATGCGCATGGACCGCATTGTAGCAGCGCTGGAGCACCGCCAATGAACCAGGCCTCGATCTCTCTGCCTCTGGCAGGGATCAGCTTCATGCTCACGGTTATTTGGGGTATGCCCTTGCTGCGGGTCTTGCGCAACTTCAAGGTTGGCAAGGTGATCCGGGTAGAGGGTCCCCAGCGGCACATTACCAAGATGGGCACCCCGACAATGGGCGGCGTGCTGTTTATCCTGCCGGTCCTGCTCCTCACTACGCTCTTGAACGCCGGAACGCTGATTGGATTGAGCGTGGGGGGACGCTCGGTGCTGCTGCCGATGGGTGTTCTGGTGCTGTATGGCATCCTTGGCGCAGTGGACGACTGGCAGGGAGTGCGCGGCAAACGGCGTGGTGAGGGTATGCGCGCTCGCACCAAGTTCTTGTTTCAGGTGTTGTTTGCCTTGCTGGCAGCCATCGGGTTGTACTACTTCCTGGATGTAGACCAGATGTATCTGCCAGGAATCAAAGGAGAGATCGAGATTGGGATCTTCTATATCCCGATTGCTATCTTTGTAATTGTTGGCTTCTCTAATGCCGTGAACTTTACGGATGGGCTGGATGGATTGGCAGGTTTGATCTCGGCAACAGCCTTTGCGGTCTACGGGGCAATCGCCTTGCTGCAGGATCAGACATTCCTGGCGAGTTTCTGCTTTACACTGGTGGGCGCGCTTTTTGGTTTTTTATGGTTCAACGTCCACCCGGCGGAGCTGATCATGGGTGATACCGGTTCGCTGGCTTTAGGCGCTACCCTGGCTGTTGTGGCATTTATGACCGCTCAGTGGCCGCTGCTGCCTGTTATCGCTGTAATCCCGGTCAGCAACGCCCTAAGTGTGGTCATCCAGACCTCGTACTTTAAATATACTCGCAGGCGTTATGGAGAGGGGCGGCGCGTCTTTAAGATGGCGCCATTGCATCACCACTTCGAGCTCCTGGGCTGGAGCGAGACGCAGGTAGTGCAGCGGTTTTGGTTGATCAGCCTGCTGTGCGCCATGGTCGGTGTGGCGCTGGCGTTTACGTAAGGTTACTTTGAACCTTAATAATTGAGGGAAGCACGTTGAGCAAATGGAGCGGCAAACGCGTGGTCATCGTAGGCGCAGCCCGTCAAGGTATCGCCCTGGCCCGCTACCTGGCACAGCATGGGGCACAGGTGATCCTGAACGACCGGCGCCCGCTCGTTGAGCTGGGTGCCGCCAGGGAGGCGCTGCTCGATCTCGAAGGGCAGGTGGTTTTCCCGATCCGTTGGGTAGGCGGAGGGCACCCACTTGAGATCCTGGATGAGATCGACCTGCTGTGTCCCTCGGGCGGCGTTCCGCTGAACATGCCGCTGGTCGCAGAAGCCCTGCGGCGCGGAATACAGCTCTCCAACGACTCGCAGATTTTCCTGGACGCCGTCCCCTGCCCAGTGATTGGCATTACGGGCTCGGCTGGGAAGACGACCACCACAACTTTGGTCGGTCGGATGGCCCTGGCAGCCGAGGGGCAGGGCAGGATCGGCCGTGTATGGGTTGGCGGCAATATCGGCACCCCCTTGATTGCAAGTCTGGAGGAGATGGGTGCAGGAGACCTGGCAGTGATGGAGCTATCAAGCTTTCAGCTAGAAATTATGGACCGCTCTCCCCAGGTGGCTGCGGTGCTCAATATCACTCCCAACCATCTGGACCGCCACAGGAGTATGTCCGCTTACACGGCTGCCAAGGCCCGCATCCTGGACTACCAGTCATCCACTGATATCGCCGTGCTGGGCAGAGATGATCCTGGCGCCTGGTCACTGGCGAAGCGGGTGAAAGGCCGGCTGATCTCTTTCGGCTTGAGCATACCGGAGAGCGACCAGGTCGCAGGCGCCGGCGGGGATCAACCCGTACCGGCGACATACGAACAGGCTGGCGAGCTTTACTTCGAGAGCGCAGGATCACGTACCTGGCTCATGTCCCGCTCGACGATCGGGCTGCGGGGCGAGCACAACCTGCTCAATGTCCTGGCAGCCAGCGCCATTGCCCTGGCGGCGGGTTTACCGGTCGAAGCTATCCGGCGAGGTGTACAAGGGTTTTCAGGGGTGGCGCATCGTCTCGAGTATGTGCGCACCTGGAACGGAGCCGGCTGGTACAACGACTCGATTGCTACTGCTCCGGAAAGGACGATCGCCGCCATCCGCTCATTCGATGAACCCCTGGTATTGCTGGTCGGCGGCAGGGATAAAGACCTGCCCTGGGAGGAACTTGCAGCCCTGGCTCACCGGCGAGTAGACCATGTGATCGTCTTTGGAGAGGCGACCGAGAAGATCATCCGGGCGCTGGAGGTCACCAGACCAGGGGCTGGAACGGCAGATCGTCCGACGATTACACGCTGCAGTGGCCTGCGGCAGGCGATTGACGCAGCTTCCCAGATTGCCCGACCCGGGGACGTAGTTCTGCTCTCCCCCGGAGGGACCAGTTTTGACGAATTTATAGATTTTGAGGAGCGAGGAGAATGTTTCAGGCAGCTGGTGATGGAGCTCTAAATAAAAATAATACCAATCAAACCAGGGCAAGGCGCCGGTCAGTGCACCTGTCGATCGATGTTCCCTTACTGCTGACTGCCATAACCCTGGGGGTTTTTGGTCTGCTGATGGTGTACTCAGCCAGCTGGGATTATTCCTACCAGCTGTTCGGCGATTCCACCCAGATCTTTTATCGCCAGGTGTTGTGGTTCGTCCTGGGAGTTGTCGCGGCAGGAGCGTTGATTTTTATTGATTATCGCGTCTTCCGCAAGCTGGCGGTGCCGATGATCATCATTACCATTATCTTGCTGCTTGGAGTGCTGCTTGTGAGCGATGTGCGCAATAACGCGGTGCGCACACTGCTCAGAGGTTCGATCCAGCCTTCCGAGCTTGCTAAGCTGGTGATCGTGATCTACCTGGCGGTCTGGCTGTACTCCAAACGCGAAAGGCTTAGCGATGTCAGTTTTGGGCTGATCCCGCTGGCAGCCATCCTGGGCATCTTGGGCGGCTTGATCATCGTCCAGCCCGACCTGAGCGCTGTGATCACCATATTCTTCCTGGGCGGGTTGATGTTCTTCCTGGCAGGCGGGGACCTGCGCCAGATTGGCATTCTAGTCCTGGTGGCGGCGCTGTTCGGCTGGGTGATCGTTGCGGTGAACTCGACCGGCAGCGAACGTATCGCCAGCTACCTTGCCGGTTTGAGAGATCCTTTCCAGGCCTCATACCATGTGCGCCGCTCTATGGAGGCATTCGTAAAGGGCGGCTGGTTCGGGGTAGGGATCGGCAATTCTGAGACCAAGCTGACCGGCTTGCCGGTGCCGCCCACAGACAGCATCTTCGCCGTCATCGGTGAAGAGACGGGCGTTTTAGGGGCGATAATCCTGGTGGTGCTCTATACCACTTTGTTGTGGCGTGGTCTGGGGATTTCCCGCCGGGCTCCGGATGGGCTGGGGACTCTGTTGGCAGCCGGTCTGAGCATCTGGCTGGTGGTGGAAGCCCTGGTCAATATGGCGGTGATGGTCGGCCTGCTGCCCTTCGCTGGCAATGCCCTGCCGTTCATCAGCGCCGGCGGTTCGAACCTGTTGGTATCCTGCGCCGCCATCGGTATTCTGCTGAATATCTCGCGGCTGTCAGTTAAAACACAAGAAGAGGAGGCTAAGTCCTTCAGTGCAGTTGTTAATTTGCGCCGGTGGGACCGGCGGCGGCGTTTATCCCGCACTCGCCGTACTTCAAGCAGCCAGGAATGAGCTTGTGAACGGTGGTGGGGCAGCTGATCAAGACCCCGCCGCCGGAGCACAGATCCTGTGGGTTGGGAGTGAAGGCGGTATGGAAGCGGACCTTGTAAAGCGAGCAGGTGTGCCCTACACAGCCATCCCGGCTGCCGGTGTGCATGGCGTTGGCTGGCGGGCTTTGCCCGGCAACGTCTACCGGTTGTGGCGCGGCCTGCTGGCATCGCGGCGCATTCTCAACCGCTTCCGCCCGGACGTCTTGTTCTTCACGGGCGGCTACCTGGGAGTGCCGATGGCGCTCGCCGGTCGGTTCGGCCTGCGTGGAGGCACCCGGCCGCGCAGCCTGGTATTCGTGCCGGATATTGAGCCCGGATT
Organism: uncultured Anaerolineaceae bacterium; assembly: GCA_964525785.1. Classification (GTDB taxonomy): domain Bacteria; phylum Chloroflexota; class Anaerolineae; order Anaerolineales; family UBA4823; genus JAQBDA01. The sequence goes on from CAZGIX010000029.1 coordinate 20,046, forward strand.
GGCGTTGAAGACCCTGGCGCGCCTGGCTGACCAGATTGCCACCACCGTAGAGGCTTCACGGGAATACCTGCCCAGCAGAGCCCAGGTGATCGAGACCGGCTACCCTACACGTCCTGATTTAGCCGGTTGGACACGGTCGAAAGGCCGCGAACTCCTGCGCTTATCGGCAGATATCCCGGTGCTGCTGGTCGCAGGTGGCAGCCGCGGCGCACGTTCGATCAACAAAGCGTTGCTCGGTGTGCTGCCAGAGCTATTGGGTGATATGCAGGTGATCCATATCAGCGGCATGCTGGACTGGCCCGAGGTGGAAGAAGCCTACAAACGCTTGCAGGGCGACCTGCCCGAGAGTCATTTCCAGCGCTATCGCCCTTACCCGTACTTGCACGCGGAGATGGGTGCAGCATTAGCCGCAGCCGACCTGGCTTTCTCCAGGGCGGGCGCTTCGTGCCTGGGAGAGTATCCCTTATTTGGGCTCCCTGCCATTCTTGTTCCCTATCCCTATGCATGGCGCTACCAATCGGTGAATGCCCGTTACCTGGAGGAGCGCGGTGCAGCCATGATCTTGAAGGATGCAGATCTGCCAGCCCAGCTGCTGCCAGTGGTGAGCCGCCTGATCAGTGACCGGAGCGCCCTCGGGCGTATGCGTGAGGCGATGAGCGCCCTGGCCCAGCCCCAGGCAGCCCATAGGATCGCCGCCATCCTGAGCTCTATGGCTGTGAGTGAGCGAGGTGCAGCATGATGACATTGAACTTTGCCTTCTGGGTTTTGATCTTCTTGTTCGCCATAATCGGCACCATGCGCGGTTGGGCCAAAGAGCTGCTGGTCACCTTTGCAGTGATTGTAGGCCTGTTTATTCTCTCCATTATGCAGCGCTTCGCACCCGAGTCGCTGCGGGTTTTCCTGCTCAGTCCAGGTAAAACCCAGTTCTGGATCCAAACTGCGATCGTCCTGTTCCTTGCATTTTTTGGATACCAGACGCCCAACCTGGCCAGAATACCGCAGGGTCGTTTTATCCGGGAGAAGTTCTCGGATGCACTGTTGGGTTTTTTCCTGGGCGCGCTGAATGGCTTCCTGATTGTCGGATCGCTGTGGTATTTCATGGAGATGGCTAAGTACCCCTTCACCCCGAATATCACGCCTCCGCCGACTGATATCGTCATATTGAAATATCTGCCGCCAAAGATCTTGATGGCAAATAACAGCCCGACGATCTACTTTGCGGTAGCGGTCTCATTTATTTTTGTGCTGGTGGTGTTTATCTAAGCTGGAGCAGAGGATGAAGCATTACCATCTGATCGGGATCGGTGGTAGCGGCATCTCGGCAATTGCCCGGGTGCTGCTGGAGCGCGGCGAGCAGGTGAGCGGCTCAGATCGCCAGGCCTCGGCGGTCGCTCGGCCGCTCGAAGCCTCCGGAGCGATCATCTCGATCGGACACCGGGCAGAAAACGTGCAGGGAGCTGACCTGGTAGTACGTTCCTCGGCTATCCCAGACGACAATGTGGAAGTGCTGGCCGCCCGCCAGACCGGCATCCCCGTGCTCAAACGGGCTGAATTCCTGGACGAATTCCTGCGTGGCTACCGGGTGATCGCGGTAGCAGGCACGCACGGCAAAACCACCACCACGGCAATGCTTGCCTGGATGCTCTCGGCTCTCGGTCGGGCCCCGTCCTACATTATCGGCGGTGTCTCGCAGAACCTTAAAAGCAACGCCCATGCCGGAAGCGGACCGGATTTCGTTATCGAGGCGGATGAATATGATCACATGTTTCTCGGTCTCACACCTGCCCTGGCAGTTGTAACCAATGTCGAGCACGACCATCCGGACTGCTACCCGACGCCCGAATCGTTCTATGAAGCTTTCCGGCAGTTTGCCGGGCGGCTGCTGCCCGAGGGCAGCCTGGTCGGCTGTGCTGATGATCCCGGCGCCCGGCGGCTGCTGGATGAAATGGCTGGCTCCGGTCGACGGATTGCCGGCTATGGGATCAACCCCGGGGCGACCGTTGAATACCGGGCTGAGGAGCTGTCAATAAACCGTGCCGGAGGGTACGATTTCCAGTTTTACCATGGCGACCGTCCTGTGGGTGGAGTGCAGCTGCAAGTGCCAGGCGTCCACAATGTGCGTAACGCCCTGGCGACCCTGGCAGCCGCGGACTTGCTCGAGCTGCCCTTTGGTCAATCGGCGCAAGCGTTGGGTGATTATCGCGGCACTGCCCGGCGCTTCGAGCTGCGCGGTGAAGTGAAAGGCATCACCGTGATCGATGATTACGCCCACCATCCCACGGCGATCAAAGCCACACTGGCAGCCGCCCGGGCGCGCTACCCTCAACGCGACCTGTGGGTGGTCTGGCAGCCGCATACTTATTCGCGCACGCGCAGCCTGGCAGCTGAATATGCTAACGCCTTCGAAGATGCCGACCACGTCCTGGTCAGCGAGGTCTACGCGGCACGAGAAGACCCACCCACTAATGGCTTCTCTGCCAGGCACGTGGTAGCTGCCATGCGCCATCCAGATGCCCGGTTCGAGCCAGAGTTTGGACCGGCGGTGGATTACCTGGTCACCAGGCTGCATCCCGGCTCAGTCTTGATCGTGCTTTCTGCCGGGGATGCCGACCAGATCAGCAGCGGCGTTTTGGAGGGTTTGGCTTGAAGCATACACTCAAGCCCGATCGGGAGAGGATGACGATGCCTGAGCCGAAACGAACATACGAAATGGATGCATTCTTTCTTGAAGCTCTCAAGCTGATAGAGCGCGACCAGGCTGAGGAAAAGAAAGACCAGGGCGAATCCCCTCGCCTGGAGAAGAAAGATGTTCAAACCTCGAAAGATGTGGTCATGCGGTTGATCGCCTCGCTCTTGAAAGCATGAGGCGAGCCCGGTTAACTATACAGCGATAGAAAATGTACGTGAGTGCTTCTGAGTCCTACCACCTGAGACCTGCCGGTCTGAAATCGCTAGACGCTGCATTCGGCGACCGGCTGCGCAAGCGCGTGCCATTGGCGCGCTACACGGCTGCCCGCATCGGCGGTCCAGCCGATCTGCTGATCGAAGCTGTGTCGGTGGAGGAGCTTATTCAGGCAGCCCAACTGCTGTGGAAAGAAAAGGCAGCCTTCCTGGTGCTGGGGGGCGGCTCGAACGTGCTGGTGAGCGATGCAGGGGTGCGGGGTGTGGTGGTGCTGAACCGGGCTCGAAGTGTGCGTTTTGAGACCAGCACAGTTTCGCCGACAGTCTGGGCAGAAGCGGGCGCCAATTTTGGTGTGATCGCACGCCAGGCAGCAGTACGTGGTCTGTCTGGACTCGAATGGGCTGCCGGCATCCCTGGCACATTGGGTGGAGCAGTGATTGGCAATGCCGGCGCTCACGGCGGTGATATGTCGGGCAATTTGCTGGTGGCAGATATCTTGCACCAGAAACGAGGCAGGGAGCAGTGGAGCGTGGAGCAGTTTGACTACCAGTACCGCAGCAGTGTATTGAAACACCGGCAACCAGGCACAGCAGCCCCAGAAGCAGTTGTGCTGGAGGCCAGGCTACGGCTGGTAAACAGCAGCCCCCCGGCTGTGCAGGCGAAGATCGACGAGTATGTTGCCCATCGCCGGCGCACCCAGCCGCCAGGAGCCAGCATGGGCTCTATGTTCAAAAATCCACCCGGCGATTTTGCGGGGCGCCTTATTGAAGCTGCGGGTTTGAAGGGTACCCGAGTTGGCGAAGCGCAGATCAGCACCTTGCATGCGAATTTCTTCATAAATCTGGGCAGTGCAACCGCAGGTGATGTATACGCCTTGATCCAGCTTGCCCGGCGGAGTGTGGAAGAGAAATTTGGTATAAGCCTGGATTTAGAGATCGAGTTGGTCGGAGATTGGGTGAATCCGTAATGGCGCCAGCAGATAAACTCCGTGTAGGTGTCTTGTTTGGGGGACGCTCGGGCGAGCATGAAGTCTCGCTGATGTCGGCGCGCTCAATCCTGCAGGCGCTGGCGGGTGACAAATACGACGTTACCCAGATCGGCATTACCCACGATGGGGTATGGCTGGTAGGTGAGGACGTGCTGGAGCGGATGATAGCAAACGATCTCACCGGTCTGCGACCGGTGACTCTGCTGCCCGATCCAACTCGCCCGGAATTGTTCGTGATCAACAAACGCGATGGCCGCGAGGTGCTGGAAAGCCTGGTTGGATTAGACGTGATCTTCCCGGTCTTGCACGGCACCTTTGGTGAAGATGGCACCCTGCAGGGCTTTCTGGAGATGGCTGAGTTTGCTTATGTCGGGGCAGGTGTGCTGGGCTCATCGCTTGGCATGGATAAGGCCATCTTCAAAGATGTGATGCGCGCCAACGGGGTCCCGGTGGTTGAGTCGGCTGTCGTCTTGCGCAGCGAGATCGCCAACCAGTCGGAGGCCGTGCTGGAGCGGGCCGAGAAGGTGGCTCCATACCCGTTGTTCGTCAAGCCGGTAAACCTGGGGTCATCAGTGGGCGTGAGCAAATGCCGGGGCAGGTCGGATTTGATTGAAGGTTTGATGGATGCCGCTCGTTACGACCGGCGCGTGATGATCGAGCGTGGGGTGAATGCCCGTGAGATCGAGGTCAGTGTGCTCGGCAACGACGCTCCCCAGGCTTCTGTGCCGGGTGAGATCATCCCCGCCGCCGAGTTCTACACCTATGACGCCAAGTATCACGATGACCGGTCGGCACTACTCATCCCGGCCCCCTTGAGCGACGATCTGGCGGCTGAGGTACGCTCGATCGCCGTGCGGGCATACAAGGCGGCTGACTGCGCGGGCATGGCACGTGTGGATTTCCTGCTGGATAGAGAAGACAACCATCTCTATGTCAGCGAGATCAATACCATACCGGGATTCACGCAGATCAGTATGTATCCGAAACTATGGGAAGCCTCCGGCTTGTCATACCCACGGCTAGTAGATCGGCTGATAGAGCTGGCGCTGGAGCGAAAGGCAGACCGTGATCAAACTGAACGCAGGTACTACCGTTAAGGAGATGCTGTTAATGGTGACCACTAGGCGCAGATCAGAGTCAACAGGTGCGAATCCGGTCAGGCGTACCTATCGCCGCAAGGAGCCGCAGGTGCATACGCGCAAGCCAGTTCGTCCAGCCAGGACGCGCGACGATGGCTACAATGATCGCTCTGTACCGCCGGTAATGGTGCGTGGGGTTGCCACCAGCAGTTTCCCATGGGGCAAAAGCTCGCGTGCCAGGGGCAAACCGCGCCGCCGCTTCGATGTGGCTTTAAGTATGCCGGGTGTGGAAATGCGTCTGCCTTCCATCCCTCAAGTGGCTTTTGGCTGGCGTTTCTTTTCGTTTCTGCTGGTGGCAGCCCTGGGGACGCTGATCTACCACCTGTGGACCTCGCCGCAGTACCACGTTCAAGCGGCGCAGGTGGTTGGGCTGCAGCGGCTGGGTGGGGCAGATATCAACGCGGTGCTGGATGTGCGCGATGAGCCGATCTTCGCCATCGATCCGGTTCAGCTTGAGGCCAGACTCCAGCAGGCCTTTCCTGAGTTCTCGTCTGTAGATGTGAAGGTCAGCCTGCCCGGCGAGTTGGTGGTCACGGTTGAAGAGCGCCAGCCGATACTTGCCTGGCGGCAGGATGGGCGCACGGTGCTGGTCGATGCGAATGGGATCTCGTTTCCGATGCGCGAGCAGAACACGGCGTTGCCCGCTCTGGTAGTGGAGGCGCATGGATCGCCCCTGATGGGAGACCAGCCTTTAGAAGGGAGCGGTGTGCAGCAGTTTATGACGGTGGAGATGGTGTCAGCCATCGTCTCGATGTCAGGGCAGGCACCCCAGGGCACCCCCTTGATGTACGACCCGACGCGTGGATTGGGTTGGCGCGATGCCCAGGGTTGGGAAGTGTACTTTGGAGACACCAATAACATGGATATTAAGCTGCGGGTGTATAAAGCGATCGCTCAGAAGCTGGACGAGGACGGTATCCAACCGGCCTTGATCAGCGTAGAGCACGCGCACCTACCTTACTATCGTTTGGAGCGATAAGGCTCTCGGAGAATGCCTGGTATGGACCAACCGGTTGTCGTCGGGATAGATGTTGGCACAACAAAAATATGTACCCTGGTCGCCCGTGAGGAAGGGCCCGGACAGATCCGCATCCTGGGGGTGGGTATTGAACCGTCTCAGGGGATCCGCAAAGGTGTGGTGGTCGATTTGGGAGCTGCCTCGCAGGCGGTAGCCCGCTCGATCGAGAAGGCGGAGCGTACGTCTGGGTTTGAGATCACCTCGGCGCTGGTCAGCCTGGCTGGCTCGCAGGTTTCCTCGGTCAACAGCCGCGGGGTGGTGGGTGTCACCGGTCGCATGATCGATCAGGACGATATCGCCAGAGCGGTTGATGCAGCCCGCGCCGTTGCGATCCCCCACAACCGGGAGATCATCCATGTCGTCCAGCGTGGCTTCAATGTGGATGGGCAGGAGGGCATACGCATGCCGGTAGGGATGCACGGCTACCGGTTGGAGGTGGAGACGCATATCATCACTGCCTCAGCAGCTTCGGTGGAGAACCTGCGCCAATGCGTGGGTGTGTCTGGGGTGGAAGTATCCCAGTTTGTCCTTAACCCGCTGGCCTCAGCGGAGGTGGCGCTGACCGAGACCGAGCGCCAGATGGGGGCGGTAGTGTGTGACATCGGCGGCGGCACAACGGATATGGCAATCTATATCGACGGCGATGTCTGGCACACCTCGGTGCTCGCAGTAGGGGGCAACCACGTCACTTCCGATATCGCTCATGGTCTGCGCCTGCCGATGAGCCAGGCAGAGGAGATCAAGGTGCAGCATGGGCATGCCCTGCAGGCAGAGGTCGGTCCGCAGGAGTTCTTCAATGTAAGGCCCTTTGGCGAGGAGCAGTCGGTGCAGGTCAACCGGCAGGAGCTGGCGCTGATCATCGAAGCGCGTATCGAGGAGATCTTCGGCATGGTGTTGCAGGAGATCAAGCGCTCCGGATACGATGGTCTGCTGCCGGCAGGCATGGTGCTGACCGGTGGATCCAGCCAGCTGCCATCCATCAAGAACCTGGCCAACCGCATGCTTGGTGTACCCGTGCATATTGCCAAGCCCGAGAATTTGATCGGCATGGTCGACCGGCTGGATTCGCCAGCCTTCTCCACCAGCGTGGGTCTGCTGCGCTGGGCATTTCAATATAGTGAGTTCTCACCCCAGGAGGGCATCCGCCGGCAGCGCTTCCAGATGCAGTCGGATAATCCCCAATGGGATCGAGTCAAGAGCTGGCTGAAGCGCCTGCTCCCATAAATGACAACCTTTTTACGAGGAGGATTTTCAAAAATGTCAAGAGATGTGAATTTACCAAACCAGCTCGAGTCCTTCGCCAAGATCAAAGTAGTCGGCGTGGGCGGCGGTGGCTGCAATGCAGTCGACCGCATGATCCAGGAGGGCCTGCAGGGTGTGGAGTTCGTGGCGGTCAATACCGACGCCCAGGCCCTGATGCTCTCCAAGGCGACAGTACGGGTGCGCGTGGGTGAGAAGCTCACACGCGGCCTGGGCTCCGGTGGAGATCCGGAAACCGGGCGCAAGGCCTGCGAAGAGTCGGCCGAGGACGTCTATGAGGTGCTCAAAGGCTCCGACATGGTGTTCATCACCGCCGGGATGGGTGGAGGAACCGGCACGGGTGGTGCACCGATCGTAGCCCAGGTAGCCAAGGAAGTAGGCGCACTGACCATTGGCGTGGTCACTCGCCCGTTCACCTTCGAAGGCTCCCGCCGCATCCAATCCGCCGAGTCGGGCATCTCCAAGCTTAAAGAGCAGGCCGATACCCTGATCGTGATCCCCAATGACCGGCTGCTCCAGATCGTGGACAAGCGCGCCACCATGAACACGGCTTTCCGCATGGCGGATGATGTGCTGCGCCAGGGCGTGCAGGGCATCTCCGAGCTGATCACCGTCCCCGGCCTGATCAACCTGGACTTTGCCGACGTGCGCACGATCATGTCGGAAGGCGGGGCGGCGTTGATGGCGGTTGGCATCGGCAAAGGCGAGGAAGGCGCTCGCCAGGCTGCCGAGGCGGCTATCTCCAGCCAGCTGCTGGACATCACCATCGACGGCGCGCGCGGCATCCTGTTCAACGTCACTGGCGGTCCTGAGCTGACCTTATTCGAGGTCAACCAGGCAGCCGCGATCATCAAGGAGACCGCGCACCCAGATGTCAACCTGATCTTCGGCGCGGTGATCGACCCGACGATGAAGGACGAGGTGCGCATCACCGTGATCGCCACCGGCTTCGAGCGCACGGGCGTACCGCGCCGCATCGTCGAGCAGCCTGCTGTAGAGCTGCGCCACAACACAACCGCTGAGGTGAGCGTGGGTGTTTCAGCAGCACCGCCGGCGCGCGATTTCCAGCCGCGGGCCTTCAACACCGAAGATCTGGATATCCCGACCTTCTTGCGCAATCGCGGCCGTTAGTCCGCAGCGGATGGACGCTGCTCGCGAGAGCGTTGGACTGCTCAGATCTGATGGGGCCTGCCCGGCACAGGCTGTTGCCGCTGGATGGATGTGTGTTATGCGGCTTCCAAACCTTCTTAAGAGCTGGTCAGATGGGCGCGCCGTCCCGCGCGGCGGATTGCCCGCGGCTTGCTCTCCAGCCAGATGGCGCCGGTCCTCCTCCCGGACGCGCCTGGTGAACGCTTTGGAGCCGCTATCGCTCGGACTGCTCTCCCCAGGGATGCCTTCGCCTGGGGAGGGTGGTCCGCCCATTTAAAATATTAATCTTAGAGAGTACATTTTGACCTTGCCAACCACTCCCAAGTGTGCTAAAATTGCGCCTGCTTCAAACCCCAAATATAGGCGTATAAATACTCCTCCCCCCTGGCTATGGGGGTTACATATGTTCTATTAATTGATTCAGGGCCCCATGCGTTGTCCTTACTGTAAGCACGACGAGTCGAAAGTGATCGATACCACCCACGATGCTCGCGGCGGAGTGCGCCGCCGGCGTGAGTGTGAGAACTGCGGTCAGCGCTTCAGTACCTATGAACGTCCGATCCTGGCAACGCCCCTGATCATCAAGCAAGATGGCACACGCGAAGAGTTTGACCGTGAGAAGCTCATCCGAGGTATCCGCATCTCCTGCGCAAAGCGACCGGTAGCGGCGGCAGATATCGACCGCCTGGTCGGGGAAATCGAATCGGCGCTGCAGGCGATGGGCCGGGCCGAGGTATCCTCACGCGTTGTGGGGGATATGGTCATCGCCGGCCTGAAAGAGTTCGACCAGATAGCCTATATCCGCTATGCTATCGTTTATCTGGGCCTAGACGATTTAAAGTCTATTCGCAACGAAATCGATCGCCTTCTCGAAGGCTAATTAATATTGGTGCCCCGCCGATAAAGGGGGTCAGTTCACCGGCATTGAGAACGAACTTCTTAGAGGAGATGCTTCTATGTTGCAAGAATCCCCAGTCCAAGAAAAGCAGCACGGTCTGCTGCCTACCCCGCCTTTGCCCGAAGAGCTCAACGAGGTAGACCTGACCGAGAATGCCCGTAAGGTGCTCAGCCGCCGATATGTGCGGCGCGGCAAGGATGGGCGCCTGGTTGAGACGGTGGAAGAGATGTTCTGGCGGATTGCGTATCACGTCGCTCGAGTTGAAGAGACTTGGGACGGCGATGTGCTGCAGCGCGCCCGGGATTACTATCACCTGCTCACCACGAAGCGTTTCTTCCCGAATTCACCTACCTTCACCGGGGCGGGTACACCCCTGGGTCAATTAGCGGCTTGTTTTGTGTTGCCAATCGCAGATGACATGGGCCGCAACCCGGCGGGTATCTTCCAGACCCTGCGCGACGCAGCCCTGATCCAGCAGACCGGCGGCGGCAACGGTTTCTCATTCTCACGCCTGCGTCCCAAAGCCGCCCTGGTCAAGTCCTCTGCCGGGCAGGCTACCGGCCCGGTGGGCTTCCTGCGCGTCTACGATGAGGCCTTTGGCGAGATAGCCCAGGGAGGTACGCGCCGCGGGGCCAACATGGCGGTGCTGCGCGTCGATCACCCGGATGTGGAAGATTTCATCACCTGCAAGACGGATGAAAACGCCATCACTAACTTCAACATTTCGGTCGGCATCACCGATGCATTTATGCAAGCTGTGCGCGACAATGAGATGTGGGAGCTGCGCTTTCCGGATGTCAGCGCGCCCGAGTACCACGAGTTCCACGGTACCCTGGAACAGGCTGAAGCCGCTGGCATACCCATAAAAGTATTCAAGACCTTACCCGCTAGGGAGCTGTTCGACAAGATCATCAGCCAGGCGCACCACAACGGCGAGCCGGGAGTGCTCTTCCTGGACGCCTCCAATCGCTCAAATCCTGTGCCGCATCTCTATCAACTGGAAGCCACCAATCCCTGTGGGGAGCAGTGGTTAGGTCCATATGAGAACTGCTGCCTGGGATCGGTCAACCTGGCCGAGCACTGTGGACCGTACGGCACAGTGGATTGGGAAAAGCTGCGCAAGAGCGTGGTGCTGTCGACCATCTTCCTGGATGATGTTGTGGACGCCAACGCCTACGTTCCCGCTGTTCCGCAGCTCAAAGAAGCTGCTCTTCGCGCCCGCCGCATCGGGCTTGGCATCATGGGTTTGAGTGACCTGATGTACCACGCCGGCATCCGCTACGGCTCCGAAGAGGGCCAGGAGTTCGGCGCCCAGGTGATGGAGTTCGTGCGCTACCATTCCATGAAGACCAGCATCGAATTGGCGGAAAAACGAGGCCCGTTCCTGGCTATAGATGGCAGCATCTACGATCCGCAGCATTTGACCTGGCAGCCACCCCAGCCAATCCAGCCGTACCAGCGCGATTTCGGGTGCCCAGGCCTGGATTGGGAAGCGCTGGTGGAGGGTATACGCCGCTACGGTATCCGCAATGCCGCCCAGACCACCGTGGCGCCCACCGGCACGATCGCCACCGTCGCCGGCTGCGAAGGCTATGGCTGCGAGCCGGTCTTCGCCCTGGCCTATACCCGCCACGTCAATGACAACGGTAACGATCTGCAGCTCACTTATACCAGCCCGGCTTTCGAGCGCGCCCTGGTAGGAGCCGGCTTAGATGAAGCCTCTCGCCAGAAGGTGATCGAGCACGTACTTGAGGTCGGCACATGCCAGGGTTTGTCTGAGGTTCCCCATGTCATCCAGCACACCTTCGTGGTTTCAGGGGATATCCGCGCCGAGGAACATGTGCGCATGCAGGCCGCCCTGCAGGCCTTCGTGGATAACAGCCTGAGCAAGACAGTTAATTTCCCTGCCGATGCCAGCGAAGATGAAGTTTCCATGGCATACATGCTGGCCTGGGAGCTGGGCTGCAAAGGCATCACCGTGTACGTTACCGGCTCGCGCCAGAAGGTGGTGCTGGAGACCAAAGCCACTGCGGCCGCGAAGCTAAAGGCATCTGCCGGCGAGGGTCTGTCTGAGGCTTCGCCAGCTGCGGTCATCTCAGGGACCGGCAGCCAGCATGCCGAGCAGCTGGTCATGTGGCACGATAAGAAGAAGCCCCGCCCGCGCAGCCTGCGTGGACACACCTACACCATCAGCACCCCGCTGGGTAAGGCCTTCGTCACCATCAACGAGAACGGCGGCAGCCAGCCTTTCGAGGTTTTCATTAACACTGCGAAAGCCGGCTCGGACACCGCCGCCGTCTCGGAAGCCATCGGTCGGCTGATCTCGTACACCCTGCGCCTGGCTTCGCCGGTGGCGCCGCGTGAGCGCCTCAAAGAGGTCTGGCGGCAGCTCTCCGGCATCGGCGGCGGTCGCTCGCTGGGCTTCGGCCCTAACCGGGTGCGCTCCCTGCCGGATGGTGTGGCGCAAGTGCTGGCGGAGTACCTGGAGGAGACCGATCCTGCCGCCCAGGCTTACCTGGATGGCGGCAACGGCGACCGTCTGCGCAGTGAGAGCGCCCGGTCGGCTGCCCGCCCCGAGCAGGTGCCGCTCAAGTTTGGCGACCTGTGCCCCGAGTGCGGTCAGGCGGCAGTTGTCAATGAAGAGGGCTGTCGTAAATGCTACGCGTGTGGGTACAGTGAGTGTTAGGGGCAGAAAATTAGGAATCAGGAATTAGGATTGAAGCGCTGATTAATGCTGGACGGGCTCGGAGATCGAGCCCGTTTTGCTTTCTCGGTGCACTTTTACACGTCATTCCGAGATTCGGCTAAACCGCCGAAGGCGGTATTCGGGGATGAAATA
>CAZGIX010000030.1:0-30811 GCA_964525785.1 uncultured Anaerolineaceae bacterium
AGCTAACCGATAAGCGGTTACTGATTGGAAACCGTGCGGAACGATTAATTAATTTAGCCAATGTCTTTCGTGGACGTGTACTTGCTGGTTGGGAAAAGATTAATGCTATCCCTGAATCTGAAGTACAAAAACAAAAGATAATGGAATTCCGACGGCAGATTGTTCAGGCGTTAGTGATTAGGGCGTATGTCCATCCAGATAAAAGTGTAACGATACAAACTGCACTCGACCTAGACGCTGAAATAAAAGTGTGTGTCGAGGAACCGGCAACGTGTCGTTGCTGAACATCAGCCCCGCGGTTGGGCTGGCAACGCTGAACACTTCGGGAGTGCGACCATAGCGGAAACCGACGCCAATGGTGGGGTAAAGCTGCGGATCGCAAGCGCAGGCGTAGTTGTTGGTGTCGGTCCACAGGTCCACCACGATCACGCGATCCCGAGCGAACTGCATGCGCTCTGTGCGTGCATCACCCTCGCTCTGGATGTTCTCCGGCGCAGCCGGCGCATTGGCAAGCACGTAAGTGTAATCCTTGTCCGAGGAAAGGATCTGCAGGGCGGTGATCTCCAGGTCGGGCGGGACCAGGACATACTTGGGTGCAGTGAGCGCTCCCAAGCGCTCGCCGCTGTTCAGCTCGGTCTGCTTGCGCATGGCGGTGCGGATAGCGTTGTACTGGGTCAGTGACAGAGCGGTGGTGGAAAGATTGCTGTGTGCGGCGTCAAACAACGCAACGCTGTCACTCAGGGTTGGTCCGACACCTGTATTGCTGGTGAATACATCCGAGATACCCTTGCTGAGCGTGAGCCAGGCTGCCTGGGCAAGCGCCCGGGGTGCTGCCCTTAACCGCCGCGTGTCGTCCTTGTCGATGGCTTCCAGGGTGAGACCCAGATAACCACCTTTCTTGATGAACGTGGCAGTTTCCGTCAGATCGTCCCAGGTCAGCTCGGTGTAGGCTGCGCCTTCTGCAACGGTGGGCAGCTCGCCCACCCCGCCCAAGGTTACCCAACGGACGGTCTGCAGGCTATCGAAGTCTTCGGCAATGATGATCGGCTCCCACCAGCGCGGGTAAAGCTGAAACTCATTCATCACGCGCTTGTTGAGAGCATTGGCGACCATGCCGGCCATAGTGGAGCTGTTGACGTTGGCGAACTGCACCCGGTCGGCTTTGAACATGCCTTCCATCTCGAAATCGCCGGATAACAGCAGATACAGCTCACGCACTCCTGATAACGGCCGGATGTTCTTTTCCGGCCGCGTGCCGGCGATCAGGGCATCCAGCGCCATCTCCAGCTGTTCGAAGCCGGTCAATCCCATGCTGATCTGCGGCGACCGCGGAGCGGGATCGCCCAAGTTGATGACCTGATCTTCGCTGAGGCGGGCAAGATAAGCGCGCTCGGTTTCAATGGCCTGGTTGACTTCTTCCGGGCTGCTGTAGGTGCGGCTGCCCAGCCGCGAGCGGCTGGGGGCTGGCAGTCCGGAGTTGGCGATCATGACCCCGGCGCTGGCGGTGGCCATTGTGCGCAGCCAGTCGTTGATCATGTCGTTAGGGTTTGCCGCAGGCGGATTGAATGATTGGGCTTCCTGCGGTTGTACAGGTGTTTCAGGCATAGTGCCTCCTTGTGGGTTGGCATTCAGCGCCGCAGCGCTGAGCGCTTGTAGAATTCTCCCGTCTGCGGCGGGCTCAAAAACAAGGTCAACGGATTCAACGTGACGAATGTCAACGATCTTGCGTAGTACGTTGTCTTCGTCCTTCTACCAGACCGGCCAGAAGACCATCGAGAGTCCAACATCTGGGGCTGAGCTGCCCTCGGCAAGGATCTCGTCCAGCAGAGTGGCAATCGGGCTGGCTTCTGAGTAGAGTTTGATGGTGCCAAGGATGGACTTCTCGGCGGGGTCATAGTCAATGTCAGCGGTCACGCCTGCCAGGTTGCGCAGGCTGGGATGTTGGAAAAAGTCGGCGTGGTCCACAAACACAGCTTTCCCTTCGAAGAGACCACTGGTAAAGGCGCTGACCAGGGCGTTCTCAGTCATTTCGATGTTGCTCTGGCGGTTACCCATCGAACGGACCCTCCCGGCTTTGACGAACCTGGCGCGGTAGGAGCGCCGCCTGCTGATGGAAGAGAGCTGCCCTAACTGCAATCGATAACGATCATTTGGGGATAAGTTTTGGTCCATAGGCCTCCTGTTTTGTTATTCTCCAGTCCCAACCCATGGTTGGGGGTTGGGGTTGGCGGCAATCTCTTCGAGGATTGCCGAAAGGGTTTCTTCTGCCTGCGGCTCGCCGGCGAACTTGGTAATCAGGTCTAGCGCCAGGCGCTGCAAGGTGGGCGAGCTGCCGGGCAGCATGGCAACCAGGCTGGACATGGCGGTGCTGATCTGCTGAGCAGCGCGGGCGAGCTGCTCATTATCGGAGCGGCTCACATCCGGAGCGGCGACGTTGAACAAAATAGCGTAATCGGCCTCGGCGAGCTGGCGGGTGGCTGGCGCCATGCCAGCTTCCGCCTGGCGTTTGTAGGCATGATAGAGAATATCCCGGACCAAGTAGAGAAAATACTTTTGCCGGCGGACCAGGTGGCGCTCGGTGGGGCTTTGCATGGCGGTGGCGGTGGCTAGATTGGCGTCGCTGCTCTCCCCCCTCCAATGCGGAGGGTATCCGCTGCCGGCGTCGATCATGTTGCGCACGGCGCGCAGGTCATGTTGGGCGTCACTGGCGTTTAGATTGGGTGCAACCGCTTCCCACTTCTCCGATTCATCCTTGACAACAATGCTGCCGGATTCGGGCGGCGTGCGGTACTGTTCGGCTTTGGGGGCTACCATGTTGGTGGGTACGGTGACAATCCAGAGAAATGCCCGGATTGCCCAATGCAGCCTGACCCGGTCTTCGAGCATGCGTGAGTAGCGCTGCAGCCAGGGGAGCATGGTAGCCAGGTCCGACTCACCCAGCAATGCACCGATCGGTCGATTGACTGAGTAATGCAGCATGATGGCATCCTGCTCGGCTGCAGCGGGGTGAGCTGGGGAGTACCAGGGTCGCGGCTCGGCGGTTTCCTGGATTTCGTAGTAGATCAGCTCCGTTTCCCAATCGTTCTCTGCGCTGTCGATCTTGATAATGCGGTCTTTGGTGATAAAGCGGATATAGCTCATGCCATCTTGGGGATTACGGAATAAGAGCACGAATAGATCGCCGGCTCGAGCCAGCTCATCGGACATGGCTGCCAGGCGGAGATCCATCAGGTTCTTCGGATGATTCCAGAATGCCAGGATAAAGCGGTTTAGATCGCGGCGGGGGCTATTGATTACGATCCGGTCGCCCAGAATATAGTTGGTGGTGGTTGAGATGATGCGCCAGGCAATGGGATTCTTGCGATAGGCGACCAGCGCATCTTCGTAGAGGGATTGTATTTCGCTGTAATCGCGCTCGTGTGGGCGGCTGGTGTGTGAAACCCAACCGCTGCTGTCGTCCACCTGGGCGGAAACAGATGCAAACCCCGCGAGTACATGCGGGGCAAGTTGAGAATTATGCCGAAGTTCGGCAATTGCGGGGTTTATGAAGGCTGTGATTCGATCTCGCAGGCTCGGTTTATGCTTCATACAGGCTCCTTCTCCTCAAGAGCAGTCGGAGCGCCAAAGAACGGCGTCCGCTGGATATATATGACCGCGGTCATCTTCGGCGAGCAGAATACCGGCACCCTCCAGGGTGACCAGGCGGGAATAGACGATGTAGTATGGCACGCGCAATAGGCGGGCGAGCTCGGATATCCTGCAGCCCGGATGCAAGCGGATCAGGCAGTACAGGCACAAGGCAGGGGGGTACTTGGTGCATCGACGTGGCACTAAAAAGCCTCCCGCATCTCTTCAAACAGATCCTGCCCCGTTCGCACCTGCGAACGGGCTAAACCCCACTCGCAGGCATCCAACACAGCACACAGAGCGGCGCTGATAAGCAGGTCGTCGTGGACCAGCTCGCCGGTGACAGCGTCCCGCGTGCCGTCCGGCACGCCCCAACGCATGATCTTTCCGGGTCCTTCCAGGATCGACATCTGGCAGTTGTTGACCCGCTGCCAGAATGCCTGCTGCTGGTTGGCACCGGATTTGCAGATGGCGCTGGCAAGCAGGGGGTCAATGTCGATGTATTCCTTGTATCTGCCGGTTTCGACCACGGCCAGGAAAGACCAGCCAAGATCGCTCTTGGATTTCTGCGTAAACACGAAGGGGATAACGCGACCGGGGAGCGCCTTTTCCAGAAATGACGATAAGCCGGCGCCCACCCCGGTTGCGTCCACCACTAAATAGCGAGCCTGCCAGTGCTCGGCCAGAGCTTTGATTTGACCATACAGGGTAGTATGCTTGATGCCGGTCCACTCCTGGCGGCAAACCACCCGGTAGGTGGGGGCTTTGATCAGCTCGTCGGCCAGGCTGGTCAGGTCCACTTCAACAACGGTCAAGGCGGTGCTATCCCTACCGGGCGAGCGCAGCTCGCCCTCTCCGTCGATTGCGCCCTCATCCTCGCCGGCAACGTCCAACAGTAGAGCATAGACTTTATCGGGCTGGGGATGGAACTATGTACCGTGCTGCCCGTGCATCAGCGCCTGGCGTTGAGCTGGGAACATCCCGCCCTGGCTGTCGATCTCTTCGCTAAAGAATTGAGTACGAACCATGGGATGATTGCGCCCCAGGCGGGCGATCTGCCCATCCACGAATTTGCCATAGTCGGGTACTTCTTTGCGCACATCGTCGGCGGTGAGCACGAAAGCCCGCCGGCGACCGTCCAGCAGCTCGGCTTCCCGAGCTGCGCGCAGCTCACGCGCTAGTAATGTTTTGCTGGTCCAGGCTGTTCCCCAGAACACACGGGTTGCGTTTCGGCTGGCTGCCATGGGTGCGAAGTCCTTGTCCCATTTAGCGGTTTGCACGTCCTGGGCCTCGTCGCATTCCAGCAGGTGGGTTGCGGTAGCACCCACCACGCTTGACGTGGGAGATCCGGAAAGAAAGAAGATGCGGGCAGATCCAGCCCGGTAGATATAGCCTGATTCCTTCTTCCAGACCAGATGTGTGATGAAACAACGGCGGAGCACTCTTTCCAGCCGGCGCATGGCGTTCTGGGTCTGTGGTTTCCAGGTGGGGCTCACTTTGACGAACTCCGCATCCAAAGCAAAGTAAAGCGCCATGAGGTAGCTTTCAATTTGCGCCTGCAGCTCGTTTTTGCCAGACTGGCGGGGGAACATGACCACGATGGTATCGCCAAGGTGTTTGTTGACCGATTCGATGACGCGCTCGGCGACCTGGCGTTGATACTGGCGCAGCACCAGCCCTGTGCTGGTGTTGGTGAAGGCGTCTATGTTCTTCAGGGCGGCAAAAACGACAGTTTCCCGGTTGGCCATGCGGCATTAATGCAACCCCCATAACTCGTAGATTTCCTGCAGGGCGGCGACGATGAGATCGGTAAATTCTTTCAGGACCGGGCAATCATCCCCCTTATCGCAGTTCTTACACTGTCGCATGGCAATGCGCAGTTTGCGCATGGATTTGTTGAGCGCTTTCGCATCGTCAACGGTCTGGTTGGCGATCTACAGTACCGGACAAATTACTGCAGTAATTTCTTTGGTTGAGGTTTGAGCTGGTTTCATGTCAATATAGCCCCTGTTCTTCCACGGTGCGGGCAATGGCGCGGGTGATAGCATCGAGCACGGATGACTCTTGATCACCACCGAGGAGCTTCTGAACGCGGAGCAGGCTGGCAAGTCGGGTGGCTGCAAGACCGAGGGCGCCCAGGGCACGCGTCATATCTTCGAAATCCTCCAGCTCATACAGGCGGCTGTACGCATACTCAATGGCATCGCGCAGTATGTCGATCTCCTTCTGCAGATCTGGCGCTTTTTCGATTGTGAGACGCTTTTCTGCCATCCATACACCTTTCCAGGCCATTTTCATCCGTGAGGCGATCAGTCTAGTGCGGGACACTGTGAATGCAGCCATTTGACAGGCACATCTTAGCAAAACAACGTTCTTAGCACAAGTGTTCTAACGAATATCCCCCAAAAGTTAACCCTCTATCCCCCTTTTTTTAACCCGGGTTAACCCTCTTGAAAATCACCCGCCGCCGATCAGAGGCTCTGAATTCTGGTCTGAACTAACCTTTACTTAACTTGATTTGGAGTAGTTATATCCGTATAATCATATATGTCAGGACATTTAACCAGTAACAATGCTTCATTCCGCCAAATCCAATCGCATACGAGGATAAGGAGGCTTACGAATGACAGGGCTTAAGTTTCAATCCGGATATACCCGCAGATTCATGAGCGGGCTGATATCTACCTTGATCGCCGGCTTTTTATTGGCTTCGGGGGTGCTGGCAGCGCATGTCACGAGCGGCGTCGACGTAAAGGTGACGAAAGACAACAATAACGTCGACGGCGGCACGCCCAATCCAGGCTTCGACACCCAAAAACGCCAATCCAACGAGACCAGCACCTCGGTCAGTCCAGCAAACCGGCGTATTGTGGCGGTCGGTGGCAATGATTACCGCATGGTGACCGTCGCCGGGGATGTATGGTTGGGCTTCTATGTCTCCGACGATGCCGGAGCTACCTGGTTCAACACTTACGTCCCCGGCTTCCCTTCTGACACTTCGGCGACTGGCCTGGCCTCACCGCTACTTGGCCTGGATGCCTCGGGTGATCCGGTAGTGCGTTTTGACGCGGAGGGTAATCTCTACGTTTCAGGTATTGCCTTTAACCGGAACTTCGACCAGCCCGATAAACCGGTGGATAACCTGGTGTACGTGGCGCGCTACGATTACACTCCAGGCACGCCTGGCGGGACCAGCACACCCAACGCTGCCGCCGACCCGCCGAACTTCACCTATGCAGGCACATCAGTCGTGGACCGCGGCGCTGTGGGCTTCGCTGTGCCAGGTGTTATTGGGTTCGCCGGCAAATTTACCGATAAGGAGTGGATGGAAGTCGATACATACCCCTCCAGCCCGTGCAGCGGCAGCGTCTACGTCGCCTTTACCGCTTTTCACGGGGCCAGTGGAAACTCACCGATAAAATTCAGCGCCTCATCCGATGGCGGCGCCAGCTTCTCTCCTCCGCGAACCATCTCAACCGGAGGGAAGTCCGGCACGCCATATAACCAGGGCGCCGACATTGCGGTTGGTCCGGATGGCTCGATCTACATTGCATATCTAGCCTTCCAGGGCGGCGGAAATAGCTTCAATGGCGTCTCGATCGTCAAGTCGACTGATTGCGGGCGATCCTGGAGCCAGCCCGTATTCGTCGGCGAGATAAACGACCCGCAAGCCCCAGGCGTCGCTTTCCGCACGCCGACTTTCGCCTTTGTTGCCGCTGACGATACCGATCCGAATATCGTCTATGTCGCCTACCAGAGCCTGGCGGGCGACTACGACATCTATGTCCAGCGCTCCACCGATGGCGGCGCCACCTGGGAAGCGCCTGTTATGGTCAATGAAGACCCTGCCGGGCGGCACCAGATATTCCCCACGATAGACGTTTCCAATGGAGCGCTGCATGTCGCCTGGTATGACTTCCGCAATAGCACCACACCGGCCAATGAGGCTCTGGATGTGTACTATGCCTGCAGCAACTGCGACGGTGCGGTCTTTCCAGCCTTCAGCCATAACGAACGGATCAGCGATATCTCCCACAACGGGAACTGCCTCATGTTTGGCGGCGGTACGGCAGCCTTCCACGGCGATTATAACGAGCTGGATGCCTATTGGGATGGCAGCCAGCATATCGTGCATATCAGTTGGGCGGACAACCGGGACGTTACCCCCTGCGATCTCGACCCCGCCGCAGGACCAGTAAGCGACAACACCGGCAACCGCAACCAAAACCTGTACGCAGATCGGCTGACGTCAGCACCGTAAGCCAGATATTCGATCTGTGAGAGAAACCGGTGTGGCACACTCCTGACGTGTGTCACACCGCGTATTCTCATGCTCTGCACGACGCTCGCAATAGGCGGGTATCGTATAATTGATAGCTGTAATCCGCCTGGCTCACTTCATGCGAGTGCCTGGATCATCCCCGGCGGTGGTTTAATAACTTCAGGTGAACTATGGATGCATTTATCAGCCATTCCTCCAAAGATGATGCCGCCGCCCGTCGTATCGAAAAGGCCCTCCAGCTGGATGGGCTGACTGTGTGGCTGGATCGCTCCAGGATCCGCCTGGGTGCCCTGCTGCGCGACGAGCTGCAGCAAGCCATCCGCGACAGCCGTGTGCTGGTCTCGCTCTGGTCGCAGCACGCCGCCGCCTCACGCTGGGTGGCGGCTGAGATCATCACCGCCTTCCACCTAGGTCGCTTCATCCTGCCCTGCAGCCTGGACGAGGCACCTCTGCCGTTCTTCCTGCGCAACACGGTCTACCTGAAGCTGGACCAGCCCTCCCGCCAGAAGTATGCCGAGCTGCGCCGGGCGGTGCGGGACGCTCCGCACGGACCCAACGAGCTGGCGCCGGCGCTGAGCAGCCGCAGCCCTGAGCTGCAGCAGGCCATCCAGAATATCTATCAGGGACAGGAACTCATATTGGAAAAATTGGGCCAGCGCCAGATCGATGCAGCCGACCAGCTTCAACAGGCCATCGAGCCGGTCATGCTGGGCGCGGAGAAGCTCTGGCCTCTCGATTCGATGGTGCTCAACCTGGGGGGCTTTCACCGCAAAAACGCTTATTTAATCCGCTTCTGGGATGAGATCCAGGCCGGGCGACCGCCTAAAGACCCGCTCCTGCGCCAGTCGGAGCGCTATTTCATCGAGACTTTGTTCGTCCAGCCAAACGACTACTCGGCCCTGGACGGCATCGCCAGCCTGCTGCTTCTTTCGGGCGAGCTGGATGCAGCCGAGTTCTTCGACCAGCGCGCCGTTGACCTGGCAGCCCAGGACGGCATCGATTACGAGGCTGCCAAAGAGAACCTGAAGCTGATCCGCTACCATAAAGCCAAAGCTGCGCCGCAAGGGCCAGGCAGGCAGACTGCAACGCACAGGCCGCGGTCGGACCGCCGCCCACAGACCGCAGGTGGAAAGATGCCTTCCGCCAGGGACCTGGTTGAGCGTGGGAATGCGGCTTTCTACCGCGGGGACTACGCCGGCGCCTTGAGTGCCTACGACCTGGCCCTGGCCCTGAAACCGGATGACGCCGATACGCAGCGTTTGCACGGCGTGACCCTTCTTTATCTCAATCGTGGCGAAGAGGGCTTGGCTTCGATCGACCGCTCACTGGCGCTGAGGCTAGACGACCCTCCTTCCCTGGTGGCACGTGGAGCCGCGCTGGTGGGTTTAGGCCGCTTCGCGGAAGGCCTGCAGGCGCTCGACCGGGCACTGGAGATCGATCCCGACCTGCCGGATGCCATGTACAATAAGGCTTGCGCCTACAGTCTGCTCCTGGATGGCAAACAGTCCCTGACCTGGCTGAAGAAAGCGGTCCAGGCATTCCCCGGCTACCGCCAGCTCGCTCAAACCGACCCGCACCTGGAATTCTTGCGCCAGACCGCCGAGTATGATCAAGAGATGAGGGTACAATAAGCGCATAAGGAGACCAAGCATGCCCCTGAAATCTGATCTGCCCATCCCGCCCGGGAGCGAACCGTTCCCCACCCCACTGGTGTACGTCACCGAGAACCCAACCTGGGAGTATAAAGTGCTGGCCAGGAGCCTTGATGACCTGCCAGGCGCAGACGAGCTGAACGCCCTGGGCAGGGATGGTTGGGAGCTGGCGGGTACGGTGAGCGCAGCCGAGCAGGTGTATTATTATTTTAAGCGGCTGGGAAAGTAAAAATCCAGAACAGGCAACAAGGTAACTAGGCAACAAGGTAATCAGGGATCAGGGAAAATGGCATTATCTGCACGCCAGCAGGCAATTAACCTTGCACGCCAGTATGCGCTGGCAAAGCCGGTTTTCTTGGATACCGAAACCACCGGCCTGGAGATGTACGACGAGATCGTCGAAGTGGCTGTCGTGGATTACGACGGCACGCTGCTCCTGGAGCGATTGGTGCGCCCCACCCAGCGCATGCAAATCGATGTAATAAACATCCATGGCATAACGAATGAGCTGGTGTACGACGCCCCCGCCTGGCCCGCAGTCTGGCAGGAGCTGGAGGGGGTGCTGCACGGGCGCTACGTAGGCATCTACAACGCTGACTTTGACCTGCGGATGATGCGCCAGTCGCACCGCGCCCACGCTCTGGAGTGGCTCACCACTCCGTTCAAATCGTTCTGTATCATGAAGCTGTACGCAGGGTTTTATGGGCAGTCCGGCAGCTATGGCAACCCGCGCTACCAGAAGCTGGAGGCCGCTGCCCGCCAGTGCGGCATACCCATTGGCTACACGCATCGCGCCACGGCTGATACCCTGCTGGCAAAGGCGGTCTTCGATTGTTTAGCGCAAAAGGGTTAAAGGCTGCCGGTCCCGCTATTACAGCGCTCTGACCTGCAGTCCGAAGACCGGTGCAACCAGCTCCAGGTCGTTCTTCAGGTGCCCGACCCCCAGGATGGTGTGGTGGGATGCCAGCTCGCGCATCAGCCGGTGACCGTCGGGCACGCGCAGCAAGGCTCCATTCAGGCAGTCCGAGCCAGGAAACTGGGCATACCCTTCCAGGCTCCCTTCCACCACCGAAAAGCTTTCGAAATCCGGCTCCAGCTTCGCCAGGGTGACGGGACCCTCTGCCAGGCGGGCGTCAATGGCGGTGGCGTTTCCATCCACAATTGCCAGCACCTTTGCCCGCAGCGTCCACTGCGTGGAGAAGGAGCGCGGCAGCACGCCCAGGTAGCCGCAGTGCGCCGCCAGCACGTAGTTCTCGGGCTGCTCCGCCACGGTTGGGAAGTGCGGGATGCGTTCGTGCTTCAGCGCCGCCATGCCCATCAGAAAAGGGTACAGGTTGGTCATCATCACCGGCGCTCCCAGCACCTCGTGCAGGATGGTCTTGGTCAGCATGGAGACCGTGTCCGCCTCGCAGCCCCACAGCAAGCGCTTTTCTTCGTAGAGCATATTCCACGCCAGGCAGGGGGTGGTGTCGCTGAAGTGCGACTCGTTCAGGCAGTTGATCCCGACCGCGCGCACGTTTTCTTCCTGGTCCAGATCGCGGCGGATGGCGATATACAGCTTGATGGCGCTCAGCAGCGCCCGGCGGGTAATCCCGCCCACCGGCACCCGCCCTTGCCACTCACTCCACACCGCTTCGGCGTCGGCATCCGCCACCCCTTTGGCAGCCTCGCCCAGCTCGCGGAAGCTCTTCTTGATCACCACAATCCCGAACTTATCCAGCATACGCCGGGTGCATTCGTCTTCCCACCAGTAAAAGCGCTTGAAGATATCCGCCTGGAAGCCCGCCCCGGGGTTATCCTGGTAGACCAGCAGGCTGGAGCGCGCCAGGTCCTTCTTGATCGCCAGCGCCCGGCAGATCATCCGGGTCTGCTCCAGGTTGTAGGGGGCGATCACCCGCACCCCTTCCAGGGACAGGTAGCGGTCGATCTCCCAATCCCACATCGAGACGGTGCCGAATTCGGAGGTGACCACCAGCACCGGCAGCATCAAGCCCTTGATCTCATCCAGGCGGCGGTAGGCGTCCCCCAGCATCTGCGGAAAGATGGCCGCGTCTGCCCTGGGCATGGTCGCCCCCAGCGGCATAGGCTCCAGGAAATCGGCCT
Source organism: uncultured Anaerolineaceae bacterium (assembly GCA_964525785.1). GTDB lineage: Bacteria > Chloroflexota > Anaerolineae > Anaerolineales > UBA4823 > JAQBDA01. The sequence goes on from CAZGIX010000030.1 coordinate 11,665, forward strand.
CATTGGCGAGCAAAGTGCGCAGGTTGGCTAATTGCCGGCTGAATTCCTCGTCGGGCTCAGCGTGGAAGGTTACCGGCAGCAGGGTGGCTTTGACGTTGGTAGACATGGCTATTGCACCTCCGGGTTTAATTATATACCGGTTCACCATGCACCAGGCTGGCCGTTGGACGGAGATGCCAGGGCTTCACAAGAAAGAAATTAGTCGCTGCAAGGAGCGTTCTTTGCGACGAAGCAGCCCCTGCATAGCCGTGAGATTGCTTCACCCGGTAGAAAACGCCGGGTTCGCAAGGACATAAGCATTTTGTCGAGATACTTTGTGTAAGCTCTGGCGGAGATGCTCTCAGCTTATATTCGAAGGGCTGGCAGTCCTAGATCCGGATATCGATCGGTGAAGCACCGGTACAGGACTGCCAGTCCGGATGACCAGGTATCCGTCTTACATTTCTGAAAGGCGATAATGAGCAGTGATTATCCGCAGAATCGCCGATTCTCAGCCAACATCTGATTGACTGCACCCTGGACTTACTGTACAATCAAATAGATTAATCGCAGATTAGCCGCATCGAGCTACTGTGAGCACCCATCCTTCAGCAGATAATTCAGCGTCCCACCCACCGATGGCAGGCCGTTTTTGCGCGCCGGTCGAGCGAATTCTCATTTAGGAGGAAAAAAATGAAATCTCGGTTCCTGGCAATCGTACTCATGCTGATCCTGCTCACCAGCGCCGCTTTACCCGGCGCCGCGCAGACCACCCCAACTGTAACCGCAGACAGCGCCTCCGCCGTGCGGGCCAGCGCATCCAGCGCATCGCCCGCAGTCGAGAAACCCTTTGCTGTGCAAGAGCAATTTATCGTGCGGGGCAGGGTTTTGGATGCCTCCGGGAAGCCACAGCCTAGGCTGCGCATCGAAGCCCTCTACCCCGGCGGTCAGGCGGCTGGTTTTACCCATTCTGAGAAAGGCGGGCGCTTCACCCTTACCGGGGTGGAAGCCGGCGCTTACCTGTTGCGCGTCGTGGATGACAGCGGGAAAGAGCTGCCGCTATCCAGCTCAGACGCCGCCCGAGTCGCTGAGAAAGAGCTCCAGCGTCCACGCTTCCACGAACTGGTGTTGGTGGAGGCCCTCACAGAGAATCTACCCCAGCCGGCGCAGGTTACACCCCAGCCTGCCGAAGGGGCTCCCGCTCTCTCTCCTGGCGCCATCCAGGGCACCGGGCAGATCACCGGTGTGGTCACCGCGCAAGATACAGGCCTGCCGCTGCAAAACATCTACATAAATCTGTTTACTACCGGCGGAGACTATGTCGCCTTCTCCTGGACAGATAGCGATGGCAATTACAACCTCCCCAATCTGGACACCGGCGATTACCTAGCCAATTTCTATTCTAATAATTCCAACTACCTGCCAGAATGGTACGATGGCAAGCCGGACATGGATTCAGCTGACCCGGTCCACGTGGTCGATGGATCTGTCACGCCTGACATCAATGCCTCCATGCAGCCGGGCGGGCAGATCAGCGGCACCGTCACCGCCGCCGACACAGGCCTGCCGCTGCACTCTGTGTATGTGTACGCTTACGACGAAAATGGAGGCAATGTCAGCGGTAGCGTCACCGACGCCAATGGAGATTACCTGATCTCCAAGTTGCCCACTGGCGATGTATATGTTGGCTTCTTCCCCTCCGCTCATCCGGATTACCTCCAACAGTACTACAACGGCAAGCCGGACCTGGCCTCCGCCGACCCGGTGCACGTGAACCAGGGCAGCCTGACGGGCGGGATAGACGCCGCACTGGCCCGTGGAGGGCAAATCACCGGTCAGGTCACCGCCGACGACACCGGCCTGCCTCTGCAAGATGTTCAGGTCTCGGCCTCTGAGCAGAACGGGTATCTGACCAAATATGCAGAAGTGGATGCCAATGGGGTGTACACCGTTTCTGGGCTACTGACCGGCAGCTACCGCGTGTACTTCGCTCCTCACGACTCATCGGAAGATTACGTTTTCGAGTACTATGATGATACCTACGACTACAGCAGCGCCGACCTGGTAGCGGTGGTTGCTCCCGATCTCGTCAGCGGGATCGACGCTTCACTGGCACGCGGCGGTAAGATCACCGGACAGGTAACCGCGAGCGATACCGGTCTTCCCCTGCAAGATATCAGCGTCCAGGCTGAAGAACAAAACGGGGCCTGGTACAGCTACACGCAGGTGGACGCCAATGGTATGTACACCCTTACCGGGCTGTTGACCGGCAACTACCGGGTGAACTTCTCTCCGTACTCTTATGGCTCGTCGAGCGATTACCTACGTGAGTATTACGATAACAAGTACACCTACGAGACTGCCGACCTGGTACCGTTAGTGGCTCCCGACATCGCCAGTAATATCGATGCTTCGCTGGAGCGCGGCGGCAAGATCACCGGGCAAGTGACGGCGCAGGTGGGCGGAGATCCCATCGCGAATGTCTACGTTACCCTGTACACCGATGAGAATGACTACAGGATGTCCACCTACACCAATGCCAGCGGGGTATATACCTTTACCCCCCTCATGAGCGGTGGTTACAAGCTGAGATTCGACCCCTACAATTCGGACCTGTACGATGATTTCATCCCCGAATACTATGACAATAAACTGGACATCGACGATGCAGACATTGTTCAGGTGACTGCCCCGGATACCACCAGCGGCATCGACGCCGCACTGGCTGAAGGCGGGAAGATCGCCGGCGTGGTGACAGCCGCTGATACCCACCTGCCGCTCGAAGACGTCCAGGTATACATCTACAACGGCGACAAAAATTATATCTCGTCTACTGGCACGAATGCCAGCGGGCAGTACACGCTCACCCAGCTAGCCAGCGGCAGCTACTACCTGTACTTCTCGCCCGGTCCAAACAGCGACTATATCTATGAATACTACAACGGTCAGCGTGAGTTTGACGATGCTGACCCGGTAGCCGTGGTTGCTCCGGACATCACCAGCGGGATCAACGCCAACCTGGATCGCGGCGGCAGCCTTACCGGGCGCGTCACCGGGGAAGACAGCGGTCTGGGTCTGCTGGAAGTGAGCGTCAGCGTACTGAACTGCTACGGATGGTACGTGGATGACACTGTTACCGACGGCAATGGATATTACACCTTCACCGGCTTGATCCCCGGTGGGTACTCAGTCAATTATGAACCCTGGGAGAGCGGAGTGTCGCTCGCTTACCTGGAAGAGTTTTACGACAACAAGCCCTCCTGGGAGGAATCCACCACCGTAACCGTCGCTTCAGGGGAAGTCACGCCGGGCATTCACGCCGCCTTGACGCGCGGCGGACAGATCCGTGGGGCTGTCACGGCTGCCGACGGCGGCGCTGGATTGGAGGATGTCTATGTAGATGTCTTTGATAGCCGCGGCTATTACATGGGGTACGCCTGGACGGATGCCAGCGGTGTGTACACCACCACCGGCCTGGCAAGCGGGGACTACTACCTGCTGTTTGCCCCGTATCAGTGGAGCGCCTCCAGGGATTATATCTCCGAGTACTATAATAACCAGGGCGACTTCTCCGAGGCCGATCCCGTCCAGGTGACTGCCCCGAATATTGCCAGCGATATCGACGCCGTGCTGCAGCGCGGCGGCAGGATCAGCGGGCGCGTCACTGCTGAAGGCAGCGGGACGGGGCTGGGAGATCTCTGGGTCGACGTCTACCATTCGACTTCCGATTTCTCCCAATACACGATCCCCGACAGCGCCGGCTACTACACCGTCTATGGCCTGCGCAGCGGGAATTACCGGGTGTCATTCGACCCATACGGCAATGACGCCATGTACGTCTGGGAATACTATAACAACAAGAACCCGTACGCAACCGTAGACGAGGTATCTGTCAGCGCGCCAAACGAGACCGGGGACATCAACGCCGAGCTGTCCATGGGTGGGGGGATCCCCTGCATTGTGAGGGCTGAAGACACGAATGAGCCGCTGGAGGATGTGTACGTCACTGCCTACGATAGCCAGGGCAATTGGTGGAGCAGCGATTGGACGGACCAGGATGGCGAGTGCCTGTTGGAGGGGCTGCCCAGCGGCGACTACCGGGTCGGGTTCGATTCAGTCACCCTATACTCATACGATGCCTGCCTGATCAACCGGGTCCGGTATGTCGAGGAATATTATGACGACAAGCCCGACCTGGCTTCAGCCGACCCGATCAGCGTCGCCGCCCCAGGCACAACCGTTGCCATTGAAGCGCTGCTGGCGCTTGGCGCGCCGCTGCCGCCCATCGGCGAGGGCACTGTGTTCCTGCCAATGGTATCGCGCTGAGCATTCTACATTCCCCTTTTTCCCACCCCCTCCCTCTCCCGAAACCGGGAGAGGGAGGGGGCCTGGGGAGGGGTGAGGGCCCACCTCCCCCACCTCACACAATCACAAGAAGGTCCTACATAGCCGATATTGTCTCTGACGATGTTTACACTTGCTTATGCCACACTATTTTGAGTGGCTACCTGGTGCAGAGCGTCTTCTTCCTGATCCATCAAACCTGCTTTTAAAGGAGAAAGCATGAACAAAAAATCCATCATCATCCTGGCGATCCTGGCGGCGACGATAAGCCTGGCAGCGCTGGTCCTGACCGGTTTCAACGGGCAGGCAGTCACAGCTGCGCCGTCTGCGCCGGAAGCCTGGTTCGGAGCCTGGCAGCTGAGTCCAGATATTCCCACTGATTTGCTGGGCTGCAATGCTGGCGATGGCCTGGGCCGCTTGAGCGGGGTGTACAGCCCCGAATATAACCGCATCTTCTTCCTGGGTGGTCGCTGCGAGACCGATACCATCACCACCGGCGCGGTATTCTTCTTCGACTTGAATGACAGGACATACTACGATACCGGTGTGGAGATGCCGGTTCCCGTTTCCAACTACCAGCTCGCCGTGATCGAGGACGATGGCACCGGCAATGGTCCGGGCTACTACATCGCCGGCGGACGCCTGGCAAATGGTGTGCAAACGAACGCCACCCAGGTCTACTACCCCGATGAGAATACAGCCGTTCAGATCCTCACCGATCCCTTCCCACCTGGCGGCGGGGCGGTGCGCACCCCCGGCGGTGTGGTCGGGGTGAACAATAAAATGTACGCATTCGGAGGGTTCGACGGCGCGGTGACGTACGATGAGACCTACGTCTACGATCCGATGGCCGCAGCCGGAAGCCGCTGGACCAATTTGGGCCACGACCTGCCCACAGCCCGCAGCTACATCTCCACCGTGGCGGTCGGCAACCAGATCTATGCCATGGGCGGTGACGAGTTTACCGGCGGCAGCCTGGTCCCATTGAATGACACCCTGGTGCTCGACCTGGACAACCTGGCTGCCGGCTGGCAGGACGATCTCATGGCAGACATGCCCGCTGTGAACGGCGATGCCCCGGCAGTCTATGTCGATGAAGGCTACCTGGGCGGCGACGCTGGCGGCATCTTCGTCATCGGCGGCTCCTGGCCTGCACCCGGCCCTTACCGCTGGGTGTTCCGCTATGATATCGCTACCGATACCTGGGATGACACATTCCCCGAGCTGGCCGTTCCCGATCCGGCCACCGGGCGGCGCAACCAGGCAGCGGTCTATGTTCCTGTATTGGAAACTGCCGGGCTGGGTGACGGTCAGCCGGGCATCTGGACCTTCGGCGGCTACGATGGCTCGGGCACCAACGCCATGACCAACACCAGCGAGTACTTCTCGATCGATGTCAACGCCGTGCTGGTGCTGCCCTACACCATCGAACAAACCGGCGTGCCCGGGACGATGGTCACGCACGACATGGTGGTGCTGAACCTGTCGGTCATCACCGACACCTACGACCTGAGCTACACATCGGATGTCACCTGGACGGTAGACCTGCCTGCCACGGTCGGGCCGGTTGGGATTGGCGCGGAAGGCCCCTTTAGCATGGACGTGTTCATCCCCGAGAGCCTGGATTGTGGCGTAACGGGTGTCTTCACGGTAACAGCCACCTCGCAAGTGGCTCCCCTCACCGACTCGCAAGCCGTGCGTGTGCGTTCTGCCTGCGGCGTGGGCGGCATGGTGACCGATGCCACCACGGGTGAGCCGGTCGAGAACTCTTACGTCTGGATCCAGAATACCATCGATGGGCTGGATGTCTACTTTGACGCCTACACCGACGCCGACGGGAATTACACAATCCTCGACATCCCCCTGGGCGACTACTACATGGGCGCCTCGGCCAAGTTCCATCAGCCTTCCTTCTACTCGGCTGGCTGGCCGGATGGAGCCACCCAGGTCACCATCGACGCCAACGGCGCAGCGGCAGACTTCGTCCTGGTTAGCTCCCAGATGGAATGGAGCCCGGGTGGGTTCGATGTCGCCCTCTCCTCTGGCGAGCAGACCCAGGAAACCCTGACCATCTCCAACACCGGCACTGGACCGCTGTGGTACTTCATCAGCGCCGTGGAAGGCGATCACGAGATCCGGCCTTCCGACGCAGCCCTGCCAGTGGAGGGCATGCCGCGGGTTGACCCGCAGCTCGCCGCCGACATGACCGCCTCCGCCGATGGCACGGCAGATTTCGTGGTCGTGCTGGATAACCAGGCTGACCTGAGCGCAGCGTATATCATTAAAGATTGGCATGCGCGCGGCGAGTATGTCTACAACACTCTACGCCAGCACGCTCAGCTCACTCAGGCAAACATGCGCCAGTACCTGGATGGACAGGCGGTAGATTACACGCCGCTGTACATCATCAACGGCATCATCGTGCGCGGCGGCGACCAGACTCTGGTGAATGCCCTTGCCGCTCGCCCGGATGTGGCCCAGATCGTCGCCAACCACCGCATCGCCGTCGAAGAGCCGGTCCTTGCCCCGCCTGAGGCGGCTGCGCCAGATGCCATCGAGTGGAATATCACCAAGGTCAAAGCCCCCAACGTGTGGAATGAATACGGCGTCACCGGCGAAGGCACGGTTGTCGCCGAAATCGACACGGGCACGCAGTGGGACCACCCGGCGCTGATCAACCAATATCGCGGCTGGGATGGCACAGCCGCTGACCACAACTACAACTGGTTCGATCCTTACGGTCAGTCGCCGGATGAGCCGAACGACGAAGGTCAGCACGGCACGCATGTGATGGGCACCATGGTCGGCGATGACGGCGCGGCTAACCAGATCGGCATGGCGCCCGGCGCAAAGTGGATCTCCTGCAAGGGCGGCGACGATGTCTCTGGCTACCTGCTGACCAACGAGCTCTTGCAGTGCGCCGAATGGATCCTGGCCCCCTGGGACCTGGCAGGGGATAACTCGGATGCCAATCCGGACATGCGCCCGCACGTTGTGAACAACTCTTGGGGCGGCGGAAACGGCGACTACTGGTTCACCGGGGCGATTGACGCCTGGCGGGCGGCGGGTATCTTCCCGCAGTTCTCCAACGGCAACTCGGGACCGGCCTGCTCTACTGCCGGATCTCCAGGTGATAACTGGAACGCCTTCTCTGCTGGCGCCACCACCACCACGGATGCCATTGCCAGTTTCTCCAGCCGGGGTCCATCTGCGAATCACGGCTACCTGAAGCCCGATATCAGCGCTCCTGGCGCCAGCATCCGCTCCAGCATACCGGGCGGCATCTACCAGGGCGGCTGGTCTGGCACCAGCATGGCCTCCCCGCACGTGGCGGGCGCCATCGCTCTACTGTGGTCGTCCAATCCCGAGCTGATCGGGCAGATCGAGCTGAGCGGCTGGCTGCTGCAGCAAACCGCTACACCGCTTACCACCAACGAAGGCTGCGGCGGCGATGGACCGGCTGACGTGCCCAACAACACCTTCGGCTATGGTCGCCTGGATATCTATGCCGCCGTCACGGCAGCCCGCAGCGGTGGTGTCACAGCCGAATGGCTGACCGCTGCCCCATGGGGCGGCGAGGTCCTGCCGGGTGAGTCTGCCGATGTAACCCTCAACTTCGATGCTACCTTGTTGAACGGCACGTACACCGCCATCTTGTGGCTGGTAGCCGACGATCCCTACAATAACGACGTGCGCCTGCCAGTCCAGCTGAGTGTGACAGCCGACCCGCCTGTCGCTGGCTTCACAAGCGACTCTCCGGTCTTCCTGAGCGATCCGATGGTCTTCACCAACACCACCACCGGCAGCGAGCCGATCAGCTACCTTTGGGACTTTGGCGATACGTTCACCAGCACGCTCACCAGCCCGACCCACACCTATGCCGCTGTGGGCGACTACACCGTCGTCCTGACCGCCACCAACTTCCTCGACTCGGACGTGTTCAGCGCCACGGTCAGCATCCTGCAGCCGGAGCTGCCGGTTGCGGAGTTCGAGAGCAACTCGCCCATCACCTTCGGTGAGACGGCGGTCTTCACCAACACCTCCACTGGCGATGGTGCGCTGGCCTTCCTGTGGGACTTCGGAGACTTCATCACCACCACACTCGAAAGCCCGATGCACATCTATGAAGTGGCAGGGACGTATACTGTGACCCTGTCGGTCACGAGCCCGTACGGCGTGGATGCAGTTGCCCACCCGTTCGTGGTGCAGGTAGCAGCACCGCCTGAGCACAAGCTCTTCCTGCCCGTAGTCATGGACATGAAAACGGAGGAGTAAAGCGAAGTGATATAACGCAGAGCCGCAGAGACACAAAGTCATCTCTGCGGCTTTGCGTCTCTGCGTTAAAGCAATTTCCACAGACGCTCTGCGATTTCTGCGTCTCTGCGTTAATAATTGGGGAACCTGCAGAAATTGCCTCTTGACGTCCGCTCCCTTTTCCTGTAATATGTAACTATACGACATATCAAACCGTTACACGATACCTGAGGAGGGTAATGGATCAGAACCCGAGCATTGAATCGCAGCTTCCCCTCACCGAAGCGACATTTTTCATCCTGCTCAGCCTGGCACCCGGGGAGATGCATGGCTATGCCATCATGAAAGATGTGCGCGCCCTCAGCCACGATCGAGTGGTGCTCAGTACCGGGACGCTTTACAGCGCCCTCAAGCGGCTGCTCGAACAAGGCTGGATCCAGCGCAGCGGTGAAGGTGTAAAGCATTTCAACGGCAGGGTACGCAAGGCGTATCACCTGACCCCTGTGGGTCAGCAGATCCTGCAGGCAGAGATTGGACGCCTGGAAGGTCTCGTGAGCGCCGCGCAGAAACGCCCGCTCGAAGGACTTGCCTGATGGATTGCCAAGGGGGTGCTGCATGAACGTTCCCAGGCTGGCACGCCTGTACCGCGCCGTGCTGCGCCTGTACCCGCACAGCTTTCGGACCGAGTTTGCCGATGAGATGCAGGCAGTCTTTACCGAGGCTGTTGATGAGGCGGTGCGCCGGGACCTGCTGGCGTTGGGCGAAGTTTGCCTGAATGAGCTGCGCGACCTGCCGGCTTCACTATTAAGCGCCCACGCCCAGGCGCGGCGCAGCCTGCGCGCCGCTGCGGCGCGTTTGCCCAAACAGCTCACGCCGGAGCTCTCCTGGAAAGAGCTTATCGTTACATTGGGGGTCTTTCTGCTGCCCGGTATCGTCATTCTTGCTATGCAGGGTGAAGGACGGGCTTCGCCGGCAGGCCTGCTCTTCTTGGTGGTGATGGGGGTGGTAGCCTCGCTGCGCGGCTTGCGCTTCTGGTCGCTGCCGTACATGGGCACCGCCATTGCTATCGCCGCTTACCTTTTCCTGTTCCAATGGATTGCAGATCTGGTCAGCCCATCGCTGATTGCCAATATCCAGCCCGGTCCGTGGGATCACAGCACCTACTTGCTGCTGAAGGTCATCTCCACCGGCATGCTGTGGCTGATGCTGTTTTGCCTCACCCTGCTAATCACCGCCTTGCTGGCGCTGTACAACCGCTTCCAGCCGCTGTGTTGGCGCATCCGCCACGATTGGAGCTTGCTGTCCTTCATCCTATACGGAGAAACCCTGTTTGGGCTGGTGCTGCTCTTTGATCGCTACCGGTACGAATGGCGTTTCACCCTGGCCGGCCTGCTCTGCCTGACGGCAGGCGTCTGGTTCTACATGCACGCTGCGCGCAAGCGGCTGCGCAGCCTGGCCTTGCTGGGTGGTCTCGTGTTGGCGACTGCACTCACTGCCTGGGGAGCTGCCGGAGGTCGGTGGCTGGCCTTACCTGGCGGGCAAATTCCTTTATCTGTATTTACTGTCCAGAGCGGCTGGCTGGAGATTGGGCGGGCCGCCCTCGCCTGGAGCTGGATGCTGGCTGCGCTGCTTCTGCCGGGCTGGTGGGGGAAGCTGGCAGGCCGTTTTGGTGCGCGTTTCTCGGCGGGTGGGAGCGACCCGCCGAGGCAAAGCGCCTGATAAATCTTCAAAGAGAATTGAGCTGCGATAATCTCCGGCGACCTGGATCGTCTCAGGCTGTCTCAGGTTCGTGCTGCTCAGTGATGGTGAATGACCTATGGATTTTCTCTTCCGCTATGGGATACTGATTGCGATTTTGCCCGCACTCCTGGTCATCGGGGCCATCCAGGTGCTGACTAAACGGGCTGCTACCGACGGGGAGACCAGCCGCGACCAGCGGTCCGCCCGCAAAATGGCGCTCATCTATCTGGTCGCAGCCATCCTGCTCAGCCTGCCCTTTGCAGTGACCCCCAAGACGATGATGGAAAATGCGGTCGGCCTGATCGTCCTCCTATTGCTGCCTGCCCTGGTGAGCTTGTTGGCCATACTGGTTCTGCATGGGCGCGATCTGGTTGATCTCTGGAGATCAGCGCCCATCTGGATAACAGCTCTGCTGGCAATCCTGGCATTCCTGGTGGCGCTGCCCGCCTTGGGGCAGCCAACTTTTCCCATCGTGGTGTTGGTCTTTAGCCTGCTGGTGGCTGGCATATGGGCTGTAGGACAGCGGGTTGGAAGCGGACTGCTGGGGGTCGGGATTATCTGCTTGCTCCTGCTGCTGCTGGATGCCGCCGGAATAGCGGGCAGCCCCTCTTTGATCCACAACGACCGGCTGAGAATTGTGTATGGTCTGGGGAGCGTCCTTGTACCCTTCCTGTCACTTGCATGCGCGGCCTGGCTGATCCACCAGGCGCTGGGCGAAGATAGCAAGTCCCGGCGCAGGCTACGCCTGCTCGTGGCTGGGTTGCTGCTTGCTGGATTGTTTGCCACCATCTTGCGCTACGGGGTGCTGGTGAATGCCACAAGCCACGCCTTTGAGGATCGCCTGCCCTTCTTTGGCATCGCCTCAGCGGTGATCGCTGGCTTGCTGCTGGCGTTAACCGGCGAACGCCGATCGCACCTGGTTGGGATTGCCTTCACCATCCTGGTCCCGGCGCTGATCTTGTTCGCTTACATGCTTGGTTGGCTTGTAGACGCCCATGCCATCACTGCCCGGCGAAGCACACGCATCGCAGGTGCGATCCAGCAGTATCACCAGGAGAACGGAGCTTATCCGCAGAGCCTGGACGATCTGACGCCGCAGTACCTGCCTTTCCTGGTCGGCCCACTCAATGGGCGTGGCACGCGCTGGTGCTATCAAGGCGGAGCTGATTTCTACCGCCTGGGGTATATCTTTTACCAGCGCTACTATGATGCCACCTTTCACCCGTTCTCTGAGATCAAGGTGTTAGGCGCCTCCGGTGAAGCTCCGGATGGCGCCTGGATGTGCGACGACGAGCTGGAACGCATGAAGCTGACAGGAGGATTTTAGATCCGATGAAAAGGAATAATTCCCAATCCTCGTCCCTTATGTGCGGCTGAAGTAGCCGCTCTGCAGGATACATATCCGGAATACCCGTATGCATACTGGAAAGAAGCTGAGTAAACCTGGCTGGGATAAACCGTATCTGGGGGCGCTGGCGCAGATCTGCGCCAACGCGGCCATCCTCGCCTCCTGGCTGTGGCTCTTCCGGGCTGTTTACCCCTACCTGGGGACGATCTTCACCCGCCAGGAGTTCCGCACCAACCAGGTCGTCCTGCTGGCAGCCCTGGCACTGATAATTATGCAGGTGCGCCGCGGGGACCTGCGCCTGCAGCCAGCGAGTCGCCCGCGCCCCTACATGCCGGCGTTGGCAATGGCATTGGGCGGCGCAGCTGGATTCATCCTGGCCGAGCGCAACCTGGATATCAACACCCTCTCGGCGACGCTCTTCGGGCTGGCAACTTACGGGTTGGTGGGCCTGTGGATGAATCCCACCTCCTGGCGGGGCGGGCTGCCGGCCGCGCTGCTGCTGGTGGGCACCCTTCCCTTCGGCGAGCACATGCAGACCTTTATCGGCTACCCGCTGCGCATCGCCACTGCCCGGCTGGTGAGCGCCGGGATGGCGGCTCTGGGCTATCCCAACCTGGGTGTCGATACCATCCTGGTCTTCGAGAACGGCATCTCTCAGGTGGATAATCCCTGCAGTGGAGTTAAAAGCCTATGGACCGGGGCGCTGTTCTTCCTGGCAGCCACCTGGATCGAGCGCCGTCCGGTCAACAGGCGCTGGTTGTTAGCTGCCATCGGCTTTGCGCTGCTGCTAGTAGCTGCCAACCTGGGACGCGTGGCCCTACTGGTAGCTTTCGGTCAGGCGCTGGACCAGCGCTTGCTGGCGGAGATGCTGCACGTCCCGCTGGGCGTGATCGGTTTCAGCGCCGCCTGTGGTGCCGCACTGCTGATGCTGCGCTGGGCTGGGCCAACCGCCCCATTGGATACACCAGACGGCGCCCCGGTCGCCCTGGCCGCACTGCCTTCCCGGGGCGCAGCCTGGCTGGCCCCGCTGCTGATCCTGGTACTGGCCGGGTTGGGCAGCCTGGTAGCACCGCTGCCTTCCCCGGCGGAGGCCTCCACGCCCCTGCAGTGGCATCTGCCGTCCGGATTATCGACCGAAGCCTGGCCCCTGACATCAGGCGAGCTGGACTGGCTCACCGACGACGGCGCTTCCCTGGGCAACGTCACCGGCAACCGCTGGCGTATCGAGTGGCGCGGCTTGAGCGGCTCGCTGCTGATCGTCAGCAGCTCCGACTGGCGCGCTCACCATCGCCCCGAGCGCTGCTTCACCGTCTACGGACTGCAGGTGCAGACTTCTATGCCCGAGCTGGTGGAGCCGGATTTCCCCGTGCGCTTGTTGGAGCTGGGCATCGAGCGCGGACAACCGGTGTATTCTGCCGCCTACTGGCTGCAATCCTCTTCGCAGGTCACCGACGATTACGCCGCCCGCATCTGGGACGACCTGGCGCCGCAGCCCGAGACCTGGGTGCTGGTCACCGTCCTCTTCGACGAGCCGGTTGACATGCAAGCCCCTGACACCCAGGAGCTATTCTCCGCACTACGAGAGTCGATCGATGCCAGCCTGGAGGGTGACTAACCGCTAAGACGCGAAGAGCGCCAAGGAAAAATAACTTTACACAAAATACTCTGCGTTCTCTGCGTCTCTGCGGTGAATAAACAAACCGCCCAGGCGCCCAGTGCGCCAAGGATTCTCGAAATGGAGGGTATCGCTATGACTGCCCAAGAACAACCTGGTAAACCAGCCGGTGACTACACCAATCGCGAAATGGTCGCCTTCTTCCTGTTCTGGTCGTGGAACCTGATCTTCCTGGCCTTCATGTCGCTGGGGTTTGCCCCTACTTTGCTCCCCGAGACATTTACCGCTGTGCGCACCGGCATGATCCCGGTAACCTACCTGCTGTACGCCCTGGTGCTGTCCCTCATCCCGGTGGCGTGCGTGGTGCTGGGGCTGACCCTCTTGCGCCGTGCACCAAAGCGCCTGTTCGCCCTGGGTTACGTGGTGGAGGGACCCCTGATGCTGCTCCTGGCGGTGAGATTCTTCGCCATCCGCCAGGCCACGCCATCGGTGACCATGCTGATCGTCATCACCATGCTCGGTATGGCAGCCTTCCTGTGGGACATCTTGAACCCAAAAGGTAAACGCCTGCCCTGGCTGCGGTTAGCAGGCCTGACCGTTATGGCGCTGGTGGCAGTCTACGCCGCGGTGTGGCTGGCTTTCTATGCCGTACCCCTGGCGGTCCTGGGGCTGCGCTGGATCGCGGATATGTTGGCGAACCTGCCGGATTTCTTCCGTGATTTCGGGCGCAGCATTGTCGACCTGCTCCGAAACGCGCCGGCGATGATCGCCTTTAGCTCATTAGGTTTCCTGTTGGCCCTCTATACCGCCACATTGTTCGTGCTGACACCCATCGCCGTGCCGCTGCTCAGCCTGCGAACCTGGTGGCGGGCCTTCAGATCGGAGGGCCTGCGCACCGGCTGGACGCGGCCTTTGCTGCTGGTGGCTGTTGTGGTCGCTGCCAGCGCAGTCCTGTTCTTATGGGCCAACCGCCAGCCACAGCGCTCGGCATTCGCCATGCTCGAAACGCCGCCCGCTTCGCAGGAGCAAGCCCAGGAGCTGCTCCAACGCTCCGAATCGATCCGCACCGGGCTGCTGAACGCCTACCTGGCGCCATTTCGCTATGTCAGCGCCCGGGGTGAAGTGGTGCACATCCGCAGCTTGTATGAAGATGCACTCCATCTGCCGCGCCAGCGGGCGTTTGCCGTGCAGGATATGTTCGAGAGTATGTCCAGCCCACTGCTTTACGCGCCGGTGCATCCGAAACGGGTGATCAACTGGGCAGAGACAGGCGCCCTGGACAATGAGCCGGACGAAGCCGCCCGCCTATACCAGCAGTTCTTCGATACCCCCATCGTGGAGGCCGAGCGTGAGACTATCGTAGATGCGGTGCGCTCTACCTGGTCAGCGGACCAGGCTGAGGACGCCTGGCAGGCGGTGGACGAGCGCGAAGTCTACCTGGCACAACAGGAGGTCAGCATCACACCTCACGGCGACTGGGCAGAATTCGAGCTGCACGAGGTGTACCTCAACCAGACAGCACTGAACCAGGAGGCGGTCTACTACTTCAGCCTGCCCGAGTCAGCCGTCATTACCGGCGTGTGGCTGGGGAACAATCCGAATAAGGAGTATGCTTTCACATACCAGGTTGCACCGCGCGGGGCAGCCCAGGCAGTCTACCGCGAGCAGACGCGTGTCCAGATGGATCCGGCCCTGGTCGAGCAGATCGGGCCGCGCCAGTACCGTCTGCGGGCCTTCCCGGTGCCGCCGCTGACAACAACGTACAACCCAACCACCAACCGCACGGAAGTAGGCGAAGCCCCTGAACTGCACCTGTGGCTGGCGTGGCAGGCGATGTCACAGGAGGGATCCTGGCCCTTACCGCGCCTGGCGGAGAAACGCAATGTCTACTGGGATGGCGATACGGTACGCCAGGTGACGGGTGGGCAGGTAGATTTCCCGCAGGATGCCTGGCTCCCGGATAGCATCCCGAGCGATGAGCCGGTTGCCGCCAGCGCCCACCGGTTCGATCTGGCGACCGGGCACTCCGTCCTGGCGCTGCCTGCCGCTCAGGTCGATCTGCCAACCCTGCCTGGTTCACTGCGCCTGGCGATCGTGCTAGATCGCTCACGCAGCATGCAGGAGTTCACGGTGGAAGTCGCCAGTGCCCTGGAGAGCTTGAAACAGGTGCTCGGAACCCAAGATGCGGACATGTACCTGACCGCTTCCCCCTACCGCGGCGAAGAGCCGGTCATAACCAGCCTGGACGACCTCGATCCGGGAACGCTGCTGTACTTCGGCGGGCAGAATGCCGCCCAGCTTATCGCCCAATACGATGAGCTCCGCGGCGACCGCACCTACGACGCCATCATCGTGCTGACCGACGGCAGCGGCTACGAGCTTGGGGAGAGCCCGGTTGAGGCCCCCACCCCCGATGCGCCTGTCTGGCTGGTGCACCTGGGCGGCTTACCGCTGGGCTATGATGACGGCACTCTAGAAGCGATCCAGGCTTCCGGAGGCGGTGTGGCAGGCGATGTCGATACTGCCCTTGCTCGCCTGGCAGTATCCCTGTCAGCGCAGGAAATCAGCGGAGCGGCAACCGACCTGGTCGACGGTTACCTGTGGATAACCCTGCCGGCTGAATCAGCAGATGCTGCCATCCCATCCGGGATGCCAGTGGTCAACCCTGCAGCCGATGACGGTTTTGCGCCTTTCGCCGCCCGGCGCGTCATCCTGGCGGAGATCCAGCGCCAGCGTGGTTCGCTGGACCAGCTCGACACGCTGGACCAATTGCACGCCCTGGCGATGGAGTACAGCATCGTCACCCCCTACTCGTCGATGATCGTGCTGGTGAACACCCAGCAGCAGATGCTGCTTGAGCAGCTCTCTGAGTTGGGCGACCGCTACAACCGCGAGGTAGAAGCCATCGGCGAGACCAAGCCTGCCGCACCGGTACCGCTGACCGGCGTGCCCGAGCCGCACGAGTGGCTGCTGCTCGGCCTGGCAGCCACCTTCCTGGTCTATATTGGCTATACGAAAAGAGCCGAATTAGCCCGGGCAAATCAATCCACAGGAGGCCTCCGGCTGCGCTGATTCGATACCTCTGCCGAAAGAAGCATCACCACAGAGCACACTGCGTCCACAGAGATTTTCTATTTGGTTTTTCTCAGTGGTCTCTGTGTGCTCCGTGGTTAAATCCCCAGTCGACCCCAGGGGTAACATAATAAAATTGTTGGGTGTTCGATAACCTCCTGGAAGAGGGCTATAATCCGCGCTGGATAGTTCCACGGCAAAGGAGGCGCTCATGAACCCCGAACGTGCAGCCATCGTCGTCATTATTATCCTGGCAGCCTTTATCCTGGTCATTGGCTGGATTGTGCCAGAATTTATACTCCCATCACAACCCGTTCCCACGCCCCTTCCACCAACCGAGGTCCCGCCTCCGGCTGAGTCGCTTCCCTCCCCCACGCCAGTCGTGCTCCCCCAGGTCGTGATCGACACCGATATGGCCTCCGATGACTGGATGGCGATCCTGTACCTTCTGCAGCGCCCCGAGTTGGAGGTGGCAGCCATCACAGTAACGGGCACAGGCGAGGCGCACTGCGAAGCCGGCATGCAGCACGCCCTCCAGCTGGTCGAGCTGGCGGGATACAACCAGATACCCGTCGCCTGCGGGCTGGAGATGCCGCTGCGTGGAGAGCACGCCTTTCCGGACGAATGGCGCGAAGCTGTCGATAACCTTATCGGTCTTACCCTGCCCGAAAGCCAGCAAGTTCCCTCCGAGATAACCGCCGTCGAGCTGCTGACGAGCACGATCCAATCCTCGCCGGGCAAGGTCACGGTGCTCACCCTCGGTCCGCTGACCACCCTCGGTGAGGCGCTGCATTCATACCCTTATATAATTGAGAATATCGAGCAGATTTATATCATGGGCGGGGCGGTGAACGCGCCGGGCAACGTGGGCCAATCCGGTGTCGGCATCGACAACAACACCGCCGAGTGGAACTTCTACATCGATCCGTTTGCTGCCAACCTGGTCCTGGACTCCGGTGCGCCGGTCACCCTCGTCCCGCTGGACGCCACCAACCATGTCCCACTGACCTCGAAGCTGTTCCGCCAGTTCGAGAGCCAGCACACCACGCCGGAAGCCACCTTTGTGTACGAGGTGCTCGGCACGCACACCCCCATGTTCGACACCGGCGTTTACTACCTGTGGGACCCCCTGGCAGCCGCTATCCTGACCGAGGACAGCCTTGGGATATTCCAGGATAAGAACCTGTGCGTCGTTGAGGAAGAAGGCGTCGAGAGCGGCTGGGCGAAACCGGGGAACGACTGCCCGCAGGTGCGTGTGGCGGTGTCGGCAGATCGCTATAGTTTCGAGCAGCTCTTCCTGGACACCTTGAACGGTGTTGAACCATAAGGACGAGGCCAATTCAACAGCTCAGTTCGGCGAACCAATCATGCCAATAATGTACTGGCAGTCCTGCCATGCTGGGATCACCCTGATCTCGGTATACCAAGGACAGCTGTTGGCGTTCATACTGTAGTCTGGCCCATAACTATTGTAAAATCCATGGTACGATGGATGATCACAACCCGGGCTTTTCCCCTATCATCATCTTTGGCGGCTTCCTCAGCTACCCAGGCATGTATACCGAGATGCGCCGCGCCTTGCGAGATCTGAGCAGAAGGCCGGTGTACGTTGTCCGCGCCTACAGCTACGACTGGCTGGCCGCCATCACTCTGGCTGGCAATGCGCGCCTGCTGCGTAAACTGGACCAGACGGTGCGCCAGTCCGTAACGAACACGGATAGCGGCAAGATTACCCTGATTGGACACAGCCAGGGTGGTGTCCTGGCACGCCTGTACCTGAGCGCAGAGCCTTTCCTGGGGCACAGATTCAATGGTGCACAGTGGATCGACCGCTTGGTCAGCCTGGGAAGCCCGCACCTCAATCAAGGCCCTTTACAACGCGGGGGACGGATCGCACGCTACATTGAGCAGCACTGTTCCGTCGACGGCCTAACCGCCGGAGTACAGATCACGTGCGTGGCTGGCAAGCTGATCCGCGGCAGCCTGCTCACTTCACCGCAAGCGCGCACGGCTTACCGGCGCTATGAAGAGCTGTGCGGAGATGGGGCGGTATGGGGGGATGGGCTGATCCCCCTGCCCTCAGCCCTTCTGCCCGGGACCGAACGCGTCATCCTGGAAGGGGTGGGGCACTACTCCCTGGTGGGTGAGCCGTGGTACGGCAGCCCAGACGTCATTACGCGCTGGTGGTGTGCCGGGAGTGATCCGGGAGTCTGGCAACAAGCGTTCAGGGAGAATGAAAATGACGGACTCTGACCAGCCTCGCTTGTATCAAGACCAGGCATCCTGGTGGCCCCTGCTGTCCCATCCGGACGAATACGCCGAAGAGGCGGCTTTCTACCACAAGACGCTCTCCGATTTCGGCGTGCAACCGGGAGCAAGCCTGCTCGAGCTGGGCAGCGGCGGCGGCAACAACGCTTCCCATCTCAAACAGCACTACCAAATGACCCTGGTTGACCTCTCGCACGACATGTCGGCGGTCAGCCGGGCGCTCAATCCGGAGCTGGAGCACATCCAGGGGGATATGCGCAGTGTACGTCTGAGCCGCCATTTCGATGCGGTCTTCATCCACGATGCCATCATGTATATGACATCGGAAGCCGACCTGTACCTGGCAATCCTGACTGCGTACGAGCACTGCAAGCCTGGCGGAGCAGCCCTGTTTGCTCCCGATTGCACCCGTGAGACCTTTCGCCCCAGCACCGATCACGGCGGTCGGGATGCGGCAGATGGATCCGGGCGCGGCTTGCGCTACCTCGAATGGTCATGGGACCCCGACCCCTCGGACAGCACAAACA
>CAZGIX010000030.1:30821-32207 GCA_964525785.1 uncultured Anaerolineaceae bacterium
CGTCTACCTGCTTCGGGACGCCAGCGGGGTGGTCACCAGCGAGCATGATGTGCATATCACCGGTCTGTTCCCTACCAACACCTGGCTGAGTCTGATCGAAAGCGCCGGATTTCGCGCCAGCAGTACCCCCTTCGAGCACAGCGAGATTGAGCCTGGAACTATGCAGCTCTTTTTGGGGCGCAAAGCAGGCTGAGGCCGCGCCGTAAGTCCAAGCACAGCAGTGGTCGGTCAATATGACCTTGATGGATATGTCATTCCGACCCGCAGCGCAGCGAAGGCTTGCCCTGAGCGAAGTCGAAGGGAGAGGAATCCCTGGTGCCGTCACCCTGAATATCCTGCGTTGGCGTTCACAGGCTGGATGTGAAGGGATTCCTCACCCTGGCAAAGGCTTGTCCTGAACGCAGTGAAGGAGCACCAGGGTTCGGAATGAATAATAATCTAACTCGGTAATCACGACAAATATCACCAAAATTACCTATTGCATCCCAACTGATTAAGTGCTAAACTCGATTCGTTTTAAGCTGGTCGAGGGCTGCCTGCGCGGCCTTCACCGGGGGACTTTCAAATCTTAGCTGCATATTTCCCATCTCACCATCCGCTCGGGCAGTTCCCGGCGGATGATGCCGTAAACCAATGGAGGGATCGAATGCGCACGTTGTTTCACAAATGCCTTGTAATCGCAATTATTGCCGGGATCACCCTGGCTGGCGTCGCTCTAGCCGCTGCCCCGGCCCGTGCCCAGGAGGAAACGCCTCAGGCACCGACCGATGTGCCCGATGTGCTGGTCCCATCGGGGGTCACCCGTTTCACGATGACCTCCCCCAAGGTCTTCTGGTACACGGGTGTGCCCATCTGCCCCCCGCCGCAGGAATCCGGCGCTGCGGAACCCGATCAAACCTATTTCGAGACGATCAAGCGCGTCGCCACTTACGGCAGCCCCGAGCGCACCCTCTACGAGGAAGCAGTCAACTGCAGCGGCGACCAGGTGCTCTCCAACATCGTCTCGGATGGAGATTTCCTTTACTGGCTTGGCCCTGTCGGCCTGATGAAGCTCTCCACTGATGCCAATCCCGGCGATGAGCCGCAGCTGATGAACGCCCTGGTGCAGCCCCCCGGCGAGGTGGCTGACGGCGGCGATGTGATCTATGTCATCTACGATAACTACGGCGGAAGCCAGACCAAGATCGCCTATGTGCGCAAGGATAACAACGCCCGCGTGCCACTGACCACACCCGGCAACTACGCCGGCAACCTGCAGACCGATGGCGAATTCGTGTATTACCTGGTTGGCGCCACCCTGTACCGCCTGGAGCCAGGCGTCGATGACGAACTCGCAGTGGTCGACGACGCCGAGTACATGGAGTACTTCCCCCATTGGGCGGGCTC
>CAZGIX010000031.1:0-32055 GCA_964525785.1 uncultured Anaerolineaceae bacterium
TCCCCAGACCACATCCACCAGGTCCGAACGACCGCAGGGAACTCCCGGGCGCTCTGCCAGGTACTTGAGCAGGTCGAACTCCAGCCGGGTAAGCTGGATATCCTGCCCGCTCACCTGCACCAGGCGGCGTCCGAAGTGGATGCGCAGGTGATCGTCGACGACGAACCAGCCCGGTTCACTCGTATCCGCGTGCCGAGATTTGACCCTCCGCAGCAGGGCGCGTACCTGAGCCAGCAGCTCACGCGTCTCGAAGGGCTTGGTCAGGTAGGCGTCTGCGCCCAGCTCCAGCCCAACCACCCGGTCGACCAGCTCTTTCTTTATCCCGGAGACCATGATGACGCCTACCGTGTCACCCATGCGCTGGCGCACCTGGCGGCAGACCTCCAATCCATCAACCTGTGGAAGCTGGACATCCAGGATCACCAGGTCCGGTCGCTCCCGGTCAAGCTGCTCCAAAGCTTCAGCGCCGTCTGCAGCGGTCTCGACCTGGAAGCCCTCGCGCTCGAAATAATCCTGCAGCGACAGGCGCAGGCGCTCCTCATCTTCCACGATCAACAGGGATACAGTCACAATCTCATTTTACAACAACTATATAAAAAGTACATCCAGACATAAAACCGTAATAATCATTAACATTTCGGTAAAGAATTGCGTCCATTTTAAGCCTATACTCTATCTGAGGGCATACTAAAATGGCAGGCTATGCCCGGGAGTGTGGAGAAGTGTTTACCCTCAGAAAACGTGTTTCAACCGTGTTGCTCGTTCTCGTAATTGCCTTTGCTGTTCAGGGGCATTCAGCCGGAGCGCATGCGATGATCGACCCGCCGGCGCCAGAGCTAACCAGTGCAGCCTCACAAAGCGATGGCGAGAATATCGAGCTGCTGGGACACCTGGGCGGCGCCGCCCAGGCGATCGTGGTTCGTGGTGAGTATACCTATGTCGGCCTCGGGCCGGAGCTCGCCATCCTGGATGTCTCGGATCCGGCTTCTATCCAGCGCCTCGGTGGGCTGGTCGCAGAAGGTGATGTCGTGGATATCTCCCTCCGCGGCGATAACGCTTACGTTGCCTACCAGGGGGACGAGGTGACCGGTCTTCAGGTGATCGATATCCGCCATGCGACTTTGCCGGTATCCCGGGTGGTGCTTGAGATGGGCTGTCGCACCCCCTCCATCGCCATCGAAGACACCGCCGCTTACTTTGCCTATACAGCTTGCGGCCCGATGTGGCAAAACGCGGGTACATATCTTTATCGCCTGGATATTTCCGAACCCTCCCATCCAACAATCGACAGCAGTAACGACCAATTTATGAGCAGCTACCTGGCAGCAGAACCCCGAGATGGTTGGCTCTATACTCTGTGGGAAGGGCCATCTCCGGAAGGCTACTACGGGATGTACTTGAAGGTCTTCGACGTCTCCGATCCATCGGAAATGGTAGAAATCAGCACGACCCAGGTGGCATCCGGGTCGAGCGCCCTGGCCCTGTCCGGTGACCACGCCTTTCTGGCGGCTGGGGAGAATGGGATGCAGGTGGTGTCCATAAGCGATCCGTTCAACCCTTCGCCGTTGATCACCCATACTCTGCCGGGAGCCGCTCAAGAGATCTTCATCGATGGGGATATCGCCTACCTGGCGGCAGGTGACGCTGGACTTCAGATGGTCGATATCTCCGACCCGCTGAATCCGTCGGATGCAGGATCCTACGCGGCTGAAGGATCCTCTGCAGATGTGTATATTTCGGGGGATGATGCATATTTAGCCAACGGTTGGAGCGGCGTTGAGATCGCCCGGCTCTCCGATCTGACTCAAAGCGGTTCCTACCGGCTTCCCCCGGTCACGCACGATATTGTGGTTGCTGAGCCGTATGCTTACAGCGCCACCGATAACGGTTTCTGGGTCCTGGATACCTCAGAAGCAAGCTCACCCCGGGTCGTCGCGCACCTGCCCACTCCTACGCCTGCGGTTTCAATCGCCTTGAGCGGCATCCACGCTTATGTCGCCTGCCCTGGCAATGGCATTCATATAATAGATGTCACCTCACCGCTGGCGCCGGTAGGGGCCGTCTTTTACCCTCTGGCTGAGGAGCTGCATCAGGTGGAGGTTGTGGGCAATCTCCTATACGTCGCCGCGGGATCGGGCGGACTGCGCATCCTGGATATCGGCGATCCGCTCAATCCAGCTGAAACCGGTGCATTCCCCCTTGCTGAAGGTGTCAATGCCGTCGCAGTGGATGGTGATGAAGCCTATCTCGCCGCTGGCCACGGCGACCTGCGCGTGGTCGATGTTTCCGATCCGGCTGATCCGCATGAGATCGGTGCTTATACTCCACCGGAGCAGCTCACAGGTCCATCCGGGTCTGCGGTCGCAGTACAGGATGGGATTGCCTATCTGGCAACTGTAGCCGGTCCGCCCACGCCACTGGCGCATTATATGACGGGGAACGTCTGGCAGATCGATGTCTCCGATCCGGACGACCCTGATCTGATCAGCACGATTTACCAGAATTATGGTTGGGCACCCTACAGCCTCAAGCTGGAAGCGGATCGCCTGTACGTGGTTTTCCAGCGCCAGGGCTTACACCTCTACGACACTTCCGATCCAACCGCGCTGCAGGAGCTCGGAAGTTATGACCCTGCTGAGTACACGGTTGGGGTTTCTCTGGCGGGCGGGGTCATCTACTTGTTCAACAGGAGCACCTACCTTCTGCGCTACGCGGACCCTGCCTTGCCCACCATCAGCGGGCGCATTACCCATGCCAACCGCCTGCCCTTCGCAGGCGCGCGGGTCTCAGCCGGCAGTACTGCCTTCGATCAGGTCACAGATGCCCAGGGCATGTTCACCTACAGGGCTCTGGCGGACGGGTCCTATTCCCTGGTCCCCAGCCTGCCCGGCTACGCCTTCTCGCCTCCTTCACGCACGGTCAGCGTGCCGCCGAGCGCCTCCGGTCAGAACTTCACTATCCTGCCCGAGCCGGTCGAGATCGATTTCCTCCCTGGCACAAGCGCCACTTTGAGCTACACCGATACTCAGGGGTTGCCCACCTGGCTGGATATCCCTGCGGACGCATCCAGCAGCCCGCTGACGTTGCATGTTTTTCCTGCTGCTGCGGATGGATCTGCTGATTATGCCTTCGCCGGGCATGCCTTCGAGCTGGCTGCAGATCCAGGCTCTGCACTATCCCCGGACTTCACTTTCGACTCCCCGCTCACGGTCACCATCCAATACAGCGCCGACGATACTGCCGTCATCTCAGGCAGGCACAGCCTCAGCCTGTGGTGGTGGGATGGCTCGACCTGGCAGGATGCTGCCCAATCCTGTTCTCCTGAGACAGCCTACAGCCGTGATCCCGACAATTACACGCTATCCCTGCCCATCTGCCAGACCGGCATCTTCAAGCTGATGGGGCCCACCAACCGTGTGCTGCTGCCGGTCATTTTATTCAACTGAATCTTAGCGCTAGCAAACACATGGAGAAACCGTTATGTACAAGCCGTTTAAACTGTTGGCCTGCATGATCGTGCTCCTCGCCTTATCTGCCTGCATCAAGGTTGAGCTGAAAGATGAGCGTGAGATCCCCAAATTCTATGAGATCGTGCTCATCACCAACACACCCGAAGGGGGCGTGATCAGCCAGCCCAGCGCAACCCCGCCGCCTGCCACACTGCCGCCATCCCCTATCCCTACCGAGACGCCTGTGCCGACCGAGACGCCGCTGCTGACACCTACCCCCGTCACGCCCAGCCAGACTCCGACCCCGCTGGCTGTAGTCAACCAGAGAGCCTGGTGCCGTCGCGGCCCGGGGACGGTCTACCCCGGCATAGATTTCTTGTCCACCGGCGAGCAGGTCACCCTGCTGGGACGCAATACCGAGGCAACCTGGTGGCTGGTGCAGAAGAGCGGCACAGACCAGACTTGCTGGGCTTCATCTGCCGTCATCCAGCTGCCCGATGACGCCATGGGGGTCGCCGTGGTCTCTGCTCCGCCGATCCCAGCGCAGAGCTTCAGCCAGCCAACCGCCACCCAGAGGGCTCGCCAGCGACCCCCAAAACCCGGTCAGGGAACTCCTGCAGGTCCAACCGAAACCCCGAACCCTTATCCAGGCCCCTATCCCGAGCCATAGTTGCTCGTGTGATCCAACAAAAATGGGCGATCAGTTGCCTGATCGCCCATTCCCTGATTACCGTATCAACGAATTGCCCACTCACCTCATCAACTGATCACCCGCAGATAGCGCCGCTTGCCAACCTGCAGCACCCCTTGGTGCGGGAAGGGCTGGCTGGGGTCGTTCAGCGTCTGCCCATCCAGGCGGACACCGTTCTGCTCAAGCATGCGCCGGCCCTCACTCTTGCTGCTCACCAACGCTCCGGCGAGCAGCACATCCAGCACAGTCTGTCTTTGCTCCAGCCGGTACTCCGGCATCTCATCTGGCAGGTCGCCCTGCTGGAAGACGCGGATAAATGAATCTTCTGCGCTTTTAGCTGCCTCCTCGGCGTGGTATATCGAGACGATCTCGTGCGCCAGTTTCATCTTGACATCCCGCGGGTGCAGACGCCCGGAGGCCATACCTTGCTCCAGGTCGGCGATTTCGGCGGGCGTCCAGCGCGTGACCAGGCGAAAGAACTGTCCCATGGCTGTATCCGGCAGGCTCATCACCTTGCCATACATGTCTTCCGGCGAAGCATGGATAGGGATATGGTTGCCCAACGACTTGCTCATGCGCACCACGCCATCCGTCCCGGGCAGGATGCCCATGATAATGGGAATGTTGGGCTTCTCACCCAGGAAGGTCATGATCTTGCGCGCTGCGGTAACGATGTTGAACAGCTGGTCGCTGCCGCCTACCTGCACGTCGGCGCGTAAAGCATAGGCGTCGTAGCCTTGCATCAGGGCGTAAAACGTCTCATGTAGGTAGATGGCATCGCCCTTTTCCCAACGTATCTTGAAATTCTCACGCGTCAGGAACTGCTGGATGGTGAAGTTAGAGGCGAGGTGGATCAGGTCCGCAAAATTAAGCTTCGACAGCCACTCGGCATTGAAGCGCACAGTGGTCTTTTCCCGCTCCAGCACTTTGAAAGACTGCTCTGCGTATGTGCGACCGTTTTGTTCCGTCTGCTCGGGTGTCAGCTGGGGACGCAGCACATCCTTGTCGGAAGGATCGCCGATCAGCGATGTATACGTGCCGATCAGGAAGGTCACATCGTGGCCCAGCTCTTGAAACTGGCGCAGCTTGCGCATGGGGATCGTATGCCCTAGGTGCAGATCGGCGGTGCGCGGATCGAAGCCGCAGTAGACGCGCAGCGGTCGGCCCTCCTTCTGGGCCTCGATCAGGCGCTGGCGCAGCTCTTCAGTCATGGCTTGTTTGAGGTCGTCGTCGCCGTATTCGGTGCCGCGCATCAGGATCTGGACTTGCTCGTCGATGGTCATCTGCATTTGCATTAAGAGCTTCTCCTCGCTGGGTGTCTCTAGATTTTAATCCATATTACCCGGCCTGTGACAATAAAAACGCGCCCTCTGAGGTGAGGGCGCGCAGTGCTCACCACAGGGCAGCTTACTGCCTGGCATATGTATAGCCTCCGCCGGTCTGGCTGACGATTTGCAGGCCACTGTTGAGCACCAGCGTGCGCAGTATCTCCTCGCCGCGCTCGAAACCCATCCGCCCTTGCACTTTCTCACGCAGTCTGACCTCGCCCAGGGTCCGGAAAACGAAGCGCTGCCCTTCTCCAGAAACCTGCACCCGGCTGCCCCAATCACTCGGTTGGACGAATATCTCGCTTACTTGATCATATCCCAGGCGCACGTTGCGCAGACCGTTGTGGAACTCAATTCCATCGGGGTGCAGGCGTAGCACGGTGTGGCGATCCACCCAGTTGCCCAGGCTGATCAAGGCTGCGGACAACAGCAGCAGTATCCCCAGGATGAGCAGCAGCACGGCGCCTTGCCCCCATGTGCGGGATACCATCCAGGTAATCCCGACCAGCAGCGTCGATATCCAGGCGATCAGCTCCCCCCGCCTTGGGATCGGTATGGGGTGGTATTCCTGGGATGCGGACATGGTCTGCATGCCGCGATTATAACATCGCCCCCAGGCTCATCGCGCTGGATACAAGGGAACGCCATCCCATGCTATAATGCGACAATGCCGGAGAAAAACATGCACCAGCCCGTCCTGGTCCTGAACGCCAACTTCGAGCCGATCAACGTGTGCAACACGCGACGCGCCATCACTCTGGTATTGAGCGGAAAAGCCAGTCTGGTGCTCGACGGGCGCGCCGAGATACGGACTGTCCGGCGCATCTACCCCTCTCCATCAGTCATCCGGTTGGAGAAAATGGTGCACCAGCCGCGGCCGCACGTACGGCTGACCAAGCGTGAGATCCTGCGCCGCGACGGCTATACCTGCCAGTACTGCGGACAGTACTCCGCCGAGCTGACGGTCGATCACATCGTGCCCCGCCGCCTGGGTGGTCAACATTCCTGGAACAACCTGGTGGCTGCCTGTCCCGCCTGCAACCACCGCAAGGGCAGCAGGACCATCGAGCAGGCGCAGATGCACCTGTTGCGCCCTGCCAGTGAACCTCCGGCTACAGCCAGCTACCTGTTCGGACGCCACCTGGGGAATAACAGCGAGTGGATCCCGTTTATCGAGGGCTGGTAGGCTTAGAATTCCAGCTCCAGAAAATCCTCTGCCAGTGCAACCGGACCCTGGAAGGTGGTTTGAGCTTCACGCACCAGGGATGCCGCCTCGCGGCCCTGAGTCGTGTAATGGATAAGGTACAGCGCCCCCACCTCGCACCTTTCAGCAAGCGCGCCGGCGTCGACGGCCGCGGTGTGACCAAATCCCTTGCCGGTTGCTTCATGAATGAGCACATCCGCCCCAGCCGCAAGGTGCTCCACCTGCGGGCAGGGCTCCGTATCGCAGGAATACGCCAGCACTTTTCCTGACACGGCAAATTCGACTCTCAGTCCGATAGTGGGAATGATATGCCGTACAGGTGAAGCCAAGATCCGGTATTCATCGCTCTCCAGCACCGGTGTAAGCTCGACATCAGGCAGGATATTGAAGTTCACACCGTAGAATCGCGGCCAGGTCTCCCAATCGAAATATCCCATCATCTTCTCTGCCCGCTCCAGGGTATGGGCGAGCCCGTAGATATTCAAGGGTTCTTTCCGCCCCAGCAGCCAGGTATTCATCAAGAACAGCCCCAACCCGGAAACATGATCTGGATGGAAATGGGTTAGCACCATGTCGCTGATCGTCCGGTGATCGATGCCCAACCGTTTCAACTGCAGCAGTGGTGTCCCAACACAATCGATCATGACCGAACGCTGATTTCCCACCAGAAGCATGTGGGTGTTCTCATGCTGCTCGTTGGGAATGGCATTTGACGAACCCAGGATGATCAGTTTCGGCACGCAGCGCTACTCCTTGTTTGATCGTTTTCGTTGGTTCTCCAGGATCGCCAGTCCTGAACGAACAGCTTTTCCTGCACCGGTATTGCCGTTCACCCGCCAAGTAAGGCGATAACCACCCGCGGGGTCAAATAGACTTCCAGCAGAGCAGCCAGCAAGAGCAGCGGGATCACCAGGCCCACCAGGACCTTGCACCAGTCTGCCAGGGCGTGCAGCAGCGCTTCGCCGATGGTCTGCCCCTGAGCCGGGGTTGCCAGGGTGGCTCCCAGCCGTAATATCGCTGCCCCAGCCAAAATAATTGCTGGTATCTCAAGGATACCATGCGGCAAGACGAAAGCGGTGAAGAAAACCAGCGGAGATAATCCGGCTGTGGCAGCTGTCGCCAGGAAATACCCCACCAGGATCAGCGGCAGCATAAGGACAATAATTCCCAATACTCCAAAAGAAAACAAGCCCAAGAGCGTCGCCAGGATGATCGCCCGGATGTTGTGCAGCCAGACAGTGCTGACCCCGGCGACTGAATAAAACTGCATGATCTCTGGTCCCTGGAGGACCCCGGAATCAGTGTTATTGATGCTGATCAGCTCCACCGGCAGGGCAAATACCTTTGCCTGGGATGCTCCAACCAGGATGCCTGCTGCCAGCGATAGGGCCACCAACAGCATCGGCAGGCGCATTTTTTGGGATAACAACCCACCCACCTGGCGTATCCACACCGGCAGTGTCGGCGCGCCGCCGATGAACTCGCGCCAGAAAACCTGCCAACCCCAGCGCAGGTTCAAGCTATCCAGCTCTCTCCCGAGCAGCTCTTCGCGGCTGAAATGCGCCACCCCGGCGCGGACCAACAGCCAGGCGATTACCGCCAAAGCCAGGATTACCCACCACAGTACCGCATAACGCCCCCAGAACATCACGATGGCCTCACCCTGGATCAGTATCGCCATCGGGATAATGATAAACGAGGCCAGCAGGTTTGCGGCACGCACGGATGTGGTTTGCGCCGATACCACCACCGCCGCACTGACCATCACCAGGGCCTGGATCGTGGTAAGCAGGAGGATTTGGGTGATCAACACCGGTGTAGGAATCCAGCCCATCTCCCGGTAAACGCCCACCAAATAAACTGTTATCCCCAGGTAGCTGGCAAGCAAAGGAGAGACAACTGCAGCCAGCAGCTTGCCGAGGTACAGCTGCCCGTCACTCAGCGGGCTGCTCAGCAGCGGCTCGATGCTGTGGCGCTCCTTCTCACCAACAAAGCTCTCCAGGGCGATAACCAGCGAGACCGAGATCGGGAAAAAGCCGACTACCATCAGCAAGAACGGGATCAAGCGTTCGGCGACCAGGGGAGCGCCGTAATTCGAGACAAAATTGACTGCCTGTCGTGCGGTGAAGTTCATCAGCGCCGGGAAGAACATCGTCAGCGCCACAACCGGAAAAATGATACGCCAATCACGGAACTGATCTCGCAGCTCCCGGCGGGTGATCACCAGCGCAGGAGCCAGTTGGGAGTGCAGCTCACCCAGCATCGTTCCCCTCCTGCTCCCGCGAGCTGCTCATCGCGCTAAGATACACCTGCTCCAGGCTGCGCGGCACTTCATGCAAACCGGTTACCGCCAGGTCTTGAGCCAGCAGGTAGCGCAGCACCAGCGGATTGGTGAGGTCCGGGCTGGCAGTCCTGAACCGCACCCACTGCTCTCCGCGGTCGGTTATGTCGGCTCCGTGGGGAAAGAACAGTGGAAATCCGTTCAAAGGGCGACCGAAAGCCACTTCGTATTCGGAGGGTCCTAACAGGCTGCGTTTTAGCTCTGTGGGAGGTCCACTGGCGATGATTTTCCCCTGCCGGATGATGGCGATGTGGTCTGCCAGCTCTTCCGCTTCTGCGAGATTGTGGGTGCAGATGATGATCGCCCGGCTTGCCGAGCGTAGCTCACGGATAGCATCCCGCACCAGGCGGGCGCTTTCCGGATCCATTGCAGAGGTTGGCTCATCCAGCAACAAGACCGGCGGATCGTGCAGCAAGGCACGCGCCAAGGCTAGTTTCTGGCGCATGCCTTTGGAATACTCTCCGATGCGTCGTTTTCTTTCCGCCTGCAGACCGAAGTCTTCCAGCAGTCGCTGTGTGCGGGCGCGCCGGCGGGCTGCATCCATCCCATATACCTGCCCAAAAAAGTCGAGGTAGTCGCCGGCGGGCATGCGCCCGTACAGACCGTGCTGCTCGGTCAGCACCCCCACCGCAGCCCGCACCTTTTGAGCCTCGCGGACGACGTCAAACCCCGCCACCAGCGCTTCACCGCGTGTGGGGCGCAGCACGGAGGTCAGCATGCGCACCGTGGTGGTTTTGCCCGCTCCGTTCGGACCCAGCAGCGCCAGAACTTCGCCGGCATCGACGCGCAGATTGACGCCATCTACCGCCCAAAAATTATCGAACTGCTTCCCTAGATCTCTGGTGACGATCATTCTGTAGTATTCGCCGGTAAGTCCAGCATTAATGTGTACATGAACACAATACCGACCCGAGCGGACAGTTCGGGTATATGGCTGTGATGATACTACATCCTGTGCAGCTCTATAGCTGACAGTTTTGTCAATTATTTGCTTCTTCAGCAGGTGAAAGGCTTTTCTTCGAGCGGTGCCGGTAGATCAATAACGCCGCAGCTGCTACTCCAACAATCGCCATCACGGTCTGGTTGGCGTTAACGCCAGCTACTACCGCCGAATCGAGGCGCAAGAACTCGAGCAGGAAGCGTCCCACGGGGTATAGAATGAGATAGACGAGAAATATATCCCCACTGATCAGCCAGTCAGCAAACCGTCTGGACAGCCAGAGCATGAGCACAACGCTTGCCAGGCTCCAGAGGGATTCGTAAAGGAAGAGCGGGTGGTAATATGCTTCGTTTGTAAATTCCGGCAACCGGTTTTGTGGGGCAATGAAGATCGCCCACGGCAGGTCAGCAGGAGCGCCGTATACTTCCTGGTTGACAAAATTCCCCCAACGACCGATTGCCTGACCCAATGCCAGCGCCGGAGCAGCCACATCTGCCCACAGGGTAAAATCCAGAGATCTTTTGCGGCAGAACAGGTAGAGGGCAATAACACCCCCGATGACTGCGCCGGGGATTCCCAGTCCTCCCCGCCAGGTCATCAGGATATCAAGTGGATGGGTCAGGTAATATTGGGTGGTGATACCGGCAGCCTGCATCGAGGGCGGCGGTGTGAGGATGTGCCAGATACGTGCGCCGATAATCCCACCGATTAAAACCCAGATCAGGGCATCCCACACAATTCCACCGCTCTGACCGCGGCGGTGCGCTTCTCGTTCAGCCAGAAAAGCCGCCGCGATGGCGCCCAGCATCAAGATTATCCCGTAATAATATACATACAGCGGACCGATCTGAAAACCCGTAGGCATACGCTACCTCATTACTCTATTTTTCCCAATTCTGATGCGCCTGGCGGCGCACGTCCCAAATACGCTGTATAGCCGTCAGATTGCTGAGCACCGCCAGGATCCACAGGGCAACGATAGGGATATTAAACACCAGGCAGGGCGACAGCACGAGATAGCGTTCGAAGCGCGTCAGGATGCCCACTTTTGTCTCATGACCAAGGGACTGCGCCCTGGCGCGCGTATAGGATACCAGCACCGATCCAGCCGCGGCAACATACGCCAGGATCGCCGGCAGCCACTCGCCTTGCTGGAGATAGTAGAACAGCAGCCCGCCAAAGATCACCAGCTCCGAATAGCGGTCAGTGACCGAATCGACAAATGCCCCGAACTCAGTCGATTCACCTCGCAGGCGTGCCATGGTCCCATCCAGTGCATCCACCGGACCCATCAGCAAGATAATGATGCCCCCAATCGTCATCTGCCCGCGCGCCAGGAATACTGCGCCGATCGTATTCCCCAACAAACCCAACAGGGTCATCGTGTTAGGCATGATGCCTATGCGGTTGAGGAGACCACCCCCCCAATCCAGGATGCCCTTAAATTTGCGACGCGCGAGATCGGTGAGCGTCAGTTGCTCTTTCCTGTCGGAAACATGTTCAGCCAATGGGGGATCTACCTTTCTTTGTCAGCCCGGCGAGAAGGATACCGCCGTATGCTATCGCATGACTGGATAGCTGTCAAGCATATTTGTGCGCCGGATCAGGCATCGTCCAGATCGTCGTCAACGCCTTCCGCCAATACCTCTCGCTCGCGTCCGCCTCCCTGGGATGGACCGATTATGCCCAGCTCTTCCAGCTCATCTACCAGCCGGGCCGCGCGCGGGTAGCCGATGTGCAACCTGCGCTGGAGCAGGCTGGCGCTGGCGCGCTGGGTCTCGCGCACCACCTGGATGGCTTTCTCGATCAGGTCATCCCTGTCTGCCAGCATGGTTTCTTCTGCCAGCATCTCTTCCCACGGCGGGCTCTCGTCTTCGCTGGCTGGGATCAATTTCTGCCAGGTGGTGATGACGCGCTCCACTTCCTGGTCGCTGACCATAACTCCCTGGCAGCGCACCGGGGCAGAAGCCTCCGGCGGCAAGAAGAGCATGTCGCCGCGTCCAAGCAGTGATTCTGCTCCGGTTGTATCCAGGATGACGCGCGAATCGACCATAGAAGCCACAGCAAATGACATGCGAGCCGGAAAATTGGCTTTTATCAGTCCGGTCACCACGTCCGTGCTGGGGCGTTGGGTAGCAACTACCAGGTGGATGCCGGTAGCCCGTGCCATTTGAGCCAGGCGCACCAGGGCCGGCTCCGTCTGATCTGGAGCGGACATCATCAGGTCTGCCAGCTCATCGATCAAGATCACGATCCTGGGCAGGGGTTCTTCTCCCCGCCGCCGGCGGGCTTTCCGATTGTAGCTGTCCAGGTTGCGCGAATGGGATTCTTCCAGCAGCCGATAGCGGCGATCCATCTCCGCCACGGCCCAGCGTAGCACTCCCAGGATGCGTTCCAGGTTGGTCTCGACCTTCCCAAACAGGTGCGGCAGCCCGTTAAATCGTACCAGCTCCACCATCTTTGGATCGATCATGATCAGGCGCAAATCCTCGGGCGTATTGTTCATCGCCAGGCAGGTCGTCAGGGCTGCGATGCAGACCGATTTGCCCGAGCCGGTTGTGCCGGCGATTAGCAGGTGGGGCATGCGGGTCAGATCAGCCACCACCGGCTGTCCCGAAACATCCCGTCCCAACGCGATCGCCAGGGGAGAATTCAGGCGGTAGAAGATCTCGGTCTCCAGGATAGGGCGCAGGCGCACGACGGTCGAACGCGCATTCGGGACCTCGATGCCTACATACGGGCGTCCCGGGACGGGTGCTTCGATGCGCAGCCGCTCCGCAGACAGCGCCAGCGCCAGATCGCGGCCCAGGGCCGATATTTGCGATACGCGCACTTTCTGGCGCGCGAGATCACCCTCGGCAGACCCCACAGGTTTCTCGACAAATCCTGGCTCTACCGCAAACTGGGTTACGGTGGGTCCCACCCGAAACCCGACCACTTTAGCGGGGATGCCGAATTCAGCCAGTGTCTTCTCGATCAGCCCGGCGGTCATATTGATATCGCGCTCGTCCGGACGGGAAGCCTGCTCGTTTACCAACAGGTCCAGGGGGGGTAAACGCTCGTCTCTCGGCGCGGATGGCGCCGTTGTGCCGTTCGATTCTTCAGCTTCAACGCGCAGCTTCTTGCGGAATTCCGGTGGCAGGGTGGGTCGTTTCTTCTTCGCATCGCTGATCGAGCGGGTGCTGATCTCCTGCCCGGCGATGGGCGCCACACTGACCGCCTCATCTGCATCAAGATCTGCTTCTGCGTGGACGGCTCCCTGGACTGCCTGCCGTTGCGCCCAGGCCATCAGCCAGGCTCCCAAACCGAGACCTAACGATAAGAACAGGACAAAGGAAAACCCCAGCAGGAGCACGCGCCAGATCGATGCGCCCAGGCCGAGAAGGGACAGCAAGGATACCAGCAGATAATCCAGCGCCCATCCAATTCGCCCGCCATCCAGGCCCGCCTCTGCCCGCGCCAGCGAAGTCCCCCCCAGGGCCGAGAATAAAGCCAGCGAGATAATGGCTGCAGCCTCGAAAACAAAGACGCGCCCCCACCGCACCTGCGGCCACTCACCGGGTTGTCGGCTGTAGCGCTGGCGCAGAATCAATATGCTGATTGCGGCAATTCCGAGGACGACCCACAAACTCCCCCAACCCAACCAGGTCCACAGCAGCTCCGACCACCACACCAGCAGCGCCCCCCTGGTCAGCTCCGGCAGCAGCAGCGCCAGCAGGGTCATCAGAGCAATCGCCAGGCCGATCACCCCACCGGCATCCCAGGCAAAACGCTCCAGGCTTGAAGCCAACTTTCCCGCCAGGCTGGCACCTGATTCTCCCGCGCTTGACGGACTGTTTTCTGTGTTATTGGTCGGTTTTTCAGCTCTCCCGGGCATGTTTTACGCAGATCCTACCCGCTTCGGTTTGGAGCGCAGTCCGGGATGCGCCGGGCATTTCAAAGCATCAGGAAAATATGGCATGATCGACACCCCGGCTGCCTCCTCCAACCTTAACCCTGTTGGCGTGCCTCTCTCTGGGAGGCGATGAAAATCCCAGTCAGGATAAGTATAGCACCAAATAATTCGAGGGCTGAGGGTATTTCATTTAACAATATATATGCAAGTATTGTTGATCCAATCGGTTCGCCCAGCAGCGTGATCGACACATACGCCGCCGAAAGATAGCGCAGAGCCCAATTGAACGATGAATGACCCAACAGTTGGGGGATGAGCCCCAGCAGTACCAACCACACATACGCCTGGGGCGGATAACCGAAAGCTGCACGCCCGGCAGCCAACATAATCACGATCAGGACGATGGCAGCTGCGCCGTACACCAGGGTTATGTACCCTACCAGGGACATTCCACCTCGCAGCCGCCTGCCGATGATTACATACAAGGCTGCCAAGATCGCCCCGGCGACCGCCAGCACATCTCCCAGGAACGCCTCGCCGGACAGGAATTCCCCAAGGGGAGGGCAATCGGCGCCTTGTGAGCCGGTTGTGCAGACATCGCTCAGCCCGACCAAAATGCCGCCAGCCAATGCCAGCAGCATGCCCACCAGGACCAGCCGTGTGATCGGCTCCTTGATCGCCAGCGGAGCGAATAACGACACCCACAGGGGGGTGGTCGTTACCAGAACTACCGAGCTGGCGACGCTGGTATATTCAAGTGAGGTGATCCAGGTTGCGAAATGTAGGGCCAGGAAGATACCGGAGAGCAGCGCCAGGGCCAGCTCTTTGCGCTTCAGGGCACCCAGCTCTGCCCGTTGGCGGGTGATGGCAACTGGTGTCAGCACCAGGGTGGCCACCGTCAGGCGCCAGGCTGCAATCACCAGCGATGGGACATCTTCCTGTGCATAACGGATGAAAATTGAGGCGGTCGATACCGCCAGGATGCCGAAAAGCAGTATAGCCAGAGGGGGCACGGGAGGCCGGTGAGCGGTGGAGATCATCGTATGCTGGCGACGGGTGAAGGTCCGGTTAGTGCGCTTTACCGGGTTGGCGGATATGCCAGATCACCTTCCCGATCAGATCCGTCGTATGGATGGCCCCAAATTGGCGGCTGTCGACGCTGTCCTGATGAGTGCCAACCACAAAAATCTCCCCTTTCTTCGCGCCGCTGGACTCGACACGCTTGATCATCGTGCCGTAGACAGGATGGCTGAAGACGACAGTGTCACCCCTCTTTAACCGATTCAGCAAGAAGGGGATTTTGGCGATCAGGACAAAATCCCCTTCCCGGTAGTCGGGAGCTAGGCTGTAGCCCAACACCTTGATAAATCTGAGCATTAAACTACAGGGTAGACCAGCTCCAATGGAGGATTGTAAGGTGATTTAACGCGTTTGGTAGCCATGCCCTTGGCGGACCAGAAGATCTCTGCAAACTCGTTGATCGCTTCCACAAACTGTACAGCAGCTTCGCGATCCACTGTCTGGCGGGCCTTGGAGCCCAGCATCATGATCTTATGGGTGACTTCGTGCACATTGGGGTGCTTTTCGATGTGCTGCGCTTTAATGAAATCGCCCCAGATGATGCGGATTTCGGCCTTGGCTTTCTCGGCGTGCTCTTCCTTGACCGCAATATAGCGCGACATTGTATTGTGGTAGCTTACATCATGCGCGCCCTTTGACTCCAGGTCTGCAATCAGGTCCATCATCCGCACCACGGTCACAGCCG
This sequence comes from uncultured Anaerolineaceae bacterium, assembly GCA_964525785.1. GTDB lineage: Bacteria > Chloroflexota > Anaerolineae > Anaerolineales > UBA4823 > JAQBDA01. The sequence goes on from CAZGIX010000031.1 coordinate 15,614, forward strand.
CGATCTGGGCTGTGATGGGATCGTAGATTCCGCACGGGATATCACAATGCGCGCTGGCCTGCTCGAAACCGAATTTGTCATCCAGCGCCTGGATAAATCTGTGGATCATAAAAACCTCCTCTTGAAAGTATGAAATTTGAGATAGCACAAGCAGAACGAGTTCTGCACAGCCTTAGAATTGGGCTTCACTGATGATACTGACAATAGGTGCTCTTGTCAAGGATGCGCCACTGAATCGGATATAAGTTGTCTGGTTACTGCAGTACCGGGAGATCAAATATCATCATCATGGCATGCATTTGTCACTTTCTTCGATAAATACATATGCCGCCACACAATTTGAGGTACAATAAGCTCACAGGCTCACCAAATTCTAATAAACTAACACGGAGGTAATGTCTATGACTCATATTATTACCAGCCTATGCCTGCGTGATGCTGGCTGTGTAGAGGTTTGCCCTGTAGAATGCATCGTCCCTGGGAAACCAATCTCAGAATGGCCATGGTACTACATCGATCCAGACACCTGCATTGACTGCGGCGCCTGCATTCCGGAGTGCCCCTTCGAAGCCATTTTCCCGGAGGATGAAGTACCGTCCGCCTATTCTGCAAAGGGTGGCGAGTACATCAGTGCCCTCGGTCTCACGGGACACTACGAAGGCACCAATCACCATGGTGAGAAGGTCGTGCTTGATTGTGTGCGACAGCTCGCTGCTGGCGAGACTGTGGATCTGACACCCGATATCCAACCGAACTACGACTATTACACCAAGGGCACGGGCTACAAAGCCAACGAAATGTAATAGATCAATAAATTAAACACAGATGGCTGCCGGAAAACCTCCCGGCAGCCATCATGCGTTAAGTACTGGTCTAGCGGTTGCGCAGCTCCAGGTTGCCTGCCCCCATGTTCACATTGATCGTAATCCGGGGGCCATCCCCCGTCATCTCGTACATGCTGCCCGATTTTTCCCAATCTCCGTGGATATCTACGTTTGACAGCCCGCCATCGAAAAGCAGCCGGGCGGATACGCCTTGCGGCACGATCAAATTGACACTGCTGATGCCTGCATCAATACTGACATCCATATCCTGTTGCAGCTGACCGGAGAAATCGAGCACGTATTCACCGGCTCCACCCTTGAAGATCATCTCCTGGGCATTGGCATTCGCCAGGCCGGTCAATTTTACCGAAGACGCGCCGGTGTTATAGCGCAGCAGTTCCATTGCCACCAGGTTCGGATTCGAGAAGCTCAGCCCTACTTCGCTGGCGCCGTCCGAGATGTCCAGAGACAGCAGCGAAAGGCCTCCAAGCTCTAAAATGCCTTTATAGGCGCCGGCATTGATCGACAGCTCCATCGGCTGGCTCCCGAGCTGTAGATTCCACTCGTTCTTAAATCTATTCCGGAAACTGGGGATGCCACCGATCTCCAGGTCGCCCGTCTCCAGGCTCACCCGGTTCCCATCAATGGTGACATCCGGCTTGAAGTCCGGGACATTGTATTCCGCCACGCCTGCGACCAGCGCATCCTGGGTTCCAGGATCGATCTTCAGCTCGCCAGCTCCAAAGCCGATTACCAGCTCGGCTGGAGTGCCTGCATCGACGAGCGGGATGTTGATCTCCTCACGTACCGTTGGACCTGTATTGATCTGCTCTACGGGCAGGTCGATGCTTATACCGCAGGATATGCTGACCACGGCGAGGACTGTAATGAGGATAAGAAAGGGTTTTGGGGACATAAGACACTCCTATATTGTTAGTCTACCTGGATATACGCTCCGGGCGGGATTCGGTCGCGCCGCACCCCATGGATTTGGATCATCTCCCGGTTTTCATCGTCAAGCGGACGGCCAGACCGCAGAACGTGTACGCCATTCCGGCGAATACCAGCCCAAACTTGGCGATCGCGCACCCGCGGGCTACAGCCGCCCAGGGTGCCCCCGGACCGCCGAAAAGGATCTCCACCAGGCCCAGGTTTTCTACAGCGTCGAATGCCGCTGCCAGCCATTGACCCCAGGCCAAGGCTGCCGCTGCGGATGCCAGCGGCCAGCCTCGCTTATTCAGAACTCCGCCCGCCCAGATGCAGCCCAGTGCGATGGTCGTCGAATACAAGGCCATGAACAGGTAATCGAATCCAAGACTGAAACCCGCACGCACGCGCCTATCCTCATCCCAGGATTCCAGGATGTTGGCTGCAGCCTCCGGGCTGCCTGCCAGCTCAAACGAGATGATGCCGAGCGGAGCGGCTTCGGTTTCCAGTGGTGCGCCGGCTGCATTCATGATCACCATCACCAGCAGGGTGGCGATCAGCAAAGGAAAGAAAAGCCGCCTGACCTGGTCAGTGGCAATCTCCTGGAATGGATGGTACATCGTCACCTCGATGGGTTGGCATGCTTTCCCGGAACTGCAAAGATTATTGTGAGTATGCCATATTTAACTGTCTTAGACAAGGCATCCGCCTGGGAGATTGGCAGTTTCCTCCCTTGCAGAACCTGAACAATTAAGGCACAATAAACCCGATTAAAATTAGACTGGAGGAATACCATGAGCGATAACCCGTCGAATGATGAGAGCGTGAGCGATGCCTTTCGTTTGCTCGGCGACAACTTGCTGAAGACCATGCGATCCGTCTGGGATGCACCGGAAAGGAAAAAGCTGCAGAGCGAGATCGAGACCGGGTTGGCAGATCTGGCGGATACTGTCCGTAAAGAGATCGACTCATTCAACGAAAGCCCGACCGGGCAGCGCTTCAAGAGCGATATGTCGGACTTGCACGAGCGCGTGCGATCTACGGTCACAGAAGCCTCTATGCGCGAGGAGCTGCTGAAAGCGTTGAGGCTGGTCAACGCCGAGCTTGAAAAAGCCGCCTCGAAGCTGGAACGTTCTGAGTCCGAAGAGAACCCACCAGACACCCCGGATGCCCCACAGGCATAAGTTGCCTGAGCCGCTCTTCCGGGTAGAGACAGGCGCCGGCGATCCGGTATTTGCCGGGCAGATAAAAGTCATACCGATAGCACAGGCCGTGCAGATCACCCTCCCATTGCTGAAAAAGAGTGAGCGTGGTGCCTGTGCTCGACCGTACCAGGATACTGCTGGCCGCGTTCACCACGGCTGGTTTTATGGCGGGTATGTTGTTGCGTTTTATTAAGGGCGAGAAATAACCATGTTATAATCCCTGCGTCTGGGGAATTCGACCCGATTGAACTTGATGAGGAGGAAATATGGAAGTCACTACCACTGAATTCAAGCGCTGTGACGTGGTGAAAGCATCCGGGCGTGTGGACAGCAGCACTGCGCCGCGGCTGGAGGAAGCCTTGAACAGCATCGTCGAAGCCGGCAGATATAAGATCGTTTTTGACATGAGCGAAGTCAATTTCATGTCCAGTAAAGGCTGGTGGGTCCTGATCGATGCCCAGAAGAAGTGCAAGCGCTATAAGCGGGGTGAAGTTGTCCTGGTGAATGTGCAGGAAAATATCCGCGAGTCGTTGGACCTGGTCGGGATGGGTACCTATTTCAAGATGTTTAATGATATCACTGCAGCTGTCGGTAGCTTTTAATTACCGGTCATCGTAAGGAATGGAGACGGTATCATTCCCCGGCCGTTTTGAGAGCCTCCCCAAGGTCGGCAAATTCGTTGCCAAGGCAGCCAAGAAAGCCGGTTTAAACGACAAGGCGATCTATGCGGTCCAGCTCGCAGTTGATGAAGCCTGCGCCAATATCATCGACCATGCCTACGGTGGTGAGGGGAAGGGCGAGATGGAATGCACGGTCATTCCTGGCAACGAGGGGCTGACGGTCATTTTACGCGACCGGGGCCGTCCGTTCAATCCGCAGCATATCCCAGATCCACAATTAAACGTTCCGCTTGAGATGATCAAACCGCGCGGAGTAGGCGTGTATTTGATGCGTAAGATGATGGATGAAGTCCGCTACGAATATTCCCCAGAAGGCGGAAACATCCTGATCCTGTTCAAGCGTAAGAAATCCTGATCATCCTTTGTTGCAGCCAAGAGCCGAGGGACAGCCTTCGGTTCTTTTCTTCTACGGGAAATAGCATGGACATCCTGGCCTACAATCGCAAAGCATGGAACCATCAGGTTGATAGCGGAAACCGCTGGACCGTTCCGGTCTCTGAGTCAGTCATCTCAGCCGCACGGGAAGGTCAATGGGAGATCTTGCTCACCCCCACCATACCGGTGCCTCGCAATTGGTTCCCAGCCGATCTGCATGGCATCGACATGCTTTGCCTGGCCTGTGGCGGAGGTCAGCAAGGTCCGGTTTTGGCTGCAGCCGGTGCGGCCGTGACCGTACTGGATAATTCGCCTCGCCAGCTTGCACAGGATCGAATGGTTGCCATCCGGGAGAACCTTTCTATCCGCACCGTGGAAGGGGACATGGCAGATCTCTCCATATTCCCAGATGAGAGCTTCCACTTGATTATTCATCCGGTATCCAACATATTCGCCCCCGATGTGTTGCCCGTCTGGCGGGAGGCATATCGCGTGCTGCGCCAGGGAGGCAGCCTGCTGGCGGGATTCAACAATCCCATCATGTACATCTTTGATTTTGAAAAGATGGACCGTGGGGAGCTGGAAGTTTGCCATCGCCTGCCCTACTCCGACCTGGCTGACATGGACCCGGAAGCCCTGCGGCAATTTATGGAGGACAAGTCCCCCCTGGAATTCAGCCACACCCTGGACGAGCAGATCGGCGGGCAGATTGCGGCTGGATTCATGATCGCGGGCTTCTTTGAAGATTCGGATCCTGAGATAGCCCTATCGCGCTACGCTCCCACCTATATCGCCACCCGCGCCATCAAGCCATGAATCTGTGCGATTTACAGGGCGAGCGCCGAGGACCGGAGTCTGATAGTATAAGCACCTGTCTGGCTTAACCTGACCACCGGGCGACCAGGCTGGCGACTGCGCGTGGGTGTCCCGAGCGGGATGTCTGCCAGCCCTCCTGGTATACGAGCGTCTCCCAGTCGGAGAATGCCTCTGCCAGCTCACCTGGTTCCAGCAGGTAGATCGGACCCAGGTGCGGTTGGATCTCGCGCATCGGGCTGGTCAGCGTCTCGATATAAAGCAGTCCCCCCGGGCGCAGCCAGCGGTGGTAATCGCCCCACAGGCTGCGCTGCAGGTAATAAAAATTAAGGATCACATCGACACTCGCATCCGGAAGGCGGTACTGGGTTAGATCGGCCTGCACCGCCATCAACCCTGGCAGGCGTGCTTTTGCCTGCTGCAGCGCTACGATGGATATATCCACGCCCACAACGCGCATGCCGCGCTTGATGAGCAGCGCCGCATTGCCGCCCAGGCCCATGGCAACATCCAATGCCAGGCCGCTCTCAGGCAGGTAATCAGCATTTTCCAGCAGGAAGGGGCGCGGTTGTGTGTAGGTGTGGAAGCGCGCATCCTGTGAGTAGCGTTGGTTCCAACGCTGGGCATCCTCGACTGGCATGTCGGTTCCTCTGGATTATTTCCCTTCCGACATCTGGATCACACGCCTGACGGATGGCGATGGCAGCCACAGGATCACCGCCAGCACCGCCAGGGTAGCCAGCAGGTCGACGAATATCAAGCTGGTGACTACGCCTGGACCGATAGACTCAAACAGCTGCCCGATCACCCATGGCAGCACCATTCCGCCCGCTCCCGCCCCCACGAAGAACCAGCTGCTCACCCTGGCATGCAATTGCACCCGCTGGCCTGCCAGGGTCACCGTAGTGGGGAAAAACGCCGCCATGAAGAAACCCAGGCCGATGGTCCCAATCCAGAGGATGGGGACCGATCCTGGCAACAGGGCAATCAGACCGATGCTGACCAGGCAGCCCAGCAGGTCACCCACCAGAACTGTCTTCGGCTGCAGACGCAGCGCCAGTGGGATGGATACCAGCCTGCCAAACGTCAATGCTCCCCAGAAAGCGGAGGTGAGCACTGCTGCAGTTGTCCTCCATTCCGGACCGAACGTATTGACAGTGTATGTGTAGATCCATCCGCCGAAGCTGACCTCAGCCGCAACGTATAGAAACAGCAGTAATGCGATCAGCGCAACCAGGACCCAGCTGGTGGGCGAGACCTCACCCGTGTTGGTTTCCTCTAGATGTTTGGGGCTGGATAACCTCCCCAACCACACCGCCACCGGGATCGCCGCGCATCCAAGCAGCCAGTATGCCCAGCGAATATCGCCGCCCGCAGCAATGATCCGGGCGACGATAATCGGGGATAAGATCGCCCCCACCCCAAAAAAGAAATGCATGGTATTCATGTATGGACCGACTTTGCGGCCGAACATCCATACGATGATGGTGTTGGCGCCTACCTCGAGGCTTCCATGCGTGCTTCCCAGGATCACGAACACAAGTATCAATACCCAGAAACAGCCGATCAGCGGGACCAGGAATACAGATAATCCCATAACCAGCATGATGACTCCCAGCAATCGGTTGCCGGGGATTCTATCGAATAGCCTGCCGCCTACCAGTGCTCCCCCCAGGTAGCCCAGAGCCTGCGCTGTGAACACCAGGCTGATTTGTGAAATAGTGGTACCGACATTCTTTGCCAATCCGGGCAGGGTAGGACCGAGTACAGCCGAGATCAGGCCAAAGACCATCCAGGCTCCAAAATACCCCAGCGTGGCCGCGCCTCTGTCCGGATGGACCTTGGCAGCAGGATCGACAGCCAGTTCCATATTTTGACTTAAATCCATTCTTTTTACCTTATAATCAGATACACAACGGACCTATCATAACACCAAAACCCGTTAGAGCAGGTTGCCTCGACATCAAGACGGCGCGTTTTTCATAAGAAGGGTTTGGGGTGATCTAGACCGTAACAAGGATGGAGCTATGTGCGGAAGATTTTCACTTACAGCAGATGTGAACGCGGTTCAGGAAGCCTTTCCCTGGGTAAATGTACCCCCGGAAATAAGGCCGCGCTACAATGTCGCCCCCACTCAGCCGGTGGCAGTGGTGCCCAACGACGGTAAAAACCAGCTGGACTACTTCACGTGGGGTCTGATCCCCTCCTGGGCCAAGGACCCGCAGATCGGCAGCCGCATGATCAACGCCCGCGCCGAGACCCTGGCGGAGAAGCCCGCCTTCCGCGCCGCGTTTCGGCGCCGGCGCTGCCTCATATTGGCAGACGGCTTCTTCGAATGGCAGCAGAAGCCGGGTCAGAAATCCAAAACGCCCATGTACATCCGCCTGGCCTCCGGCCAGCCATTCGCCTTCGCCGGGCTGTGGGAAATTTGGAGCTCGCCAGACGGCTCGGATATCCTGTCGACTACTATCATCACCACCGAACCCAATGAGCTCATGGCTGCCATCCACAACCGTATGCCGGTGATCCTGCCCCCAGACGGGTACACAACCTGGCTGGCGACGGGAGAAGGCAATCCCAAAGAGCTATCCGCTTTGCTCAAGCCATACCCGGCTGACCAGATGCAGGCCTACCCGATCTCGACCCTGGTGAACAGCCCTGCCAACGATCTGCCCGCAGTCATCCAGCCGCTGGCTTGAATTGAGTGCCCTATTCGCCCGATAGACCCCACCCTCTTTAATACTCTCTCGCTGGAAGGGTTGGCCTGGGGAGAGCAGGTGAGACAGGTGCTGGCGGCTGCCCTGCAGGCCGTCGAGCCCGCCGCGGCGGTGCAGCGGCACCTGCATCGGGACGGAGACGATCTGGTCGCTGGGGATGAAGCCTGTTCTTTGAAGAATATCCACCGGGTGATCGTCGTCGGAGCCGGCAAGGCCGGGGTGCCCATGGCGGGCGCGGTGTACCAGATCCTGGATGGATTTCCCTGCCAGGGCATTATCCTTACGAAAGACGGCTATCAGGGAGGCCCGGATCAGCCACTTCCCCCAGGTCTGCAGATCATCCCTGCCGGTCACCCGCTCCCGGATGAGCGCGGGCTGCGCGGCGCTCAGGCCATCGCCGGGCTGCTGTTGGACGCCTCGGAGGTAGACCTGGTGATCTGCCTGATCTCAGGCGGCGGGTCAGCCCTGCTGACCTTTCCAGCTGGGGATATAACCCTGGATGACCTCAGGATTCTCACTCATGAGCTGCTGTCTTGCGGCGCCACCATCGAAGAGATCAATTCTCTGCGCAAGCATCTTGAAGTTCTTAAAGGGGGTAGTCTGGCGCGCCTGGCTGCTCCAGCCAGGCTCATCGCCCTCATCCTCTCGGATGTGGTCGGCAGCCCGCTGGATGTGATTGCCTCCGGGCCGACCGTGCCAGATCCGACCACATATGCGGACGCCCTTGGCGTATTACAACATTACCAGCTGCTTGAGCGCACCCCAAAAGCTATCCTGGCACATTTGTATCGCGGCGCACGCGGCGATCTTCCCGAAACCCCCAAGCCGGGAGATCAAGCATTTGAAAGCGTACACAACCTGGTTATCGGCAGTAACTACCAGGCAGCCGGAGCAGCCGTCCAGCACGCTGCACGCCTGGGCTGGAATTCACTGCTGCTGACCACCTACCTGCAGGGCGAAGCGCGCCAGGCCGGACGCACCCTGGCAGCCATCGCCCGCCAGGTGCATGCCAGCGGGGAACCCCTGCCTCGACCGGCCTGCCTGGTGGCAGGCGGCGAGACCACCGTGACACTGCATGGGGATGGGCTGGGAGGCCGCAACCAGGAGCTTGCCCTGGCAGCCGTAACCGAGATGGCTGGCCTCCCCGAGGCGATTCTGGTAGCCCTGGCGACCGATGGAAGCGACGGGCCGACGGATGCTGCCGGGGCTGTCGTTTCTGGAGAAACGCTTTCCCAGGCGCGGCGGCTGGGTCTCGATCCGGCAGAATATCTGGAACGCAATGATGCCTACCATTTCTTCGAACCCATTGGCGATTTGCTGCTCCCTGGCCCCACCCAGACCAATGTCAACGACCTGGTGTGTTTATTCTTGAGATAACATACGAGCCAATGGAGAAACTGTACACGGATCAAACCAAAGGATATACTGTACACGGATCAAACGGATTCTCACAGATCCTGAATGGATTATTAATATCCATCAAATCCGTGTTTTTCCGTGTCCCGATCATGATATGGGCGATTTCGAACCGGCTTACTTGAAACTTCTGCACACCGGAGAGCTTCAGCAGCGTGTGGACCAGGCCTATGCAGGCCTGGCGAAATGCCTCCTCTGCGGCTGGGAGTGCCGCGTGGACCGCCGCGGCGGAGCGCTCGGGGTTTGCCGCACGGGCGATCAAGCCATGGTCAGCAGCTACGGCCCTCACCTGGGTGAGGAAGACCCTCTGCGCGGCTGGCGCGGCTCGGGAACCATCTTCTTCACCCGCTGCAACCTGCGCTGCCAGTACTGCCAGAATCACGATATCAGCCAGACCGACAGCGGGCAGGTGGTAGATCCGCAGCGGCTGGCAGTGATCATGCTGGAGCTGCAGGAGAGCGGCTGCCACAATATCAACTTTGTCTCGCCTAGCCACGTCGTGGCGCCAGTTCTGGCAGGCGTGCTGATCGCGGCGCAGGCTGGCTTGCGCCTGCCGCTGGTATACAACACCGGTGGATACGACTCCCAGACCTCCCTGGCCTTGCTGGATGGCGTCATCGATATATACATGCCGGATATGAAATACGCCAATGCCAATGTTGCCCTGCGCTATTCCAAGATCCGCGATTACCCGAGGATCAACCAGGCAGCCGTCGCTGAGATGCACCGCCAGGTGGGCGATCTGCTCATCGACGGGCAGGGACTGGCGCAGCGCGGCCTGTTGGTGCGGCACCTGGTGCTGCCTAATAACCTGGCGGGCACGCAGCACATCGTGCAGTTCTTAGCCCAGCAGATCTCCACCGGCACATACCTGAACCTGATGGACCAGTACCACCCGACGCATAAGGCGGGCCAATATCCGCAGCTCAACCGCCGCATCACCAGCCAGGAGTACCAAACTGCACTCCGGCTGGCTCACGAAGCCGGTTTGCACCGCCTGGACGAGCGCCTCACAGCCTCCTGGGGTTTTCTGTAGGTGGCGTAGCACCATCCAATATCCTTGGGGAGCCGTGAAAGCTAATTATCTTTAATGTTATTACAATTATCTAGGAGCTCATTATGGGTACAGAGCTGGACGCAAAACTTACAAAACTAAAAGATATCCTCACCTCTATGGGCAGCGTGGCGGTGGCTTATTCGGGCGGTATCGACAGCACCTACCTGCTCAAAGTGGCTTACGACTGCCTGGGGGAGCGCGCCATTGCCCTCACTGCTGTTTCTGCCAGCCTGCCTTCTCAGGAGCTGCGAGATGCGCAGGCGATAGCCCGGCAGATTGGCGCCGGACACGCCCTGATCGAGAGCAGTGAGCTTCAAGATCCACGCTATCTTGAGAACACCCCTGCCCGCTGTTATTTCTGTAAAACCGAGGTGTACGGCGAGCTGGCTGATTATGCCCGCAAGCACGGCTTTGCCCGGGTGGTGGATGGCAGCAATCTGGACGATACCGTTGACCACCGCCCCGGTCGCCAGGCTGCCCGCCAGCACGGCATCCGCAGCCCGCTGCTGGACGCCGGTTTGACCAAAGAGGAAATCCGTCTGCTGGCGCGGCAAGCCGGGCTGCCCAATTGGGATAAGCCCGCCGCTGCCTGTCTGTCCTCGCGCATCCCCTATGGCACGATGATCAGCCTGGATATGCTCTCCCAGGTGGAGCAGGCCGAGCTGGTCCTGCACCAGATGGGCATACGCCAGGTGCGCGTGCGCCACCACGATGACACTGCCCGCATCGAGATCGAGCCGTTGGATTTCCCCCTCCTGCTGGAGCATCGCCAGCAGGTGGTATCCGCCTTGCAGGCGCTTGGCTACACCTTTGTCTCGCTTGACCTAGCTGGCTTCAAATCCGGCAGTATGAACGCCGTGCTGGACAAGAAGTAAATGGCCGGCCGTTTGACTCGATCTGTTGCTTGATATGCCCTTCTTCCGGGCGGTGAGTACTATGGCCCGAGCGGGATCGTGCAGAGGAGCGAGTACCCCCGGCGGGTGCGACCATCGCGGCAAGCCTACCACGGGATTGGCCCAGCGCCTGTGGAAGGTATCCGCAGAGCTGACTGGCGTCGTGCCGCCCGTCAGATTAAATGGTGAGAAAGGAGGCAGAATGCTAAAGGGAAAATCAATCACTCTCCGCCCGGTTTATGAGGCCGACCTGGAGGTTCTCTACGATCTCCACACCGATATCCAAAACCGGGGCGAATATTACCCGCACGGCATTATGTCACAACCTGCGTTCAGGAAGCAATTTCAGGAAAACGGCTATTGGGGCAAGGACGAAGGAACCCTCATCATCGTCGATTCTGCCGGTGAGATTTTGGGGCACATCGAGTTCTTCAAAACCGTCAGCTATTTGGATGAATATGAGCTTTCATACTTAATCTACGATCGCCAACAGCGCGGCAGAGGTGTGATGACCGAAGCTGTGAGACTGATGACGCGCTACCTGTTCGAAACCAAGCGCATGAATCGCATCCGGCTGGTCATTCATCCCGACAATGCGGCTTCGCGCCGATTGGCGGAGAAATGTGGCTTCCAACACGAAGGCACCGCCCGCGGGGCCTGGTACAGCAATGGACGCCACCATGATGTTGAGATTTACGCCATCCTGCATGACGATGTGATCCCCGCCGGTTGACGATATAATGCCTGATCTCGCATAGCTCCGTTATCCAGTACCATTGAGTACGATTATGCCGCTTAATCTCTCGCTTTACGACCGCTCCCTGCTCGATGGAGAACACGGCCCAGCCGCTCAGCTGGCTATGCGCATCGTCACCCGCATGGCGCAGGTCTACGGCGCCGAGGAGCTGCTGGATATCAGCGGAGCGCATATCGACAGCACCGTCTACATCGGCGAAGCAGGCCTGGAATTCGCCGAACGCCTGGCTGGTTTAGGCGCTGGCGTGGTTGTGCCCACCACACTGAATGTGAGCGGGCTGGATGAGCACGGCTGGCAAAGTTGGGCCGTGCCTGCGGACTGGGCAGACAAAGCTCGCCGCCAGATGCAGGCCTACCAGAGCATGGGTTGCATCCCAACCTGGACCTGCGCTCCTTACCAGACCGAGTGGAAACCCTCCTTCGGGCAGCAAATTGCCTGGGGCGAGTCGAACGCCATCGTTTTCGCTAATTCCGTCATCGGAGCGCGCACCGAGCGCTATCCCGATCTGCTAGATATCTGCTGCGCCATCACCGGGCGTGTCCCCGCCGTGGGGCTGCACCTCACCGGTAATCGCTGCGGACAGCTCCTCTTTCGCGTGGGGTATATTCCGTTGGAGTTCCAGGAGGAAGATATCTTCTATCCGGTGATGGGACACTTGCTGGGGAAGATTGCTCAGGACGGCATACCGGTCATCGACGGCTTATTAGCCCAACCAAACGAAGACCAGCTGAAGGCCCTGGGCGCTGCGGCGGCTTCTTCGGGCGCGGTGGCGCTGTTCCACATCGTGGGAGTCACTCCGGAAGCGCCGGACCTGAAAGCGGCCTTTCATGGACGAGAGCCTCAGCGGACGATCGATGTCCATCTGCCCATGCTGAAAGCGGCCTACCGGGAGCTCACCTCAACGGACAGCGATGAGCTGCACATGGTGGTGCTGGGCAGCCCGCATTTTTCTCTGGCGGAGTTTCGCCAGCTTGCCCCGCTGCTAACAGGAAAACATGTGCACCCGGACGTTCAATTTTTAGTCACCTCCAGCCGGGCGATGGCGCTGTTGGCAAAACAAGCTAGCTATCTGCAAGCTCTGCAGGACTTCGGCGGCAAAGTGACGGTGGATACCTGCATTCTGACCTCCCCGATGCTGCCCGCCTCCGTCCGCAGGCTGATGACCAATTCCGCCAAGTATGCCTACTATGCTCCGGGTATGCTCAACACGCGCCTCGCCTTTGGCAGCCTGGAAGACTGCGTCCGATCTGCAATTGCAGGGCGGGTAATACGGGAGAACAGCCGGTGGGACGACTGATAATTGGCAAGCCGGTCGTGCCTGGGGAGGCGCAAGGCCTGGTAGCTGCCAGCCGCGAACCGCTATCATTCTGGGGCGGCTACGACTACCATACCGGGGAGATCATCGACCGGCGCCATCCGCTTTCTGGTCAGCGTGTGGGAGGCTGCATCCTGGTATTGCCTTTTACCCGCGGGTCTTCTACCACCACGGCAGTGCTGCTTGAAGCGGTAAAAGCCGGCACCGCCCCCGCCGCAATTCTCACCACTCAGGTGGACACGTTTTTCGCCCTGGCGTCCATCGTTGCCGATGAGATGTACCACAGCCCGATTCCCCTGGTAGCGCTGGATGAGGCAGATTTCAGTTGCCTGGTCAGCGGCATGTTTGCAGCCGTAAAATCGGATGGACAGGTTATCCTGCTCGAAGCAGATTCTGCGCCTCAGCCTCGTAGGTCGGGTTGAGCGAAGATACTGGTAAGGAAACGCTATGAAAGCATTTGTCCACGACCAATATGGCTCACCCGATGTGCTCAAGCTTGTAGATGTCGATGTACCGGCCCCAGCGGATGATGAGGTCCTGGTGAAAGTGTTTGCGGCATCCGTCAATGCCGCCGACTGGCACCTCCTGACCGCCGACATCTTCCTGGTTCGCCTGATGGGTCAAGGCCTGCTCAAACCCAAAGACAGAAGGCTCGGCTCTGATATTTCGGGGCGGGTTGAAGCGGTTGGCAAGAACGTCAGGCAATTTCAGCCTGGTGATGAAGTGTTCGGGTGCAGCACGGGCGGTTTTGCCGAGTATGCATGTGCCAAGGAAAAGGACCTGGCTTTGAAACCGGCGAACGTAACCTTCGAGGAGGCTGCGGCGGTGCCGGTCGCGGCGCTCACTGCCCTGCAGGGCCTGCGCGATCAGGGACAGATCCAGCCGGGGCAGAAGGTATTGATCAACGGCGCCTCTGGCGGGGTGGGGACATTTGCGGTGCAGATTGCCAAATTGTTCGGGGCTGAGACCACCGCAGTGACCAGCCCCCGGAATCTGGAACAGGCGCGCACGCTCGGGGCTGATCACGTGGTTGACTACACCCAGGAAGATTTCACCCAAAGTGGGCAGCAATATGACCTGATCCTGGCTGTTAATGGGTTTCGTCCGATATCAGATTACCAGCGCGCCTTAACTCCGCAGGGCATTTATGTCATGGCGGGAGGCACCCTGGCTCAATTGTTCCAGGGGATATTCCTGGGGCGGTTGAAATCCAAAATCGGAGGTCAGAAACTGGGCAACTTTCTTGCCAGGGTAAGGCAAGAGGACCTGGATTTCTTGAAAGAGCAGCTTCAAGCTGGAACGATCGTATCGGCGATCGATAAGCGCTACCCGTTCCGCCAGACGCCAGAAGCTTTGCGCTATCTGGGAGAAGGGCACGTCCGGGGGAAAGTGGTCATCAACCTTGAAAGTGGGTAGACGACGGAGCCTCCTGACCTTGACAGCATCCTATCCGATGGTAAACTTTGTGACAATATGAACGGATTCCCTACCCGCCCTTCCCCACGCCCCCGCAGGCCTGACCAGGCTTTCGGTTTTTAGGGATTTGGCTGGGTAGTACGCCGACAGGGATACACCCGCCCTCTGGACTGAAAGCCTCCAGAGGGTGATTTGATTAACCGAGGAGGAGATAAGCGCTATGAGAATGAGCCAGCTTTTTGGGCAGACCTTACGTGAAGCCCCCGCTGACGCCGAGACGGTCAGCCACCAGCTCCTGGTGCGGGCGGGTTTCATCCGCCAGCTTGCGGCAGGCATATTTTCTGCCCTTCCGCTCGCACGCCGCAGCTTGACCAAGATCGAGAATATCCTCCGGGATGAGATCGATGCTATCGGTGGGCAGGAGATGACCATGCCGGTGGTGCACCCTGCTGAGCTGTGGCAGGAGACCGGGCGCTGGTACCAGATTGGCTCCGAGATGGGACGCTTCAAAGATAAGAACAACCGCGACATGGTCCTCTCGATGACCCATGAGGAGGTCGTAGCCGATCTTGTGCGCCGGGAAGTGCGCTCATACCGCGACCTGCCGCGCCTGATCTACCACATCCAGACCAAATGGCGTGACGACCCGCGCCCGCGCGCCGGTCTGATCCGCGTGCGCGAGTTCACCATGAAGGACAGCTACACGCTGGATGCGGATTGGGATGGGCTGGACCAGCAGTATCGCGCCCACTACCAGGCTTACTTTAACATCTTCCACCGCTGCGGCTTGCCGGTGGTAGCGGTTAAGTCCGATGTGGGCATGATGGGCGGCAAGCTGGCTCACGAGTACATGTACCTGACCCCTATCGGTGAAGACACCTTGTTGTTATGCGATTCGTGCGGCTACTCCGCCAACCGCCAGATTGCCCGCTTTGTCAAGCCGCTCGTCTCCCCCGAAGACCCGCTGCCGGTGGAGGAAGTCGCCACGCCCGACACGAAGACCATCGAAGACCTGGCGAATTTCCTGGGGATCCCCAAATCCCGGACCGCCAAAGCGGTGTTCATGATGGCAGCCATTCCGGAAGGTAAGGAGACGAACGAGAAATTCATCTTTGCCGTGGTGCGCGGGGATATGGAGGTCAACGAGACCAAGCTGGCAAATGCCATCGGAGCCAAAGAGCTGCGCCCTGCAACCGAGGCCGAGATCGAAGCCACCGGGGCGGTGCCCGGATATGCGTCACCGGTCGGGTTGAAAGGCGCTCTGATCGTGGTGGATGACGCCATCCCCACCTCGCCCAACCTGGTCGCCGGCGCCAACCTGGATGGCTACCACCTGCGCAACGTCAATTTCGGCAGAGATTACCAGGCTCACCTGGTGGTTGACATCACTGCTGCCAGCGAGGGCGATGCCTGCCCGCAGTGCGGCACCCCCCTGCGCACCGTGCGCGGCGTGGAGGTCGGCAACATCTTCAAGCTGGGGACGCGCTACAGCGATGCGATGGGCTGCACTTTCCTGGACAAAGACGGGCAAGAAAAGCCGGTCATCATGGGCTCGTACGGCATCGGCAGCGGTCGCCTGCTGGCATGCGTCGCCGAAGAACACCACGACGATCAGGGCTTGATCTGGCCCGTGACGGTTGCCCCCTACCACGTGCACCTGATCAGCCTGGTCGGCAAAGGCGATCCGGGCACGCAGCAAGCCGCAGAAGATCTCTATGACCGCCTGCAGGCAGCCGGTATCGAAGTGCTGTATGACGATCGCCAGGAGACCCCGGGAGTGAAATTCAACGACGCCGATCTGATCGGCCTGCCGGTGCGGCTGACCGTCAGCGAGCGGGCGCTCAAGCAAGGCGGCGTGGAGCACAAGCGCCGTGACCAGCCCGAAAAAACCGTCATCCCGCACGGGGAAGTGATCCCCTTCGTCCAGGCCGAGCTGGCTCGCATGCGGTTGGAGATCGCGGCTTTAGAAGTAGAAGTGCCGTTCAGCGATTAATATAATCGAGTAGGGGGCGGGGACTAACCGCCCCCTCTCACACCACCGGACATG
>CAZGIX010000032.1:0-31923 GCA_964525785.1 uncultured Anaerolineaceae bacterium
AGTAGTAGCGCAGCGAGGAATCCCTGCTGGGGCTATCTAAAAATGGTCTATTCCGGAGTTTCTCCCCGCGCCGCAATATAATACCTTATTTGTGAGTTGATACCAATTCCGCCTTCACATTATTTGCTGTCCCTATCCTCCCAAACCTGGTTAAAATACCTTGAATAAGGATAACCGATCCCGATGCACCTCATAACCAGCCATTTCTCTGTGTTCCTTGTTTTGTTGATAATTGAGATTTTCGGCCTCTCTCAGGCGGCGAGCGTCGCAGGGCTGGGTCCCGAACTCCAAGCCTTGGGTGACGGTTACTTGGTGCAATTGGCAGGCGAATGGGAGCCAGCCCAGGCAATCGTCTATTTCGAGGGTCAGGGTCTGCATGTGCTGGACACCATCCCACAGATCGGCGTCTGGCACGTACAGAGCCGAGCAATGGGGGATACCGACGTGCTCGCTAACCTGCAGGCGCAGCCTGCGGTGGCTTGGGCAGAAATTAATGGCACGATGCGCATAGCAGAGGTGGTGCCAAATGACAACTTTTACCAGGCGCAGCAGGAGAACTTGCGCGTCATCCGCCTGCCGGACGCCTGGGAGGTCACCACCGGCGATGACACAATAATTGCTATGGTTGATACCGGCATCGACCTGAGCCACCCCGATTTAGCCACCAAGATCTGGAGCAACCCTGGGGAGGTGCCTGCCAACAGCCTGGACGACGACGCCAATGGATTTGTGGATGATCTCCAGGGCTGGGATTTCGTGCATGCCGACTCGCTCCCGGACGACGACCAAGGTCATGGCAGCCATGTCTCCGGTATCGCGGCTGCCGGCACGAATAATCACACCGGCATTGCCGGTGTCTCCTGGGGGGCGCGGCTGATGCCGCTCAAGGCGCTCGACCAAAACGGCGGGGGCTCATGGGATGATATCAGCCAGGCTATTATCTACGCCGCTGACAACGAGGCGCGTGTCATCAACCTGAGCATAGGGGGCGACGAATATTCTCAAACTATCGTGGATGCAATTGAGTATGCCCGTAGCCGCGGCAGCCTGGTGGTGGCGGCTGCCGGGAATGGGGGAGGGGCGGTGATGTTCCCAGCTCGCATGGCGAATGTCCTGGCGGTGGCGGCTACTGACAACCAGGATATCCCCTGGAATCTAAGCAACCGCGGGCCCGAGATAGACGTTGCCGCCCCAGGGGTAGAAATATTCAGCACGAATGGCGCTGGTTCGTACACAGACTTGAGCGGCACGTCCATGTCTACCGCGCATGTCAGCGGATTGGCGGCACTGCTCTGGTCTCTGGACTCCGATCTGGTCGCGGGCGAGATTGCTGAGGCGATAACTGTCACAGCAGTGGACGTGTGGTCGCCTGGTTTTGATCATCTGACCGGCTGGGGCAGGATCGATGCATCAGCGGCAGCCAGCCTGTTGGGTCATCACTCGGCTTATTTCCCTTCGATCCTTGTGACGCAGCCGGAGAGTTCCTACTACTGTTACCTCCCCATGATGAATAACAATCCCGCCAGACCCTGAGGATCAGCCTGCTATCGCTCCTGCCTTTTTTTATTCGGACCCGCAGTAGAACACCTCACTCGCGCGGGCATGGTAGATGTAAGTCTCCCCCGAGTGTTCCAGAAGGATTGTCTGCCCGGATACCAGGGCTTGCATGGGATCGGGTGCTTGTTTGGCGGAAGAACAGCCCAACTGCGAGGCCGGGAACTCGTCTGCAAATATTCTTATAAATGAAATCTCTGAGACGTCGGTGTTCAGGCGCTCTGCCAGGTCGCTGATGGCACTCCGGATGGCGGCTGCCTGTATGGGGGGCAGATTGGCTGGCAGGCTGGCAGCTGCACCGGTCGGTCTGGATCCATCTGGGACGGTCCCAGGCACAGGTGTCTGGATGGCAAGCGTGCTCCTGGGAAGGCTGGTCTCAGTCTCGATCAAATCATCCTCCGGCTCACCCGGTGTTTCGTCAGGCGGGAGCGTGATCTGTTCTGTGGGTGTATCGTTCACGGGAGTGATCCCGGGAGTTTCGAGCGCGGCAGTGCAGGCTGTGACTGCCAGCATGGCAAGCAAGCAGGGGAGCACAAACCTCCGGCTGTGGGTGGTTTTCATAGGGTGGATCTTCATTTCCTTCATAACCAGTAGACGTATGATCCAGGCTTCAGGTTCCGCCTTGAATTATTCTACTACCCCACAATACACCAGCCACATTCCCCCGCTGTGGTATTCGTGGATGACCTCCCAAACAGAGAGCAGGATGCTCTGCCCTTGAATGAGGCGCGGCATGGGGGGGTGGGGATGGCTGCCTCCCGTACCGGCACAACCCAGGTACTCTTCGTCCCACTCGCCGGGCTTGGACTCGAGGATTGTCACTTCGTCGACCCTTATCCCCACCCGGCTCGACAGGTGTTTGCGTGCCAGGGAGTGTGGTAGAGTACACCCTGACCGTAACCAATTCCGGCGATATCACCGAGACCTTCGGCATCACGGCTACGGGCGTCTGGGATGTAAACCTGCCGGTCGCCGAGCGACCCTGGGGGCTAGCAAGAGTGCTGACTTTGTGGTGCAGGTGGCAATCCCGTCCATTGCGGGGGAAGGCGACAGCGATGTGGCTGTGTTCACCGTTAGATCAGCGAGTGTCCCCTCGGTTTTTGCTGAGGCGGAGCTGACCACCACAGCCGCAGCGGGAAAGATATTTATGCCGTTGGTGTTGGATGGCATACCGCCCCACTCGCTTTTGTAAATTAACAATTCCCAACTGTACATTATCCTTAAAAAATCCAAGAATACTTGACATTCACCTGGTATTTATGCTATCTTAATCTTAACTTAATCATATCTGTCCACGACTATCAAACGTGGGGAACCAAGGAAAGTTTGGTGGTGGACCACCTAGATCACTCGCCCGAGTCTCGTGCAGTGCCGGTGTACGTCCGGGATTTCGCTGTTCCATTTTCTCCCTGGACGCTAAATTATTATTGCCAATTGAGCTGTAGATAAACGGTCTGTGCCTTACAGGTCGTTTTTTATTGATTGTCCCGAGCTGATCGACTGGCTGGTATGTCTTTGGCTGTGTTGAGCCAGTGGACGCGTTTCAGCGCCAGGCGAATGAACATACATTTTCAGAAAGGAGGTTGCTGCGAAATAAACCCCTTATCCATCAGTTCTACTCCAGTTCGCAGAATCATCACAGGAAGAAGACTTGATCCGACCGAACGATATGAGTAAGGAGTGAATGCCATGAGTAAGAATATCTGCTTTCGGATCTTTGCGGCGGTTCTGGTTGCTGGCCTGCTCTTCGGCGCGGTGGCTCCGCGCCAGGCGGTTGCCGTGCAAACCGAGCCGCCCGATGGTCCCCTGCAGCCCGAGCAGCCCCTCAGTCCCGGCGGGAGCGGTGCTCAGCCAAATCCACTCTCCAAAGTGGACAGTGAGCTGCGCCAGGTCGCCGAGGAAGGCGGGGCAGTGGCTGTAGAAGTGTATATCCTGGCCAAAGCCGGCGCTGACCTGAGTGGCGTGGTCGATGTCCGAGAGACACGGCCATTCCCGGCCGGGCAGGAGCTGGTGGTTGCCACGGTTAAACCGGCAATGATACCAAAGATGGCCTCCCACCCGGATGTCATCGCTGCCGAGGTCTTTCATGCCATCGAGGCGCCCATCCCGCTCACCCCCAAAGAGGATGCTGGGCGGATGACCAAGGAGAAAGCCGATGAGCTGCGCGCCCAGGCTGCTGCAGTCTTTGCAGATCCTGAGGGCAACCAGAAAGCACTACCGATCGGTGCGGCTCCCTCCGGCACTGAGGGGGTTGATGACTGGAACGGCGCAAGCTTGATCGGCGCCCCGGAAGCCTGGGCTAAGGGCTACACCGGCGAGGGCGTAGACGTTGCCATCATCGACTCGGGCGTGGATTTCGGTCACCCCGACCTGCAGGATAACATCGCCTTCTACGAGGATGGTCCCTACGCTGGCTGGCCGATCGCCCTGGACCCCTACTCCATGCGCAACTACTACTACAACGGCTATGACAGCTGGGACAACTATTGGAGCTGGTACAACGACCCTGATCTGGACGACAACTTGAGCTGGTACGCCGGGGTTAGCGACGTGATCTACTGCGCCGGTGGCTCGGACGAGGGATTCTGGTTCGACGACTTCTGGTGGACAATCGACCAGGAGCTGGTGGACCTGAGCCTGAGCGGCGAGATCCGCTGGGGTGTGCACCCGGATATCCAGATCCCGAACTACGTGACCTATTACGGCGATTGGATGCCCTTCATCCTGCTGGACACCCAGGAAGCCGGGGTGTATGACACCGTCATCGGCGATCTGAACTTCGACGGCTACTTCGACCAGTTCGACGATACGGCTGTCCTGGGCACGGACGATCCGGTGCTCGCCCAGGATTTCGGATCATACGTCTACACCGATACAGTCGTCATGACCGGCACGGCTTACATCCCGTCCTATGCGTGGTACTATCCTCCGCTGTGGTTCCTTCAGCAGAACGGCCAGCCATATATCACAGAGGGTGAAGAGACGCTGCCAGCGGGCTCGTTCATCCTGGGACCGAGCCACTACACCGAGGAAGGCGCCACGGACGGCTCGGACGGCATCGCAGAATTCTCCGGCGGCATGGTCTACTACATTGCTGACGGCGAGCTGCCGGTACCGGGTATGGACTTCTTATATCCCGGCATTGGCCCGGCGTATCAAGATCCCATCCCGCTCAACGGACATCTGGTAGCCTTCATGCTCGGCTCGGATTACGCGGATGGCGGCGACCACGGCACGCTGTGCGCTTCCGCTGCCACGGCGGATGGGCAGATCAAGGGCTACTTCGGCATGTTTGGAGAGTTCGTCCAGTACGATCCTGAAGACTGGAGCAGCTTCTTCGATGCCGACGACGTCAGCGAGTATCTGCCCTTCCTGAAGCCTGCGGATGTCGGCACGGTGCAGGGCGCGGCGCCTGGCGCGGGTATTATCGCCATGGGGCAGAACTACAACGTGGTCAATGGCATGCAGGGCTTCTACGATGCCTATACCTTCCTGGCCTACGGCGTGGATGGCACACCGAACAGCGGCGATGAGTTCGTCGATATCGCCAGCATGTCCTACGGCGATGGCTCGGTGCACAATGACGGCTGGGATTGGGAATCGCGCCTGCTAACCTACTACAACACCAACTACCTGCCCAATACCACCTTCTTCAACTCGTCGGGCAACGGCGGGCCGGGCTTCGGCACGGTCAACTCGCCCGGCGGCGCCACCGCTATCGGCGTTGGAGCCAGCACGCTTTACGGATCCAGCACCGTCTTCGGCAGCGCTATTGCGCAGGATCAGATCAACGATGGCGAAGTGGTGCACTTCTCCGGACGCGGCCCGGACGCCATGGGCGCTCCCGATCCGGAAGTGGTGGCAACTGGCGGTTGGGGCGCCGGCGATGGCCCGCTCAACATGAGTGCCATCTACAACTACTCTTACGGCGCCTGGTTCCCCGGCGATGGCAACAACGCCTGGTACGAGTGGGGCGGCACCAGCCGCGCGGCGCCAGAGGCTGCTGGTGTGATGGCAACCATTTACCAGGCCTACATGGAAGCCAACGGCGCCTTCCCGGATTATGAGACTGCCGGTCAGATCCTCATGGCTGGCGCGACAGACCTCAACCACGACGTGCTCATGCAGGGCGCCGGGCGCGTTAACGCCGATACCGGCACAGATATCGCTGCCGGCCTGGGCGGCGTGTACGCCTCCCCCGGCGTGCTGGCCGCCGGCGAGTACAAGGGCACCCAGTACGACTCCTTTGCCAACCTGCTCTTCCCGGGCGACGAGTGGAGCCAGACCTTCACCGTCAAGAATCCCGGCGCAACCGCTGCCAGTGTAACCCTCGGGGATGAGGTGCTGATGGAGATGGAGACCCTCAACTATGAGCAGGTCGTCCGACCATACCTGGGCACAGAGGGTCCATACCCGTGGACGTACTACTACAGTGCGGACTACCTGGTGAGCGCCGATCCGGAACTGGCAAGCGGCTACGCCATGCTGCGCGTGGCGCATGCCTCTCCGGATGCCCCGGCTGTCGAAGTATGTGTCGATGGCAGCACCGCCGTTGATTATCTGGAATTCAAGCAGATCACAGGCTACCTGGTGCTGCCTCCCGCTGACTACTTCGTGGAGGTCTTCGGCTATGATGGCGTCTTCGACTGCTCCGGCGCAGCCGTGATCAGCGCCACCCTGACCCTGGATGACGCCACCGATTACACCGTGGTGGCGACCGACTACCTGCAGGAGATCACCCCCGTGGTCCTGGTGGATGATAACAGTGCTCCCGACGAAGGCTTCGCCCACGTGCGCTTCTTCCACGCTTCACCGGATGCTCCAGCAGTGGATGTTGCCATAGCAGGCGGTGGACCAGTGCTGTTCAGTGATATTGCTTTCCAGGAAGCCAGCCCCTACCTGCCAGTCGAAGCGGGCACATACGATCTAGAAGTGCGCGCTACCGGCACCATCACCCCTGTGGTGTTGAGCATCCCGGATATCAATTTCTCGGATGGCGAAGTCTACACCGTCTTTGCGATGGGTGAGCTGATGCCGGAAGAGCCGGTGGGTGAAGGGGGCGACGGGAGCCTGGAATGGCTGTACCAGGATACGGTTGGTACCGCAGTTGCCGATGCGAACAGCGGTCAGACAATTGCATATCCTGGTGCCTATCGCTACACTCCTTATGCTCCTACGCTTCAGGCGAATATCCTGGTTTATGTTGATGACTGGGCGCATCCTGCTCCAAATACCTATGTGGAGCAGGCCTTGAGCAACCTGGGTCTGGCGGCTACCGTGCATGTGAACGGGGATTATGCCGGTTTCCAATCCGATCTCAATACAGGCGGCCCTTGGGATCTGGTCATCCTGGCATCGGAGAATTACATCCCACCTGGAGGTCTGACGACCGATCTGCTGAATTACGTCAATAGCGGCGGTAATTTGGCGCTGACCTATTGGTATATGTTGAATTATTCCACTGATCCATTGTGGTCTGCGCTCGGTTTCGATTACATTGCCAATGACTTAAGCGCTCCGCCAGTCAATTGGTGGGAGCCAACCAACCCAATCTTTACAACTCCGCAAAGCGCGCCAGAGTGGCTGGTCCGCATCCCGCGTGCTTCTATCTCAGATGGACAGTACCTGGAGCCAACCATTGTCGGTCGTGCTCTAGGCGGCTATCCCAACGTACCCACTCCTAACGAGGCCAGCCTGATCACACGTGCGGATGGTAAGATCGTCACCAAGGGCTTCCTGGATGCCACCTTCGATGCAGATTCAGATACGGATGGCATCTTAGACGGCGTCGAGCTGTGGGAGAACATCATCACCCAGGGTCTGGCGCAAGGCTCGCTGGACGCTATCCTTGAACAGGATACACCGCTGCCGGCTCGCCCGGTCAGCCATGGCCCCGACCTGTCCATCCCCGTGCCGGAAGGCGCCGACTTCATGGAAGTCGAGCTAACCATCCCCTTCGAGATCTTCGACTTCTGCTACGACGATCCTGATCCAGACAGCATCTGCTACGGCGGTCAGCACCGCTGGTCGCTGACCGTCTTCGACTGGACAGATCGCAATGCGGACGGTCAGCTTTGGCTGGACGCCAACGCCGATGAAGTGGTGAGCGTGAACTTCGGCGACCTGGTCGATATCTCCGCAACCGGACAGGTTACCCAGACCGAGCTGAGCCGCTTTACCTACGCCTACAACCATGCCAACATCCAGGGCGCCACGGTACGCCTGGGCGAGCGGGAGGACATCGATAATGTCGTCCTCGGTCTGGTACACAATGTGCCTAACGGGGCCCGCGGAGACGAGGATTACTACGAGGAAAACCCGCTGCTGGTCAAAGTCGTCTTCTATGAGAAGGTCGACTGGCCCATTGTCGCCGAGAGCGCTGCCACCCTGGCTGTCCCGGCGGGCGGAGAATCTACCTTCGACGCCACCTTCACCATCCCCGAGGATATGCCTCCTGGGTTGTACGAAGGCGCCATCACCATTGATGACGGCATCCACACCAGCATCATCCCGGTCACGGTCAATGTAGCGGTGCCCAAGGATGAGCTGCTCTTCACCCTGGGCGGCAACGAGGATTCTGGCATCCCGTACGACAACGGGCGCATGGGCGCTGGTTACACCTGGAGCAGTGTGTTGGAGGAAGGCGACTGGCGCTTCTACTACTACGACGCTGAGACCGGCCTCGACCAGCAATACCTGTACGTGCGCAACCGGTGGGGCGACCAGTGCCTCAACATGCCCACCTTCAACGAGACCCTGGTCTGGGGGCCGAACACAGGCGACCAGTTCTCCTTGATGGATCCCGAGCAGTTCGGGCCTTACAGCCTGCAGTTCGCCGGCGGCACACCTTACGCCAACACCGGAGATCCGTTTGGTTGGTACGCGCCGCGCGTCTGGGCGGGCTGGTGGGACGGCGACAGCATCCCGCAGCCGGAGAGCCGCGCCTGGGCGACCCTGTGGGATGGACTCAACCAGGTGCAGTTCCGCAACGTGCTGATGTCCGGCAACTACGCCTGCGGTGAAGGCTATGAAGCCACCGCCGGCGTGTTCGGCGTGGACGCTCCCGAGAGCGGCATCCTGATCAACACCGACCAGGATTCAGGCTCCTTCACCCTGGATGCCGTGAGCCCGGTGGACGGTTTGTGGGCCTATCCATACGGTTTTGGCAGTGAGCAGGCGTGGACGAACCAGGTTGTGCCGCAAGGCAAGCACACGGACTTTCCACCGGATGATCTGATGGATGGCTGGGTGTACGAGTTCGAGGCGGTCAATGTCAGCGGAATTACGCTTGCCCTCCAGGGACCGAACTCCTCAGATGTCGACCTGTTCCTGCTCTTCGACGCCAACGGTGACGGCGTGTACAACCAGTTCGATAACCGCGAGTTGATCGGCTGGTCGACATATGGCGGCTCTTGGGAGGATCTCACCTACGACGGCGGTCAAGGCCTCCCCTTTGTGGCAGATGGTACTTACGCCGTGGTCATGTACGGCTACGAAGTCCTACCCGGCGATACCTTCGACCTGCGTATGTGGCTCTACGGCGGTGAAGGCCTGACCATCGAGGGCGCAGACCAGGATAACTACTATATCCTGGATACCACCGCTGGCGAGTTAGGTGAGGTTACCGTCAATTGGCAAGTGGACGGCCCAGGTATCTGGTCTGGCTACCTGGTATTCGGTATGCCGTGGGAGGAGAGCCCCAGCTCCTACAACCAGGGTCCCGAGATCTTCGTCCCAGTTACAATCAACAAAGAAGGCGCGTTGGTCGACATCCAGAAAGATGTGGACAAGCTCATGGCGGATTGGGGTGAAATTCTCACCTACACAATCACCATCTCCAATGAGGGCAGCAATCCAGCTGGAATGGAAGTCACGGATGTCCTGCCTGCTGGTCTGGAGCTGATCAACGACTGGACCGACTTTGACGGCATCACCTCAACCCTGGCAGTGGCTGCTCCTGAGCTGTTCGGTATCGACGACGATACCCTTGAGGACGGTGAGTGCTGGATGCACTACGATGGCTACCGGCGATCAGTGCGCTACGGCTGTCACTTACCGGTCGAGTACAACGGTGAGTTCTACACCTCCGACACGATCTCCTTCAGAGTGAGGGTCGAGGCGCAGCCCGGGGACACATTCCTCAACAAGGCGGATCTGAAGTTCTGGCCTTGGGACAGCTGGTGGGATATCCCATACACTTACATATCCGATACCGCCTACAGCTTCGTGCCGCTCAAGCTGCTGCTGCCGTTGATCACCCGCTAATTGGAACCCGCATATCGACCTTAATAAAATTGGGGTTGGCGAACTCGCCAACCCCAATTTTTATTCAACCACACCGCAGTACACCAGCCAGAATCCACCGCTGTGATACTCGTGAGTGACCTCTCGAGCTTCCAGCAGGATGCGCTGCCCTTGAATGGAGCGCGGCGAAGCGCGGTCGGGCTGGTTCCCTGGGGTTCGGGCGCAGCCCAGGTACTCATCTTCCCATTCGCCGGGCTCCATCTCCAGGACCTGGACTTCAGTGACAGACAGGCCTAAACGACCTGCAAGGTGGCTGCGCGCCAGCTCGGCAGGATCTGGATCCATCTTCGGCTGAAGCAGGGGAACGCGCTCGCCTGCCAGCAACGCTTCAGCCACGCATATATTTACCCCGCTGGCATCGCTGTGCACCTCGTAAAGCGTTCCAAGGGCGCTGAAGGTGATCCGGTAGCCTTCGACCGGTGAGCGCACGGTCAAGGCTTCATTGGGCAGGCAACCCAAACCGGAGTTGGGCCAGAGGGCCTCTTCCCAGGATGCCAGCTCGACCTGCCCCTGGGTTACTCCCAAATGCCCTGCCAGGTAGAAGCTTGCAGCCTGGACTGCTTCAGGTATATCGGGGCTAGTGGGAGTCACTGGAATGAGGGTCGGGGTGCGCGTGGCTGGCGGAGTATTCAGCGGCGCCGCCATTGTAAAGCCCAACAGCGGTCCCGGGATGGGTGCCGGGTAGCCTGGACGAGCTGTGGCGATGCCGCGTGCCAACAGCGTAGCCAGAGCTTCTGTGGGCGGTGGTGCGGGATATTTCCCCAGTATGTCGCTGGTTGTTGTGCACGCTGCCGCAAGCAGGGCGGTCAGCAGGCAGAGGCACAGTGCCGTAATCTGCCCGATAATATTCCGCCCGGATTTCACTCCATTCATAACGCTAATTCCTGGACCTAGGATCTCATCTCTATTCGCTGCCTGGATTGGAATCGATGCCTGCAAAGGTCGATTCCACCGGCTGGCTATATTATAAGGGCTGATACGCCGGTTGCCGGATTCTGTTTTCAATCGTCCCAATCCTCTGTTCCCCGATCACCTGATCCCAATACCTACCCCCTTTCTCCAAATGTTATAATAGCCCTGCGAGGAAGCTCTCGCAGGTTGATCCCAGGATTATGGCAGAAAACATCGAACTCAGCGAGCGCGAGCTTGAGATCTTGGAGCTGGTTGCGACCGGGGCGAGCAATAAGGAGATTGCACAGCAGCTCTACATCAGCGCCAATACCGTCAAGGTCCATCTGCGCAATATCTTCTCTAAGATTGGAGCTACCACCCGCACCGAGGCGGCTATGTACGCCGTCCAGGTGGGGCTGGTCCAGGCTTCTCCGGCTTCGATTCCCGATGAAGCTTCCCCGGCCGGCGAGGGGGAGGAGATGGTCGAGGCGGGCGCTTTTTCGTCCAGCCAGGTGATCGAGGAGCCAGCACCGCCGCGCTGGCAGGCGTATACCGGCTGGCTGGCACTGGCGCTCTTGCTGCTGCTGGCTGCAGTGGGAGTCTGGGCTGCTACAGCCCGCGAGCCTGCCAGCCCCGCGCTGGCCAGCCCGGCTGCTCCAGCGGTTGAGGTGCGCTGGCAGGAAAAATCCCATCTACCCACCCCGCGCGCAGGACTGGCTGTCGCCGCTGTCGGAAATGCTGTGTACGCCATCGCTGGCGAGGCTGCAGATGGCATATCGGCGGTCGTCGAGCGATATAACCCTGAGACGGACAGATGGGAGGCTCGTGCCGACAAGCCCACTGCCGTGGCTGACGTGGGTGCGGCTGTTATCGGCGGCAAGATCTATGTGCCCGGTGGGCGGCTGGCTTCTGGCGAAATGAGCGACGCACTGGAGGTCTATGACCCGGTCGCTGATGAATGGTCGCAGGGTGCCGGGCTGCCGGTACCGCTCAGCGGCTATGCCTGGGCCGCATTGGAGGGCAAGCTGTACTTGTTTGGGGGTTGGGATGGCTCCCAGGCTCTGGATGATGTTTACCAGTATGATCCCGGCCTGGACAGCTGGACGGAGATGGCCTCACTTCCTACTGCGCGTGCCTTTGCCGGCGCGGGCATCTCTGGCGGCAAGATCTACGTCCTGGGCGGCTACGATGGCCAGCGTGCCCTGGATGTCAATGAGGTCTTCCAGCCTTCCTTGGGAGAGAGCGCCACTTCACCCTGGGAGCAGGATGAGCCGATGCCCGAGAGGCGCTATGCGATGGGTGTGGCTTCTGTGGTCGATATCATCTACCTTATTGGGGGAGGAGGCAGCACCGGTGAAAACAGCTCTCTGGAGTACGTTCCGGTCAGCGCTACCTGGCAGGTTTTTGATATGCCTGTTGTGGAGCCATGGTCGAGCATGGGGCTGGTGCTCTCTGGTCAGCAGCTGTACTTGCTGGGCGGCGAGCTGTCCGGAGTACCCACCGGTCAAAACCTGGCCTATCAGGCCATCTACACTGTGGCGATCCCGTCGATTATTAAATAACTGCTATTTTCCCGATAGCTTGTAAAAAAATAGGGTGACATCATGGGAGCTTGTGAAACAATTGGATGTCATCCTGAGCGAAGCGAAGGATCTCTTCATTTCAAACAAGTTAGACTCTTCGCTACGCTCAGAGTGACAAAAGGAGATTGATTCACAACCTCTGAGCAAAGCGAAGGATCTCATCATTACTGAAGTAGTCTCTTCGCTGCGCTCAGAGTGACATGTGGTGATAAATTTACATAGTCTGAGAGCAGCGAGCGAAGGATCTGTCAGGATGGACAAGTTATGGCTCCCTACTATGTTTACATGATGACGAATCACTCCCGTACGCTTTACGCGGGAGTAACAAATGATCTCCAACGCAGGGTATACCAGCATAAGTATAAGCTTGTGGCTGGATTTACCCAGAGATACAATATCACTAAGCTGGTATATTATGAAGAGATGCCTGACATTCGCTCGGCGATCTCAAGAGAGAAGCAGATCAAAGGCTGGCTGCGGTCAAAAAAGATCGCCTTAATTGAATCGATGAATCCTACATGGGATGACTTGAGCAAAGGTTGGTATGATTTAGACCCTTCGCTGCGCTCAGGGTGACATTAATCTGTATATTAACCCATTCGGGTTAACGCTCATTTTCAGCAAAACGCAGCACTTCCCAATACCTTGCATGCCTGTAAGGAAGAATCGATCGATGGGCAGTCCATCCGGTGCTTAAATTACCCAAATGGAGTATTGTTCTCTGCACCCGGAGAAGATAAACTTGGTGCATAAGCTCGCAGACGAAATCTATCTATCAAACAGAAGGAGAATACGTATGAAGAAACTGTTTTCCGTAGTAATGGTCCTGGCCCTTACCCTGGCGCTGACCTCCGCTGCTCTGGCAGCCGTGCCAGGGCCAGAAGGTCCTTTCAACAGCGCCTTCCGCGTCCAAAACCTGGAAGAAACCGACGCGCAGTGCTCTTACACATTCTATAATCCGGACGGCACTGACGAGCTGACCAGCGCGACCGAGACGGTTGCCCCAGGCGATAGCCTGTATGTGTACGTCCCCGGTTTGGTTGGCCTCGACCAGGGCAGCTACTCAGCTGTGGTGAGCTGCGACAAGAAGGTCGCGGCCGTGACCAACTTCTCGGACCCTGACAGCGGCGCCAGCCACGAAGGCATCACTGAGCCGGCAATGGTATGGTACGCCCCTGGAATCTATAGGAACTTCTACACCTATTATTCCAATGTGGTTGTCCAGAACGCCTCGGCTGGCCCAGTTGATATCACCCTCGATGTCTTCGCCCCCGGAAATGCAACCCCGGTGGTCACAGTAACAGAGGAAGATGTTCCTGCTAACGCTGCAGTGGCTTTCGACCAATCAGACCCCGCGTACGCCGCGATGGTGACGAACCAATTCTATTCCGCCAGGATTACTGGCACCGGTAATGTTGCGCCGGTTGTCAATATCTACGGCGGCGGCAGCAACGACCAGCTCTATTCGTACAACGCCTTTAAGTCCGGCTCGACCATCGCCTACGCTCCGATCATCATGAACAAGTACTACACCTACGACACCTCCCTGGTGGTCCAGAATGTTGGCGATGCGGCTGCTGAAGTGACTGTGACCTACACCAACGGCACAACGGATGACTACACCATCCAGCCGGGTGCAGCTGAGTCGATCTACACCCCGAGCGTCCTGCCGGCTGGCAACACTCTGTACGGTGCCACCGTCGAGAGCACCAATGGGGAAGAGATCGTCGTCCTGGTCAACCAGTCCAACCAGTACAACCGGGCTGCCTCCTACACTGGCTCTGCCGGCGGCGCTGGTGAGATGCGCGCTCCGATCGTGATGAAGAACTACTACACCTTCGACTCGAGCGTCGTTTGCCAGAACCTGGGTGCACCCGCCACCATGACCATCGAATATGCAGGCATCGCGGCTACCACCACCTCACCCAGCGTTGCGACTGGCGCGATCCACCAGTTCTATCAGCCTGGCGATCCTGTCCTGGCAGGTGTGGCTCCGAACTGGATCAGCTCGGCCACCATCACCTCCGCGGGCGAGATCGTCTGCGTGGTCAACCAGGACCACATCCCGGCCCTGGCGACCAACATTGTTGACCAGCTGTACTCCTACGAGGGCATTGCTCCTTAGTCCATTAGCGAGTCCAGGTTTCTAAAGTAAGTGGAAGAGGCCACTGGTTCTTGGCCAGTGGCCTCTTTTTATGGTATATTGATCTTCATCATGAAAATTTGCGCTCACTATCTCATCTTCATCTTTTTGGCTGTGGCTGCCCTGGCGGGATGCAGCCGCGGCGGCTCGCCGACAGTCGTTGTAACACAAGAAAGCCAGGGAATCACTCCGGCGGCTGTAGAAAAAACGGCTGAGGTGCCGGAAACGCCCGACGCCGCTTATCCTGGTCCGACAGAGTATGTATATCTCTCGCCAACACCGGCTAGCTACCCTGAGCCGCAGCCTGCGCAGCAAGGCTATACACCGTTGCCCTTCACTGTCCCGACGCCCTCCAGCGGAAGTGGCGTGGTCGTCGGGCAGATGATCGACCAGGATACTGGCGAGCCGATGCAGTACGTCTATGTTTATCTGGGCAAGCGCATCTATCTAACGCCCGGACCGGGCTATACCTATGGCTTGCAAGAAAATAGCTCGCCTCATGCACAGACCAATGATAAGGGACAATTTGCCATCGCCGATGCTCCCCCCGGCACTTACCTGCTGATGATATTCACCCCTCGCAGCGCTTCGGTGGTGATGGAGCCGAACACTGATCGGGAGATGGATATCGTGGTCACAGCCGGTGAGACATTGGAGCTGGGCGAAGTCGAAGCCGTCCCGCCTTCCTATTGATCTCCCAAATTACAGCGCAATGTCGCACATCGACCCCCCACGGTCCCCCCATTTGCGCCATCAGATACTGGGTAAAATCAAAGCTTTGGCGGCGCAAATGGGGGGATGACAGGGGGATGCTTATTTTGGGTTCACCTTTTCTTCATTTAGTGCCGGCGGACCAGGGGAAACCGGCTTGAGCACCCGCAGGCTGAACAGCATGCCCATCGTTCCCCATACCATGTCTGCCATGGCGTATGTCAGGCGGATGATGATCGCCACCAGAAGGATGGATGGCAGCGGTAAGTAGGGCGCCAGCAGCCAGGTGAGGGTGATCTCGCGCACGCCCAGACCTGCCGGCACAAAGACCATCAGCTGGCTGCTGCCGCCTGCGATGGCCCAGGCCCAAAAGCAGCGCAGGTAGGTGATCTGCTGGAACTCCCCACTCGCGGCGCCCAGGCCAATCTGGGTGGCGTGTGCGTAAAGGTACAGGATCAAGCCACCTGCCATCCATGCCAGGCCGTATAATCCCAACCACAGAGCAGCCTCGGCCATGCGCAGGGCGATCCGGCGCCGCTCCGGTTGCCAGGCATATGCCAGCCCAAAAGCCAGCAGCAACAGCGCCGTGGAGATCAGCACGCGCAGCCATAAAGGTCCGTCAGGCCATCCCGCAGCTGCCACCGCGCCGGCTATGAGCAGGAGCAGCGACCACTCCAGGAAGTTCGCCAGCATGACCACCCGTGCCGGCAAGCTGGTAGAGCCGGTGTACATGGCTGTGCGATCGACCCAGTGCCAGACGCCCCCCGGCAGGCGGCGCATCAGCAGCACCCGGAAGTAGATGGCCATATCCCGCCAGCTGATGCGGTGGTGGAATGATACCAGCCGCGCCCACACCACGTACTGCACCAACAGCGAGCATAGGTAAACCCCCAGCGCCAGAACCACTGGGAGCCAGTATGCACTCCAGCGAATCTGCTGGATCTGCTCTCGGCTGAAAATGAACAACGCCCCCAGGTACAGGAAAGCCAGCAGGGTCAGGCCATAGCCCACCCAGCGCCAGCGCTGATGGGCGCCGGTCATTATTTTGGACCAGATCTCAAATAGCCGGTTGATCATTCCTGGAGCTTCCCATCCGCCGAGATGTTCTTCTGGGCGAATATTGTGATCACCGTGCCCAGCTTCAAGCGATCGAGCGCCCAAAGTGGTAGGACGAGCAGGGCGCGCACCAGGATTGTGCGGTAGAGGCGCAGCATGGCTTGCCGCAAGCGCAGGTGGCGCTCCGACCAGGTTTGGGACCAGAAATCCAGGCTGGAATACAGCACTGAGTAGCTGGTGGACAGGCAGCGCGCTCGCTCATAACGAAAGCCCTCCGCTTCCAGGATGCTGCGCAGCCTGGATTGTGGGAAGAGGTACAGGTGGCGAGGTTGGTCCCAACCGACCCAATATTTTCCGAAGATGCGCTGCTCCCAGCTCTCCACGTTGGGCAGCCCGATGACCAGCCATCCACCCGGTTTCAGCAGGCAGCGCGCCTTGCGCAGGTCGCCGATGGGGTGGTACAGGTGCTCGAACACGTTCCAGAAGACTACCACATCGTAGGAAGATTCGGGCAGGTCGACCTGAGAAAACAGCGCCTGGTGCACCGGAATGTGCAGGTGCTCCTGGGTGTAGCTGGCGGCCCGCTGGCTGGGCTCGACTCCTTCGACTACCCAGCGACCTGTGCGCAGCGCTTCCTCGAGATACTGCCCGGTGCCGCTGCCCACTTCCAGCATGCGCCCACCCGGCTGGAGCTGCTCGATCGCCCTCAGGCGCTTCCACGGTCCGTAGCGCTTGTCCAGGCGTCGCAGGAATCCGCCCTCGTGTTGGACCAACCTGGCATGCGAGATATAATCGTCTGGGTAGTAGTGCTGCAGACCATCCCAGGCCAGGCGCGGGTTCTGCCGGTACAGCCCGCACCCATCACAGCGCACCAGGCGGAAGATGCCAGGCAGGCCCTGCAGCCGGTCCGGTCCTTCAAATACCAGGCTGGCCTGATCTGAGCCGCACCAGTCGCAAGGGGCTTCTTCCCAGGGCAGATTTTCAGCGTTCAGCTCCATGACGCCCCATTGTACCACCGGACGCGACCCAACAGCCACAGCGCGGCTGCCAGCAGAACCAGCAAGGTCAGGGTCAGCAGACCACCCTGGAAATCCAGCCAGATCGCCAACGATGAGTCGGGCAGCGCTCCGGAGATCACGGTGATGCCGCGTGCCGGCAGGCTGAGCGGCAGGTAGGCCAGCGCCGAGCCGATCGCCAGCGCCACCCGCTGCCAGCTTTTCACTTGCCAGGTATCGGCTCTGGTGAGCCCGAATATGACCAGAGCAAAGAAGAAGATGGCAACCAGACTGTCGTATGCGCGGTGATAGCCGACCAGCAAGGTCCACAGGGTCAGCGCTGTCAGGATATGGTAATCGGCGAACTGTCCAGGTACGTCGATTGTGTCCTTCTGAAGTAGATCCGTGCTCTGTATGTCCTCCTGAACGAGCGCCGCGTCTTCTGCATCATTCTTAGTGCGCACGATGCCCTGTATATCATCCTGAGGGAGCGCCGCGACCTTCTCAGAGAGCGCAGAATCTCCAGCCTTTTGCCTCCGCAGTTGGGAGAATAACCCGACCGCCACCGCCAGAGTCATAACGGCGCTTGCCAGCAGGCCCGCCAGCGCTGAATCCGGGAACAGGCTCGCCAGGTGGATTCCCGGCAGCCCGGTATGGACTTTCAATATCTCTACATATTCACCGATCACTGCGATTGGACTGCCCTGCCCGATCATCCCAACCAGCACGGCTCCCAGCAGCTGGACGACCAGGGCGGTAATCAGCAGGCGGTATTCCCTTTTAAGTAGAAAATACACGAATACAGGCAGGGCCAGCGAATACTTGGAGAGCGCCAGTCCCAGCCAGATGCCGCCGGAAAGCCAGCTCTTCCGTCCGCTGAGCAGCGCCAGCAGCATCCAGGCGAACACCAGCAGGCTGGTTTGCCCGTTGCCGGCGGTGTTGCGCGTTCCGAACATGCCCAAAAAGGCCAGGTAGATGATCAGCCTATGCGTGCGCGGCAGGTTATTCCCTCCCGGCTGCAGGCGCAGCACCAGCCCTGGAATGGCGAACATCAGCGCCAGGTTGCAAAGCATCCAGACCAGTTTGGCAGCCGGCCAGGATAAGAATGCCAGCCCGCTCAAGATCAGCACCAGCGGAGCAGTGTTGGCAGGCACGTTCGCCAGCTCGGGCTGGGCAATTGGCCCTATGTCGGTGCGTTTCCCGTCCAGGTAGACGACCGGCACATCCGGGGTGAGGCCCTCCAGGTATGCCCGGTAGGGATCTGTTCCCTGGCGGATGAAATGCCCCGAATACCAGTATGAATGGAAGTCGATGGCTCCGCCAGGCTCCAGCGTTTTGCTGACCGTATAGACCAGGGTTGCAACTGCCAACGCCGCCAGGATGGCTAACAGCAGGAATTTGGCTGCCTTCGCCATGTTTCCCTATCCCCCCTTGCTTTCGGTCTGCTTCAAGGCGTGCAGGCCTTCCCGTACCCCCGACCAGAAACCGGGCAGGGCGCGCCAATGCAGTTTGACCGCCTCGCGCAGGCTCACCCACGCCAGGAAGACCCACAGCTGCCACCAGGGAAAACGCCCGTCTTTGCGGTAGAACAGCACGGTGTTTTTCCCCTGCTGCCGCCAGCGTTCAGGGGAGTATTCCCCCAGGGTCTGCGAGACCTTATGAGTCAGGCGTGCCTGGGGTACATAGCCCAACCTGAAGCTGGCTTGCCGCAGCCGGTAGCAGAAGTCGTAGTCTTCCATATAATTTTCCAGGTCAGGATCGAAGCCGCCCAGGGATTGCAGGACCTCCCGCCGAACCATCAGGGCGCAGCCGGTAGCGTAATCGAGCGGGCGCGGCTGGTTGTATTGCTCTCCATCCGACTTGCCGAAACCGATCATCGCCACCGACGGGGGAAAATCCCGCCAGCGGCAGCCTGCCGCCCAGATGCGGCCTGGGTCGTTATGGTAGACGATCTTGGGAACTGCCACATCCCAGTCAGCCGATGCCAGCGCCTGGATTGTACCTTCCTCCAGGACAGTATCATTGTTCAGCAAGAACACCCACTCGACCGGCTCTTGCATGGCGGCCTGGATTCCGGCGTTGTAGCCCTTGGAAAACCCCAGGTTGCGCGGCAGCTGGACCAGCTTGACCTGCGGATAACGCCCCGATATCCGCTCGACCGAATCGTCGCTGGAGCCATTATCAACCAGGATAATCTTGAGGGTTTCCGGGCTGTCAGATGGCAGGCTTCCCAGGCACTCCAGGGTATCTGCTGGGCGGTTCCAGTTGACGATCACCACCGCCAGAGGCGGCTGCCTCTCTGCGGCACTCATCGGCTGCCTCGCAGGCTGCGGCGGTACAGGGCATCCAGGTCACCGATCAGGGCATCCCAATAGTATGCCTGCACGCGCTCCAGACCGCGCTGGCGCAGCCGCTCTGCCAGCTCTGGATTCTGGATTACCGTCAGGATCTGGTCTGCCAGAGATGCGGCATCCCCGGGCCGGGCCAGCAACCCAGCCAGCGGTTCGCCGAGCAGGATGCGCCGGTCGCCGACATCGCACGATACGAAGGGTGTCCCGCACGCCCAGCTCTCAAATAATTTCAGCGGCGAACGACCGCGGGCTGCACTGTCATCCAGCACTGGGTCGATCGAAACCTGGGCAGCATGGTAGTAGAGCACCACTTCCTCCGGCGTGATGCGCCCGGTGAAGCGTATGGCGTCTGCCAGCCCCATCTGTCGGGCGGCTTCCTGCAGCCTCTCGAACTCTTCACCCCCGCCCACCACCAGCAGGAAGCTCTCCGCCACCACCTCATGGACTGACTTGAATGCCTCGAACAATAGTTGGATCGGGTGGCCTGGGCGGCCCAGGCTGCCCACGTAAGCTACCACCCGCCGCTCCTGCAGTCCGAGGCGGGCGCGCAGGTCATCGACTTCCTGCAGATCGGGCGGGGTGAAACGCAGGCGGTCCACACCGTTGGAAATATAGGTGATGCGCTCTGGCGGAATGCCCTGCCCGACCAGTCGGTTGAAGGTGAAGTAGGTGTTGGTGGTTATATGGTCGGCGCGCGACGGCATACGTTCCTCGAAAGCCACCACACCCCGCTTTTCCCATGCCGATCGAAAGTGCCCGACCCCAGCTTCGTAATCGTCGCAGTCCAGGAATAAGCGTTTGCCGCGCAGCGCCTTGCTCAGCAGACCTGCCACGCTGTTCATCGGATGCGGCTTGCCGATGTGGATTATGTCTGCGTCGCTGCTCAGTGCGGCCCGGCTGAGCTGCCAGGTTGCCCCAGCAGCCACACCCAACAGACGGGTCCCGGAATAATAGGATTTCGTGCTGCCCTGTTTGCGCACATGCATCGGCGCGACGTAATGGATATCCACACCGTCGCGCTCGAAGCGCCGGGTGGGCAGCTCTTGGAAGTTGGAGTGCAGCGCCGCCACGCTCACTTGATGCCCCAGGCGCCTCAGCTCGCGCGCCATCGGCAGGTAGCGTCCCAGCCCGCTTGGGCTTTCCAGGTCCTGGGTCAGCAAGAACAAGATTTTCATTTCGGCAGCAGCTCATTCAAGTGCGCTGCGGTGTGCTTCCCGATCTGTGCCACGCTGAAATGCTCGCAGAATACGCGGTAGCCGTTCTCCGCCAATCGCAGCCGCAGCTCTCGATCGGATTGCAGTTTGCGGATGGCCTCCGCCAAGGAGGCCGGGTCGCCCCGCTCGCATAGATAAAGATGCTCGCCGTGGCGCAGGACTTCCGGTAGGGCTGGCGTCCGGGCGCTGACCACCGCTTTCCGCATGGCAAAGCCTTCGTAGATTTTATTGTTGTTGGTCAACAGCAGCTGCTGCGTGGTGCCAAAGGCTCCCAGCACCAGGTCTGAGCGGGCAATGTGCTGCGTCAGCTGATCCCGCTCCAGCCAATCGATAAATTCCACATTCGTTAATGCATAATTCCTGGCAAGCGCTTCAGCCTTAGCCCGCTCGGGCCCATCGCCCACCATCTCGAACACTACCGGGCTGTGGTTGTCTGTTCCTTCCAGCAAGCGCGCCGCCTCGACGATGTACTCTACCCCGTGGTTGGGGATATAGCTGCCATAATAAATCACCCGCATTGCGTCTTTCAGGGATACCGGGGCTTCCAGCGGTTGGAAGATACGGTCATCGGCGCCGATCGACACCAGCCGGAAACGAGATGGATCTACTTCGTGCGTCTCGGCGAACCAATCCACAAACTGCTGCGAATCCAGGAACATCATCTCGGGCAGCCGGCAGGCGCGGCGCTCGATGCGGCGAAGCATGTCCACTGTAAAGGCGCTGCGTTGGCGGATACCCCGTTCAAGGGTGATCAGGTACAGTGAATTGAGCACGTCCCATGCCAGGGGCTTGCGCCTCAGTTTAGCCAGCCAGCGCGCCAGGAATACGTCGAAGTGGCCCGGGTAGCCCACCAGCAGCACGTCGTAATCGCCTGCCTTGTAGTAATTTCGGATCAGCTGCGCATAGCTTTTAAGGGCCCGCAAGATGAATGCCGGTCTCAACCAGCCGCCGCTGGCAGTCTGCACCCGGTCTTCCACGCTGCGCCACAATTTTGCATGGCATTCAATCACCTGCCAACCTGCTCTCCGCAGGCCTTCGATTGTCATCTGGTTGCGGGCATATTCTTCCCGGTAGGTGCCGAAGAACAGCAGGCGCGGTGGGTGAACGCTCATTCCGGCAGCACCTCGAAGATGCGCACACGGTCCTGCGCATACACCTGGCTGAAGTCCGAGCTGGCCTCCAGCGCATCCAGGTCGAAGGTGTGCACTCCGAAGAAGCCTACGCTGCCCTGCTGCTGCCCAATATACACATGCGTCACTCCGCGCTTGCGCAGCTCGTTAAGCACCGCTGGATTTTCGATGCCCAGCTCATCGATCAGCAGGTACACGTCATTGATCGATTGCCGGTAGCCTGGATACGGTTCTTTCTCGAAGCTGTAGTTCATCGGTGGAATGGTAGTTTGCCTTCCAGCGGTCAGTGGCAGCCACCAGCCGCCGTCCGTGCCCACCGTGGTGCTCTCGCTGTATACCAGGTCGGCATTGACCAAAAAGCGCGTCTCGGGCGGCAGATTGGATTGGATCCATGCCGCGGCTCGCATGTCGGGGCGCAAAGCCAGGGCATGCTCGCTGATCTGGATATCTGCCTGGCGTATTCCGAAAGCCCATACAGATGCCCATACCACAGCCGCCACCAGCCCCACTTCTACGAGGCGAATGCGCCATGCCGCCCGGGTCGATATCTCATTTGCACTGGTCTGTGCGCTGCTCGTTTGCAGCGCTTGCATGCCCCAACCAGCAGCCGCTGCGTAGAACAACGCCGCAGGAATATAGGCTGCGATCAGCACCGCAAAGGTTGTTACCGCTCCCGTACCGGGCAGCCCGTACCAGCCCGGCTCGCCGGCGATCCACGCCAGCAGCCACCAGATGGCAACCAACAGGATGGTACGATCTCGCCGCCAAAGCCCAATGCCGATCAAAACCGGCAGCAGAAGCCAGATAATCCCCGGCAGGTAATCGAACAGGTTCCCTACGCCGCTTGTCTGGTCAGGTCCACTTACTACCTGGCTGGCAGGGGTGGTGA
Source organism: uncultured Anaerolineaceae bacterium (assembly GCA_964525785.1). GTDB lineage: Bacteria > Chloroflexota > Anaerolineae > Anaerolineales > UBA4823 > JAQBDA01. The sequence goes on from CAZGIX010000032.1 coordinate 22,822, forward strand.
TCTGGCTGGTGAAGATCGCCATGATCTGCCCGCTGTAGGTGTGGATAAACCAGGGCAAGAACAGGGCCCCGGCGATCAGTCCGATGATCAGGACACGCCCGGCTGCTGAGCCGAATCGCCCGCTGCGCATCTGCAGGATCAGGTATGCCAGCAAGAACAGGATCGCCAGGATCAGCACCCGCAGGTGGGTCAGCGCCAGCCCGCCCAGCAGGATACCGACCAGGGTCAGCGATCGGCGCCAGGACTTTTGATCATCCAGCACGTCCCATGCCAGGAAGACGCTGGCGGCCAGGATCACCTGCCCGGCGAGTTGGGTGTAGCGTCCCCAGTTGGTGTAGGTCATCGGTACAGGCGCCAGCATCCCTGCCAGCAAGACTGCCGCCACGCCAGACCAGGGGCTGCGACCGATACGGGCTGCCAGCGGGTAGAGGCTCAGCACCGCCAGGATGTTGATCAGCTGTCCCCCCCATAAGGTTGACGCCGAGGCGCTCAATCCGCTCAGGTAGCTTAAGGTGGCTGCCAGGGTATGGAAGCCGAAATGGTAGGTGAAGGTTTGCATTTCTGCGTAAGGCGCCCAGGAGTCAAACAGTCCGCTGTGATCCAGCAGCAGTTGGACAACGAGACTGTGGTGGTACGAGTCGCCCCACATGGGCAGGTCCAGGGTGCGCACTGCCCAGAATCGAGCAGCGATGACCAGTACCGCCGCTGCCAGGTAACCCAGATCGGCTGCGCCGTAAGCTGCCAGGTAAGCACGCACTTGCTCACCCCGGCTGGCAGCGCGTGCCGGGCTGCCGTCCGGGGGGGAGGCTGCTGTCGCCTTTCTTGTGCGAAATGTCTTGACCGAAAGGTATATTAAACTTACCGTCACCGGCAGCCAGGCGTATAGCACCCCCAGGTGTAAGCCGACCAGATTCGTCTCCAGATACAGCAGCGGGTAGATGACCAGGCTACCCCCGGCTGCCAGGCCGATCTTTTCAGGCCAGCGCCGCTCGCTCCATCCGGGATACAGGAAGCTCAGCAGTCCCCAACCTGGCAGCAAGTAGAGGGCAGCAGCAGCCAGTAAAAGTTCCAGCCACTCCAGCACTTCACCCGCCAGGCCGAGGGTCAGAGCACGCCGTTCATAGATCAGGCGAAAGGCCATCTGCGCATCTTCTGGAGCGTCGTTGCGGTAGGCGGCGCCGTTTGTGTAGCTGTCAGCCGGAGCGATCCCCACTGCGCATGCGCCTTCCCCTTGCATCTCCAGACGCAGGTAGTAATCTGCCCGCGATGAGCTATCCAGGGGGGGGAAATTGAACCGGTAGAAGCCCTTCTCGCCTACTTTTGATATTGGCTGATTGGATTGAGCAACCATCTCACCGCCGGGCGAGCTGCGGCTCAGCTGCAGCTCGAGATTCCCTGTGCCCGGCGTTTCCGGTTTGATGTAGACAGCGATGCCCCGCAGCCCATCGTAGCGGGCTGTAAAGGATTGCCCGGCGCTCTTACCCGACTCGACAGGCAGGTAGGCAGTGATCGTGGGCTGTTCTACCTGTGCTACGGGCGAGCAGCCTGCCATCAGGCAGGCAAACAAGCAGGCAGCGATAAAAACGGTGCGGGGCAGGCGTGAGTTGCGCGTCATTCAGGGGATATATCGGCTGTGGCTATCGACTGTCGGCAGGTGGTTTATCTGCTGCCGGCTTTTGGGTATGATCATCCAGCTCTATCCGTCGCAAGCGGAAAAGTACTTCCTCCAGGATTTTGCGGTTGAAGCCGATCAGGTCGGCTACCAGTCCGATCAGTAGCACCTGGAATCCGACGATCAGCAAGGCGGCGGAAAGGATCACCGACTGCAGCAGCCCGGCGCCAGTTCTCACAATATAGTTCAGGTATAGGAAGCGCAGGCCCAGCAGGACGCCCACTCCAACCATTGTCATACCCACAATGGTGAACACCCGCAGCGGGCGGTACATGGTATATGAGCGCAGGATGGTGGCGGTTGAGTTAGCCAGGTAGTGGGATGTGCTGCGCATCAGGCGGGATGGACGCGTTTGTGGGTTGGTGCGCACGGGTACGTACTCCACTGCCAGGCGGTTGGCCCCCGCCTGGATCAGCGTCTCCAATGTGTACGAGTATTCGCTCAAGACCAGGGTGCGCAAAGCCGCCTGGCGGCTGATGGCTCGGAAGCCGCTGGTGGCGTCAGGTGTGTGCACCCCGGATGCCTGTGCAATCACCCAGCTTCCCAGGCGCTGCAGTAGGCGCTTGCCGGGGGAGAACTCCTGCAGCGTCGCTACGCCGCGGTCGCCTACCACCAGGTCCGCCCGTCCCACCAGGATGGGCTCGACCAGGCGTTGAATATCCTCCGCCTGGTATTGGTTATCGGCGTCGGTGTTGACGATCACATCCGCACCCAGTTTAAGGCAGCTCTCCAGACCGGTGATAAAGCCGGCTGCCAGGCCGGAATGATGCGGCAGGCTGATGACATGCTGCACACCCGCCTGCCTGGCGGCTTCCGCCGTGCCATCGGTGCTGCCATCGTCGATCACCAGGTATTCGATTGTGTCAATGCCGGGGAGCTGCCGGGGGAGCGCCTGAACAGTCAGGGGCAGCGTCTCTGCCTCGTTATAGCACGGAATCTGGATGATTAATTTCACAAAAGGTAGTATACCATTTTAAGAATGTGTGCGGGCAGCCTGACGCTGCCCGCACACATTCTTCACCGTTATTTTTGAATGAATGGCATGAAGCTGTGGTATCCATTGCGGATGATCAGGGTATAGCTCACGTCATTTCCCGCTGCTCTGCCATCCAGGTGGGTCACCTGCAGGTAAGCCACCCCGTCGATTGTGGAATCCCAGATCAGCTGGACGGTCTCGCCAAATCCACTGGCGCGAGCCTCTTGCAGCAAGGTGGTGCCATCGGCGGCGTAAAGCCGAAGCACAGCGGCTGCTCCACCCGAGTTGGACTGAGCAGTGGCGATCAGCCGGGCGTTGCGTCTCAAGTTGACCTTCACCCAGTCCTGGTCGTTGAGATATCCTGAGCCAGCCTGAGGGTTACAGAAATTATGCTCCCGCACGGTCACCACACCGCTGGCGTTACTGGCGGTTGTACGGCTGTTGTCGTTCTCCCACCTGTCTGGCGAGTCGCAGAAATCCGCATCCACCTGGATGCTGGCTTCCGCGCTGCTCGGATAGCTCTCTGCGTTGCCGATGCGGTCCACGCCGCGCATGCGGAAGCCGTACGCAACCCCTGGTTCGATCACTGCCCAGGCCTGCCGCAGTGCACCATTTACCCCCAACAGGAAGTCGCTCCACGCGCCGGAGCCGATCTTGCTCTGCAGGTCGAAGCTGCCCAGCCCGGAGACATCATCGTTGGCAGTCCATTCCAACAAGACGGCAGTGCTTTCCACTGTGCCTGGGATCGACTTCATCGCCGTCTCGGGAGGCGTGCGGTCCATCCCCAAACCCCAGATGGCGGCCCCAGCAGTGTTGCCGGCCCAATCGTAGGCCTTGATGAAGAAACCGATATCCCTTTGATCGGTTATTGTGCTGGTGTCGATGTCGTAGCTCCACTGGCTCTCACCCTCCCAATCTGAACCCAGGTAGATCCAATCCGAAGCCAGCCATTCTCCGGGATGCCAGAAGAAATCCACATGGCTGATGCCTCCCGGCAGTCCGGGTGGTGGCGCCGGGCTGTCGCCAGCGGATACGGATAGGGTGGCGCTGGTGCTGGGCAGGAAAGTGCCGCTGGCAGGATTGGTGATCGCTGCGCTGGGACGCGTCGTCTCGCTAACCAGGTGGATATTGTAGGTGTAGCTTTCACCGCCTATTGATGGGTGGTTCCAGGCGCGCAGCTTGATGTAGTACGTGCCGTTCTGCGGCAGTCGGTAGCTGACGAACGAGTCCGTGCGCACCCCATTGACGATATCGTCATTGGCTGCCAGGGGAGTGGTACCGTCGCTATCCAAAAGGTACAGGTAGGTGTCCAGGTCTGAGCCCGCCGTTTGGGCCTGTGTGGAGACGCCGACTTGCTCCCCTGCAGCACCATCGAATTTGTAGTAATCCACATCGCCGTTCGGGCAGATCACCCCCGCTCTGCTGGTGTTCTTGGCTATCGCGGTTGCCTGCGCCGGTGTGTTGTTGGGCTCGCCGGAATCGCTGCACACAGCCGGCGCCTGGGCGGTGATGCTCAAATCGTCAATGTACCAGCCCCTGAAAGCATTGTTCAACGCATCCAGCGTCTCGAAATGGAATCGCACGCGGATAGTATTGCCGCGGTAGGCGGCAAGGTCAATCGCTGGGCTCTGCAGCCAGATATTGAGCGGATCATCGGAGAGCTGGAGCACATCCTGGAAGGGTCCACCATCGGTAGAAATCTGTACCCAGCGCTGGTCCCAATGGACGCCCTGGCTCTCCGTCTCATATTGGTAGTAAAAGCGCAAGGAGTATGTACCGGTCGACGGGATGCTGACCGGGGGGACGGTCAGGTCGCCGCTGTTGGCTTCGCCGGTGCTGTAGCCCTGGCTGGCGCTGCCGGGTTCGTAGCCCCAGCTCACCGATCCGCCCGAGGAGTGGTTTTGTTCGTCGGTTTGGTCCCAGTTGCTGCTGTTGCTCCAATCGTTGAAGCCGTCTTCCATATCGTCCGAGAACGGAGCACTGCGCGTTGAGCCGGGCGCGTCACCGGATTGGACAGCGATCGAATAGGTGCTGCTCCAGCTGCTCTCGCCAGCGGAATTGCGGGCTTTCACCTGCCAGTTGTGCGTTCCACTGGTCAACGGCCCTACGCGCAGCAACGGGCTGCTCTGCCAGCTCTTCTCGACTCCGTCCAGACGAACCTTGAACTCATTCGCCCCGCCGCCATCCTCCCAGACTAGCCCAATCGTGTCATCGCTAGTGAATCTGTCCTCAGCATCGGACGGGAAGAGAGGTCTTGGCGCAGCTGGAGGCTGGCTGCGCGCACGGACCAGCATCGAGGAAAGTGTATTGCTCCCGATGCGGTTGTCATCCAGATTACTGTCGCTGCGGCTCAGGGTCTCGCTGCGCTCGCTCAGGTCATCGTCAGCGTACAGGGTAGCCAGGACATTGGAGCCGACCATGATCGAAGCCGCATTGTTCCCGCCCACTCCACCCAGCTGGCTCGAGCCCTGGTATTCGCCGCTGCCGAGCACAGTGCATGCGCCCTGGTATCCGGTCTCGGCAAAGAGTGCTACCTGGTCGGCGTTGGGGGCGCAGGCTGGCTGAGGCGGTCCGCAGTCGTATTGCTTGACGAAATGGCGCAGCCCCGGAATGCCGGAGGCCAGGTTGCCTCCCACGTCGATGATCTCCACTGCCACACTCACCGGTCCATCCGGCACGCCCGCACTGCACACGTCCCAGCTAAAGCTGTAGGGTGAGGTAGTGAAGGTCGGCCCGATGTAGCTCCAGTCGCCAGCATAGTTAGCCTTGAAGCGCACACTTGACAGCCCCTCATCATCAGCCGCCCAGCCAGCCAATAACAGGCTGCTGTTGGTCAGGGTTGTGCCAGTCTGTGGAGCAGTCAGGTCGCCGCGCGGCAGATTGGCAGCCTCGTGCACCACATTTCTAGACACATATGAAGACTGCGTGGTCTGGCACACATCGCCGGGCCAATCACAGTAGGGCAGATCGACCGCAACACGCGGACGACCGCCGTTGATGCTCACGTCGCTGAAGACGACATCCACCGATTTGCCCCAGTATCCCTGCCAGTACGGCTCGGTTTCAACCTGGAAGTGCAGGTGGTGCCCGGTGCTCTGCCCGGTATTATCCGCCACCCCGATAAACTGCCCCTGCGCTACCGGCGTGCCGACAGATTTCAACGCCGGGGGGATACTGTTCTGCGCCAGGTGCATGTAGAGCTGGTAGGTGACCGGCGTGGTGGTGGTGTCTTGCAGCACGATGAAATTCACATCGCTGTGGTCGTTATCCGCTACCGTGTCTTTGAAAGCCCACACCGTGCCAGCTTTCGAAGCATGGAGATCGAACATAGTTTTTGATATGTAGAAGTCGAAGCTGTAGTGGGCATTTCCGCTGGCGAACGATCCGTCGTGCGCCACGCTGCGCGAAAGCCATACTGTCTTGCCCTCCGCCCAGGGTAGCAGGTAGCCAGTCAGCGCCGCCGCGGGAGCAGTGGGCGCCAGGGGAGCGCTTTCGGGACCCAGCCATTGCTCCTGTATCTCACCCGGCACAGCCAGCGCTGGCGCCTGTGCCAATAGTGCCAGCCAGCCGGGATCGCCGGGCAGTGTAACCGCCCATTGCGTTCCATCCCAGGTCGCCAAGGCCAGGCTTGGCTCTGCAGGCACATCTTCACCAGTCTGCGGATTTACCGGCACCAGCCAGGCGCTGGCGAAGTTCCCATCATCAGATACATTCACATTTTCAACCCGGACATCGAATATTTGTACCGCATAAATGCCCTCCAGTTCCGCTTGTGCGGCCCCCAGGAAGGCAGCTTCCAGCTCGCCGGGTATCTCACCCGGCACGGTTTTGGGCGGTGGAGGCGTGGGCTGCGTCTGCGTGGGCTGGCGCGCCATTGAAAAAGGCATCGCGCAGGCTGCCAGGAATAAAATGATCCATATGCGCTTCATTAAGTACTCCGTCACTCGAATTGGCTTTGCCATCGTTCCTCACATATCGTATTCACACCAGCAAAGTGCAATTTGTAGGCCAGGTGAGCTTACTTCTCTTAACACCTGAGAAGGGCTCAGAGTTCCCAAACCTGTGTTGCAAAGCGTTCGATAAAATACCGGTCGTGTACCACTGCCAGGATGGTGCCATCGAATTGCGTCAGTGCTTGTTCGAAGCGTTCGCGCGATGGAATATCCAGATGATTGATCGGCTCATCCAGCAGCAGGAAGTTGCTGCCCTGCACCACCAGCCCCGCCAGCATCAGACGTGCCCGCTCGCCATAGCTCAGCTCTGCTGCGGGACGCAGAGCGTCATCCCCGCTGAATAAAAAGAAGTGCAGAAAGGAGCGCGCCTCCGTTTCGTTCATCGTTGTGATATGTTGGATGGTTTCCAGCGCGCTCCACTCGCCGTTGATCAGCTCTTGTTCTTGCGCCATATAGCCCAATCGTACGCTCGATCCCAGGCGAAAGCTGCCCCCCATGGGCGGCAGCAGGCCGGCGATAGTACGCAGCAGGGTGGTTTTGCCGCGCCCGTTGGCCCCAGTCAGGACTAGGCGTTCGTTCAAGCGAATGCTGCGCTGCAAACCGCTGAGGACCGGCGGGTATCCAGGGTAGCCAATCGAAAGGTCATCCAAAACCAGCACGTCCTGCCCCAGATGACCGTGGTCAGCAAACTCCAGCTTAAGCTGCCAGCCTTGTTTGGGCTTCTCCAGGCGATCTTCGGAAGACAGGTAGCGCTCCAGCTTCTTCTCGCGTGATTTGGCTTTTTTCGCCACCTTCTTGGCGATGCGACGCACTCCTGGTTGGCGCGGTGTGGTTGTCAGCTCCACGTGCAGCGATTGCTGCTTGGTGCGGGCGATATCCTGCCTCATGCGGCGCACTTCGTACTCCTGGTCTCGATATGCTCCCATCAGGCGAGCGTGTTCAGCGCTGACCTGCTCCAGGTAATCGCTGTAGTTTCCGGCGTATTCGCGCAGGCTGTGGGTGGCTATATCTAGATCGAGGATCCGGCTGACAGTATGATCCAGGAAGGTGCGGTCGTGGGAAATGACCAGCGCGGCGGTGCCCGGGTGTGAGGTGTAGTCCACCAGCCATGCCTCCAGCCATTCCAGCATGTCGATATCCAGGTGGTTGGTCGGTTCGTCCAAAAGCAGGAGTTGTGGGCTGCCCAGCAGCACCAGTGCCAGTCCCAGGCGTGTTTTTTGCCCTCCGCTCAACGCGCTTACGAGCGTCTCACGCCTGAGAGCTGCCAGTCCCAGTCCTTCCAGGATCCCGCTCTGGCGAGCTGCTTCGGATGGGTCCAGGCTGGCAAGCTGGTATAGGGTTTGGTCGTAAGCGTTGTGTAAGGCACTGTCATCCGGATGTGCGGCGAGTGCCTTGCCCAGATGTGCCAGTTCAGTTTCCAGATGAGACAGATTGATCGTGGCATTCTCCAGCAGATCGCCCAGCGTCTCCTGCGGCGCGCTGGCAAAAGACTGGGCCAGATAACCGATGCGCAGGCTTTTGGGACTTAACCCCACATGCCCTTCATCCGGCACTTCTTGCCCGGCCAGGATGCGCATTAAAGTGGTCTTGCCGCTTCCATTCTGCCCGATCAGCCCGGCTCGGACGCCGGGATTGAGGCTGAAAGTGACTTTGTTCAATACCGGATTAATCTCATAATACTTGGTTATGTTATGTGCGGTCAGCATTGTCTTATTCCCCTGGATAATAAAACCGGAGGCAAACGCCCCCGGTTCAATCTTCGTTTACGGGTTCGTCCCCAAATCGCATCGTTGGATGTGCTATAGGCTGCTCATCCGTTCCGCTCCATCTGCTGACTGGTTGAAATTATACCATCCAATTATTCCCTACCGGTGTATGTGCCGAACGTCGCTAATACCCCTCGGGCAGATTTTCTCGAAATCTGTAATTAATTCGAATATTCCGTAACCCCTACGCAATCAAGGGGTTATGCTTATTGAATATAAATTGTTCCAAATAAGTGCCAAAATCCGTAATATAACCAGAATGGAGTTCAAAATGAAATTAAATCCGCCTAAAGTCATCACCTTTTGGATCGCCGTTGTAATCGGCGTGCTGGGATTCCTTGGCTTGATCATTCCCTCGCTCCCCGTTGTGGGTGCCTATGCAGGCTGGTTCCTGTTCGTCGGGTTTGCCCTGCTGGTCCTGGGTCTGTTGGTCAAAGGTCTCTGAACCGCAATAATTGAAGTTCAACATAGCCCATATCCTGGAACACAGGAGAGGGGGTGTTGTGTGAGATTTCCTATACAACCCCCCCTCTCCTTTTTTGCGTGGCACAGGCGTCTAACCAGACATCCGATTTCCCCTGATCCTGCGCGATGGGGGTCTCAATTAAGCATCTGCGGGCGGCAACCATATCAGCGTTTTTCCGTTGCCTGTTTCCCTTGTGCAGCCTTGCGGATCTATCGGAAGTGTGTCCTTCTTTCAGGAAATTCCAAACGCTCTTTCCGGCGCACGCATGT
>CAZGIX010000033.1:0-31492 GCA_964525785.1 uncultured Anaerolineaceae bacterium
CAACGGATTATTATCCGGATGACTTTATGGAGACGGTCTACCACCTCTTCCGCAGCACGGGTGGACCGGCGCTAGTAATGAAGGTGCGCACCTCGCGTGAGGATGCATCTGTTCCCTCGCTGATGCCAGTATATCCGGGTGCTGATCTGCAAGAGCGGGAGACCTGGGATTTGTTAGGGGTGCGCTTCGAAGGTCATCCCGATCTACGGCGCATCCTGCTCTGGGAAGGCTTTAATGGGCATCCCCTGCGTAAGGATTGGCGCGAGCCTTTTTACGAAGAAGAGGGCAAACCCTTCAAGAACCGCTGGCCGGATGGCAAAGTCTATCGTATTGAAGACAAGAATCCATTTAACAACAACCTCGATTACCCGGCAGGGTTTAACCCCGAAACCTGGGTTCCTGAGAAAGATGCCGCCTTGTACGCTGGTGTAGGATTGATTGAGAAACCCGGCGAGACAACGGACATGAAGACCGACCAGGTGGTGGTCAACCTTGGTCCGCAGCACACATCCACTCACGGTGTATTCCGCATGGTCGTGCGATTGGATGGGGAGACGATCAAGGCCTTGAAACCCGTGATGGGTTATCTGCATCGCAACCATGAGAAAATCGGCGAGCGCAATACTTTTCTGCAGAACATGCCTTTCACCGACCGCCTGGATTACTTCTCATCGATGAGTAACAACTTCGGCTACGCTTTGGCGGTGGAGAAGCTGATGGGCATAAAACCACCGGAGCGTGCGGAGTACCTGCGCGTCATGATGGCGGAATTCACCCGTATCTGCAACCACATGGCGGCCGTTGGCTTCTTCCTGAACGATATCGGAGCTTACTTCACCCCGTTGCTGTATGCATTAGAGGAACGTGAGCTCATCCTGGACATATTCGAAGCTGTCAGTGGATCGCGCATGATGTGTAACTACTTCCGCTTCGGTGGAGTGGCGCGTGACCTGCCAGATGGCATCTATGAAAAGATCCGCAAGCTGGTTTTCGACCGCTTGCCGAGAAAGATCGATGAGCTCGACCTCTATCTCACACAGAACGAGATCATTCGCTCGCGCGGAGAGGGGTTGGGCGTGCTTACGCCACAGCAAGCGATAAGCTTATCCGTAGTAGGTCCTCTGCTGCGCGCTTCCGGAGTGCCTTATGATATCCGCCGCGCCGATCCATACAGCATTTACGATCGCTTCGATTTCGATGTGGCTGTTCGCTATCACGGCGATGTCTACGATCGCTTTCTGATCCGTATCGACGAAATGCGCCAGAGCGTGCGGATTCTACAGCAGGCAGTCCGCGATCTACCCGAGGGGCCAATTCAGGAAGGCAAGCCGCAGTATCAAGTGCGCGTGCCGGCTGGCGAGGCCTACGGGCGGGTGGAAGGACCTAAAGGCGAGCTGGGCTTCTACGTAGTCTCAAATGGGAAGCCAAATCCCTGGCGATATCATGTGCGCGCGCCATCCTTCATCAACCTGACCGCCCTAGAGACGATGGCGGTTGGGAATAAGGTCGCAGACACGGTCGCCATTCTGGGCTCGATCGATATCGTGTTGGGCGAGACAGACCGGTAATCTGTATCTCACACTCTTACTCTCGCGTTAGAGCGTTGATCATACCAAAGGGAGTTCTGTATGGATGGATTGGGAATAATCAAAGGGTTGGGCGTCACCCTTAAGCGTTTTGTCGATACCTATCTGGATGATATTCGCTGGTTTGGCAAGCGCTACTACACGCCCGAGGGCATTACCCACCGTAGCAGCACAGAGACACGCGGGATCTTCACCGTCCAATACCCGGAGGAGAAGCTGCCGGTACCGGAAGAATTCCGCTATGTACCCTTCCTGATCTACGAAATTGGTCCAAACGGCGAAAAACTGGATCGCTGTACATCTTGCGGCATCTGTGCCAAAGTGTGTCCGCCGCAGTGCATCTGGATCGTGCGCACCAATGATCCCAACACTGGCCGGCCAGTACCCGAGCCCGCCGAGTTCTACATCGACATGGATATTTGTATGAATTGCGGCTTTTGCGCTGAATACTGCCCGTTCGATGCAATCAAGATGGACCACGATTACGAGCTCTCGGTTTACAATCGCTTCGAGAAGAATATCTACGACAAGGAAAAATTGTCCAAACCAGTAACATATTATGCTTCGATACGCCCGGCCAATTACCTGCGTGAGGAGTCAGCTCGGATGGAAGCCGAAGCCGCTAAAGCCGCGCGAAAAGCCGGTCGTGAATGAAAGGATGAGATGGTAAAACAGGTGGTAACAGAACAGGATGTGCTGGTAGCATTGGGTCGAGTTCAGGAGCCAGAATTACATAAAGACCTGGTAACGTTGCATATGATCCGCGATCTGAAGATCGAAGGACCTCAGGTTAGTTTTACGGTGGTTTTGACCACGCCAGCTTGCCCGTTGAAATCGCAAATCGAGCGCGAGGCTCGCCAAGCAGTGGCGGCACTGCCAGGCGTTGAGGCGGTCGAAGTCAAGCTGGATGCCAATGTGCCCAACGACGGGCGACCGCGCGGCCTGATCGACCTGCCCATACGCAATGCGATTGCGGTCGCATCTGGTAAAGGGGGTGTAGGGAAGAGCACCGTGGCGGTCAATATTGCAGTCGTGCTGGCTCAAAGCGGTGCCAGGGTCGGACTGCTGGATGCCGATATTTATGGGCCAAATGTACCGACTATGATGGGCGTCCTCAAGCTGCCAGCGCCGGTTGGTAATAAGCTGGTTCCGGCAATGGCGTATGGCGTCAAGGTGATGTCGATCGGCTTTCTGGTAAAGCCCGGCCAGCCGCTTATCTGGCGTGGACCGATGCTGCATTCAGCGATCCGCCAGTTCTTGAGCGACGTTGACTGGGGTGAGCTGGATTACCTGGTGGTCGATCTGCCGCCAGGCACGGGCGACGCTGCCCTTAGCCTGGCGCAATCGCTGCCGCTCAGCGGAGGTGTTATCGTTACCATGCCGCAGCAAGTGTCTTTGGATGACGCCATACGCGGCCTGGAGATGTTCCGCCAGCTCGATGTGCCTATCTTCGGCGTGGTCGAGAACATGAGCTACCTGGAGCTGCCGGATGGCGCTCGGATGGATATCTTCGGATCGGGCGGGGGGGAACGCCTGGCGGCACAGGCGGGCGTACCCTTCATCGGTGCCATTCCTATCGATCCAGCTGTACGAACGGGAGGAGATTCCGGCGAGCCCGTTGTGGTTACCCAGCCCGAATCGGCTGCCGGACGCGCCCTGGCGCACATTGCCAGGGACATCGCTGCGAAAGTCAGCGTGGCAGCCGTGCAGCAGAGCAACATTATTCCGATCAATATGATCGGCTAGCGAGTCGGGTTAATCGTGTACTAACAGTTTTCCAGCCTTAGTAATGATACTCGGGGGTGTGCGTTGGTCTTTTCCCAGCGCGCACCCCCGAGTTGCACATAACCATATTTGAGATGATTTCTATTCAACCTGTGCACAGGCAATTTCCGGGATTGGCGAGCAGATGAGGTCGGCTCTTGTTCTGGGTGGTAAAATAGGGAGACTTATTCAGCTCAAAGGATATGGACCCCACACGTAGAATATGGAACCTTTAATTATCGGTATACGCTTCCAAAAAGTAGGCAAAATTTATCATTTTGACGCAAGCGAAAGCCGCGACGTTCAGGTGGGCGATTACGCAGTTGTCGACACCTCGCGCGGCAGGCAGCTAGGCGAAGTGGTGCAGATCCTTCCAGATCCTCCAGCTCCCCCAGAAGGGACCTGGAAACCGATCCTCAGACGTGCAACCCCTCGCGATCTGGTACTGCGGCAGCTGCTCCAGCGAAAAGAGCTGGAAGCCACCATCAACTGCCGTGCCAAAATGGCTGAGATAGGCATCCCAGGGGTCAAGATCGTGGCATCCGAATATTCGTTGGATGGCAGCCGGTTGTCATTCCTGTACAGCACCGAGGCCGAGCGCAAAGTGGATTTAAAAAAGCTGCGCAATGCTATGCAGCGCACCTATCCACGCACGCAGGTGGACATGCGCCAGATCGGCCCGCGCGATGTGGCCAAATTATTGGGAGGCATGGGCGCTTGCGGGCTGGATAACCGCTGCTGTTCGATGTTCCTTACCGAGTTCAGCCCGATCTCGATCAAAATGGCGAAGGAACAGGGGATCTCTCTGACTCCCTCAGAGATCACCGGGATGTGCGGACGCCTGCGATGCTGCCTCGTCTACGAATATGAGCAGTACGTAGAAGCCCGCAAACAGCTCCCCAAGCGAGGAAAACGCGTCGTCACACCGGCTGGAGATGGCAAGGTCTTGGACGTTTTCCCGCTTAAACAGACCATCCTGGTCGAGCTGGAGGGAAAGCCCCCTCAGGAATTCAATCAGGATCTGGTGCAGCCATGGGAAGAGCTGGAAGCTCTACGCCAGAAAGCCGAAGCGCCTTGCGACAAGCATGAAGGGGGGGAATGCGACTGCGGTAAAGCCGGCAGCAGCCAAACAGCACCTGCACAAAAGAAACCTAAAAATAGACCACGCAGGGATTAAACATTGACCGATTACATCAAGGAAGCTCAAGTTTTGAGTGAATACACGCGCGGGTTGCGACGTGATTTCCATCGCCATCCGGAGCTTGGCTTCCGGGAAGTGCGCACTGCTGGCATTGTAGCCCAGGAATTAAACAAGCTCGGTCTGGAGGTGAAGACCGGGATTGCGGAAACCGGGGTAGTGGCGTTGTTAGAGGGTTCACGCTCCGGTCCTGTGAGAACGGTACGTTTTGATATGGATGCATTGCCCATCCAGGAAGAAAACAAGGTTGAATACGCTTCCCAGGTTCCGGGTGTCATGCATGCGTGTGGGCATGATGGGCATACAGCTGTGGGCCTGACGGTTGCCAGGTTGCTGCACGACCATGTAGAAGAGCTCAGCGGTACGGTCAAGTTCATCTTCCAACCGGCGGAAGAGGGTTTAGGTGGTGCAGAGCGGATGATCGCAGAAGGCGTACTCGATAATCCGGCGACCGAGCAGATCTATGGACTGCATGTATGGAATGAGAAGCCCGTCGGTTGGTTGGGTATCTCACCAGGACCGGTGATGGCGGCTGGCGAGATATTCGATGTCCAGATCACCGGGCGCGGTGGTCACGGTGCCTTACCCCACCAGACGGTTGATCCGGTTCTGGCAAGCGCGCAGGTGATCTCAGCATTACAAAGCGTGGTATCTCGAAATATATCGCCATTGAGCTCGGCAGTCATCAGCGTTACCAGCCTGCATGCAGGCGAAGCGTTCAACGTCGTGCCGCCATCCGCCCATTTGAAAGGGACGATCCGAACCTTCGAATCACAAGAACGGGCTCTGGTTATGGAGCGTTTTGAGGCACTGGTGCAGGGTGTCGGGGAGGCGATGGGCTGCAAGGTGGATATAAAAATCACCCCTCTTACTCCTGCGGTTGTCAACCACCCGGCAATTGCCATGCATGTCCAGCTTGTTGCCGCGGATGTGCTGCCTGATTTTGAGGTGGATAGCAATTATCGCAGCATGGTCTCTGAAGATATGGCTTACTTGATGTCCAACACTCCCGGATGTTTTTTCTTTATTGGCTCGGCTAACCCCCAAAAAGGCCTTGCGGTGGCTCACCACCACCCTTGTTTTGATATCGATGAAACCGTGCTGCCTTATGCGGCTGGGTTGATGGCCTCCGTAATAGCCCGGGACGTGTAGCATTTCGTATGGGTACAGGGGGAAAAAGGACAGGATCGAGTATTCCTGATTTCACAATCCCCGGTTTTTGGAGGTGTTTACTCGTAGCGCAGCGCCTCGGCAGGCAGGACCCGCGAAGCCTGTGCAGCAGGCAGCCAGGTTGTCAGCAAGCTCATGCCATACGCCAGTACAGATACAAGGATGATTTCCGTCCACGGAACCTGGAAGGTAAGGCCGGGTATATCGACCATCATATCATTGATCATCTGAGAGGCCGGGATCAGCGCCAGGCCAACCCCCAGGCCGATACCTAACAGAGCCACGAAGGACGATTCGAGGAGGAAGACCCAGCTCACCATCTCACGCTGGAACCCCAGGGCGCGCAGCATGCCGATCTGCTGGCGCCGCTCTACGACGGCGCGCGTGCTGATGACTCCCAGTGCAGCTACGCCAACCACCAAGCCCACCATCATAAAGCCCACCAGAAGCTGCTGGAAAACAAACTGAATCGCAAGCGAATCGCGCAGCTCCTGGATGAGATCGACGCTTTCCAGGCCGTTCTTTAGAAAGACGCTCTCCAGCGCGGCGCTGGTCGATGTCGGATCGGCACCCTCTGCCAGGCGGATGTAGTAAGTTGGTGCCGCCAGCTCGACATTCAGCCCCTCGTTCAGTGTCTCCTGCGAGGTGACCAACCCGTAGCCAGTAATTGCCGACTGTTCTAGGACGCCGATAACAGTCACCTCGAAGGTCGCTTCGCTGTTCGGGTCGCGCACTTCCACCCGGATCGGCTTCATGGTCTCGTCCTCTAGGTAGACGCCCTGTAGGCTGAACTCCGGTCCGCCGATCACGATGTTGGTGGTCGCGCGGGATGGCACCGCAAGACGATCGACTACTGCAAAACCGGGTTTATCCCGGATCGCCTCCCAGATCTCAGACGCTGTCGTATAGCCCTCCGCCTTGACGCCGATGTCATAGTCCACGTTCTCCAGGTAAGCATTGTCTCCAGCCAGGAGCGGGTAGCTTGCCCAGCGCTCTCCCCCTTCCTGCTTGACCTCCAAAGGCTGGGTAATCAGAGAAGCGATCACCCCATAGTCAGCGCGGTGAAGTCCAGGTTGTGCGGTGATAGCGCGTGAGAGGTCGTCCACTGGATTGTTGCTACTGTAATTTACCCGCAGGTCGAAGCCGCCCGTAAACTGTTCCGTATCGCTCAATACGATATCGTTTACCTTGAACAGCGTTGCCATGAAAATGACGCTGAATGTGACCACCGCAAAGATGGCGATCGTCATCCCCGTGCGGAAGCGGCTGGAGAGCGGGTAGGCAATTGCCATGCGCAGCACTGGTGCAAATCGGGGTGAACGGCCTAGGATCAGCAGGATCAGCCTCAGCAGCAGGTCAGCGTTGTACATAACCACCAGAACCGCCCCTGCAACGAGCATAATGCCGGCGATGAACAGCATCTCTGCCCCGCCGGTCATCTCCGGCACGCCGATCTTCTCCTCCAGGACGCTGCTAGGCAGTGACCAGAAGATCGTCAAAACCAGCCCCATCAGCGTGTATGTCACTCGATCCAGGATGTCGACTGAGTTCCAACTCTGGCTCCGGGCAATCCACCGGAATAGCGGTCCAAACACTCCGCGCAGTGTCAGCACCCCGCCGATGATTACGAAAGACACTCCCATCCCGTACGCCGCTGTGTTGGTCCTCTGGATGCCAATCGGGGTTAAAAGCAATCCCAGCATCAGCGTGAGCGGTCCGCTGGTAAACCCTAACCACACCAGCCGTAAAAGGCTGCCCGGCAGACCGACCAGCCAAAGCCGCAGAGCGCGGAAGAGACGCAGATGGAACAGCGCCCGAAAGCCGTCGGTGACAGCCCGGAATGGAGCCAGAAGGCGGTCTCTGAGGTAGGTTGGAGGGCGCGGCGGTTCCGGCAGGTCGCGTATGGCGGATACGATGTTCAGATGGCTGACGCGATTGGCGGAGAAAAGCACGGTGGCGAAAGTCACCAGCATGCCGATCGAGTACGACACCAGCAGGCTGCGCATGCTGACGCTCGGGCTGATGGATAGGCCGACGCCGGCGAAAGACTGCCCCAGCGTCACAGCGATGATCAAGCCGGTCACCACGCCCAGTGCCACACCCACGGCGGCGGCTGCCAGGTCATAGGCCGTTCCCTCGAAAACGAACATTTCCACCAGGTGGCCGCGCTGGGCGCCCACCGCGCGCACCATACCCATCTCTGACTTGCGCTCGGAAGCCAGCATAACGAAGATCAGGAAGATCAGCACCAGCCCGGCGGTGATGCCGAACAGGCCAGCCACGATAAAAATGGTGGTGAATGCACTGGCAGCCAGCTCGCCCGAGTCCAATGTGTCGCGCTTGCTGTCGTCTACAACCAATTCGGAGAGATCGCCGAACAATCTCGACAGCCGGTCGCGCACCGGCTCGCTGCCCCAATCGATGTCGACCAGGATCGACTGTACGCGATCAGCCAGGCCTTCGTCAGCCAGCAGGCTGCTGGTTCCTGGCGATAAGCTGCCGGCTTCCAGGCCATCGGCCAGAGCCAGCAGATCTGTGCGAGTATTACCCTCCTCACGCTCGGCGGCTGTCCGTAGCGCCTGGGGTACGGCAGGATCGCGCGCCAGGAAGGCGTAAAGCCGCGCGGCTATCTTGGGATCGTTCAGCAGTCCGCGCAGGTGAGCGGTTACCTCCTGGCTGTGCGCTGCGCCGCCCAGTGCATCGCCCAGGTTGGAGACAACAATCATGTTGATCTTGTCATGCTGGTTAAACATCCGCTGGGCCTGGCGCAGATTGACGAGTATGCGTGGGCTCTCGCCCTGTCCGGCGATATCCCGGACATTGTAAACTTTGGGGTGGGAGCCAACGTATATCTCCAATGAGTCGCCTGGCGCTGCGCTGAGCGCTTCGGCTGCCGCAGCGTTGATGTAGACTTCGTTTGCCTCCAGGACCTCCAACGACAAGGGCTGACCGGCAGAGTTTGTAACCTCCTCCTGAGGAAACACCCAGATGTCCTCCGGGCGCAGCCCCATGATGCCGATGCTGCGCAGGCTGCTGCGGCGAGTGGTGTTAACCACGGGTGCTGACTCGCCGACTGCCGGCAGCAGGCGGTCCACCAAAGGATAGTCAGCCAGCTGGTCCGCCAACGACTCGTAGCGCGCCATTTTGAAATATGGGAGGTCCGTGCTGGCTGAGCTGACCTGGATCACCTCGTCAATCTCCCCCATGCCCTCGATAGCCACCGTGCGGATGGAGTGCGAGAGGGTGTCGCCGGTGACGAAGGCAGCGGTGATGATCAGCGTTGCCAGCATCAGGCCGAGGACGATCAATATGGATTGCGCCCGGCGGCGCGGAATCGGGCGTAATCCCAGTTTGAAGAACACCGGGCGGCGCCAGGCCAGCAGCGCCAGGCAGATGATCACCAGGACCAGGATGGCGCTCAATACGCCAGCTATGGCTGACATCTCCACGCCGAAAAGTTCTTCCATCGTTAGTGCTCCTGTGCTGTCCCGGGCTGCTCACCTTCTATGAGGCCATCTCGCATCCGGACGATGCGCCTGCAGCGGGCGCCGACGCCCCGGTCATGCGTTACCAGGATAAAGGTCAGCCCCTGTTCCCGGTTCAAATCCACCAGCACATCCATAATCTCGTTGGCGGTCTCTGAGTCGAGATCCCCCGTGGGCTCGTCGGCCCAAACCAACGCTGGTCGATTCACCAGGGCGCGGGCAATGGTTGTGCGCTGCCGTTCCCCGCCAGAGAGCTCCGACGGTTTGTGGTTGGCGCGCTGCGCCAGCCCGACTTGAGCCAGCGAATCCTGGGCTCGTTTGCGCGCCTCCCTCTGACGCACGCCTGAGACCAGCAGGGGAAGCTCTACATTCTCTACTGCGCTCAGCACCGGCAGCAGGTTGTAGAACTGGAATACAAAACCCATTCGCTGGGCGCGGTAGGTGGTGCGCTGGCGATCCGACATCCCGGAGAGGGAAACGCCCTCGATGGCGATTTGGCCTTGATCAGCGGTGTCCAGACCTGAGAGGCAGTTGAGCAGTGTGGTTTTACCGCATCCGGACGGGCCCATAATTGCCACCATCTCGCCATGTCCGACGCTCAGATCCACACCACGCAGCGCCGGAACGCTCACCAGGCCGGTATGGTAAACCTTATGCACCCCCGTGGCCTGGATGATTAGATCGTCGTTCAGCTCCGTTGCGGAGGCTGGTTTTTCTGCTGCTTGTTCGCTGCTGAGACCCATCGATCTTACTCCTCTATCAGAGTCAGGCCGCGTAGGGTTTTCAGCACAGGAAACCTGCACACGTCGGACCTCACCCAGGATAAGATAAATTACGAAAGGAAGGTGCCCACCCTTTGTGCATAGGACTTTTTGGCATGATGGGCTGCAAGTTCGATGCGATACTTTAATGAGTTGCGCAAGTGCCCACGTTGGTGCTCAAGCTAGATTCTAGCACATGTTCTTCTTGTCCAGAACACATCTGGCACTGATGGGATTGGTGGGAGGAGAATCCCGGGCATATGCATGGGAAAGTCCCTTATTATGCCCTGGCGATACCACCAAACCCCCCTCTCTCTTTGGGTGGGGAAAACCAGGATTTTCAATTGCTTGGAAAAACCCTGACGTCTCTGTGCAACTTGACTGTTGTACCTGCCGGTGATAAAATAGATCAGGATCAAATCATCAGATTAATCTTAATAATCAGTTTATTTGCCACCAGTCAAGTAAAAGCCTATGCCGTTAATCAAATCCCAGAATGAATTCTTACAGTATCTGGCTGAGAACCAGGACAGCGCTGATTCCAGCGGACGGCTTCCCGCGTTGAGCGACCTCAGCCAGACTTTAGGGGTCAGTGTATCTCGCCTGCGCGAGCAGCTGGAGATCGCTCGAGCGCTCGGTTTTGTTGAAGTTCGACCGCGTACTGGCATAAGGCGGTTGCCATATACTTTTTACCCGGCTGTCAAGCAAAGTCTGTTCTATGCCTTGGAAATCGATCGGTCGTTCTTCGATGCATTCTCAGAGTTTCGCAACCGCCTGGAAGCTGCCTATTGGTACGAAAGCGTGTCCAGTCTGACAAGCCAGGACCACCAGCTTCTGCAGGATTTAATGGCGAGCGCCTGGAAGAAACTGCGCAGTCCTCAGATCACCATCCCGCATACTGAGCACAAAGAACTGCATTTGCGGATTTATTCCCGGCTGGAAAATCCCTTTGTCCAAGGAGTCTTACAGGCTTATTGGGAAGCCTACGAAGCGGTTGGCTTGAATCAATTTGCTGGTTATGATTATCTGCAGCGCGTATGGGAATACCATCAGACAATGGTGGATTCGATCTGCTCAGGAGATTTTGTTGTCGGCTATCAGGCCCTGCTCGCTCATAACGATTTACTCTATCACCGCCCTTTTGAAAATCTGGCTGGTGATAGGAATCCTGCGTTTCCCCAGACTGACAAACTAAGATGGGGTACTCTAGAATGATTTGAACCCTTGGTCAAGGGATTTTATAAAGGAGAAGACATGTCTGCTTTATCAGCGCTTGTCAAGGAAAAAAACAAAACCGGGTCAAATCGCGGAGTGAATGATTTCTCGATCACCGTTGCCACAGTGAATGGATCCGGGAGCCAGACCTCCAACCTCACCATCCTACGCGCAATATTTAAAATGGGAATTCCCGTCTCTGGAAAGAATTTGTTTCCATCCAATATCCAGGGACAGCCCACCTGGTATACCATCCGGGTGAGCAAAGATGGGTTCCTCGCCAGGCGAGAAGAGCAAGAGATCGTCGTGGCAATGAATCCGGCGACGTTTTTGCGGGACCTGCAGGGAGTGCTGCCTGGCGGCGCTTTCTATTATGCCGATGACATCCGCTACCCAATCGATCGCCAGGATATTGTCACCTATCCCATGCCGGTCAAACAGATCACGAAGGACTCGGGTGCACCATCCAATCTTCGGGATTACGTGGCAAACATGGTATATGTCGGCGTTCTGTCCCAATTGCTGGGTATTGACCTGGAAAAGGTTCATCAGGCCTTGAGTTTTCACTTCAAGGGGAAAACAAAGCCGATTGAGCTGAACTATGGGGTCATTCAAGCTGCTTTTGAATGGTCCTCTGCCAACCTGGTGAAGCATGATCCATATCGTGTAGAAGAAATGGATGCCACCAACGATTACGTTATGGCAGATGGCAATACTGCAGCAGCGTTGGGCTCCATTTATGGTGGTGTCCAGTTTGTCTCCTGGTATCCAATCACTCCTGCTTCCAGCCTGGCAGAATCGCTAAATGAATATCTGCCCTTGCTGCGTAAAGACCCTGAAGAACCCGGGAAGAATACCTTTGCTGTTGTACAGGCCGAAGATGAGCTGGCTGCGATCGGGATGGCAGTGGGTGCAGGGTGGTCCGGCCTGCGAGCGATGACGTCGACTTCCGGCCCAGGACTCAGCCTGATGACCGAGTATGCCGGCCTGGCTTACTTTGCCGAGGTGCCCCTGGTTATATGGGATGTCGCCCGGGTAGGGCCCAGCACCGGCTTGCCCACCCGTACTGCTCAGGGTGACTTGACCTTCATTTACTATATGGGGCACGGTGATACACAGCAGATCATCCTGCTTCCAGGATCGGTACATGAATGTTTCGAGTTCGGCTGGCAGGCTTTTGACATTGCAGAGCGTATGCAGATGCCTGTATTTGTGCTCTCCGACTTGGATCTAGGCATGAACAACTGGATGATCCCTCCTTTTGAGTACCCGGATACCCCAATTGATCGCGGCAAAACAATTTGGGAAGACGACCTGGAAGAATTACACGGCAAATGGGGACGATATAAGGATATCGATGGGGATGGTATCCCTTACCGAACTGTGCCAGGCAATCGTCATGTCGACGCTGCCTACTTTGCACGCGGCACAGGTCACAGTCCCGAGGCACAGTACTCGGAGGATCCTCAAGTCTGGCATGACAATCTTGAGCGACTGAAACTAAAGTACCATACATCTCGCCAGTATATGCCAAAACCTGCCATTGAGAGTATGCCAGACGCGAAATTCGGCATCATCGCATTTGGATCAACTGAAACGGCGATCGAAGAAGCCCGGCACCAGATGGCAGAAGAGAACATCCCGACTGATTTTATGCGCTTGCGTGCGATCCCCTTCACGGACGAGGTCGAGGCGTTCATCCAAGACCACCAGTGCATTTATGTTGTCGAGCTGAACCGGGACGGACAGCTAACCCAGATACTACGGGCTGAGTTCCCAGATTATGCGTCTCGATTTGTGCCTATCGCGTATACGGACGGTCTATCGCTGACTGCACAGCGTGTGCGTGAAATGATTCTGGCTGAGATGGAGTAGACTGATGAGCGAACAAATGAATATTACCGGGCAACGAGTTCAGGTCAACCTGGCCGGGTTGACGAAAGCAGATTATAAAGGAAATCCCAGCACCCTCTGCCAGGGCTGTGGGCATAACTCAATTGCCAGCCAGATTATTGCGGCTGCTTATGAGATGGATGTCGTTCCCGAGAGGGTAGTGAAATTCAGCGGGATCGGTTGTTCCAGCAAGAGCCCGTTCTACTTCTTGAACCGCTCGTTTGGTTTCAATGGCTTGCATGGGCGCATGCCCTCACTGGCGACCGGGGCGCTGTTTGGGGATACCAATTTACGGGGAATTGGTGTAAGCGGCGACGGCGATACCGCCAGCATCGGTATGGGACAATTTAAGCATATTCTCCGCCGCAACCTGCGTATGGTTTATATCGTGGAAAATAACGGGGTTTATGGTCTAACAAAAGGTCAGTTCTCCGCGACTGCCGAAGTAGGCCTTACTTTGAAAAGCCAGGGTACCAATCGATATATGCCGATTGATATCGCCTGGGAGGCGCTGGTAGGTCGGGCGACCTTTGTTGCGCGTTCATTTGCAGGGGACCCAAAGCAAGTTAAAGAGCTGATCAAAGCTGCCTTGAGCCATAACGGCATTGCTGTGCTGGATATCATCAGCCCATGTGTCACATTTAATAATCAGGATACCGCCATGCACTCCTACCAGTGGGGCAAAGAACACGAAGAAGCCCTGCACGAGCTGGCGTTCGTGCCGCCGGCAGAGGAGATTATGGTAGAGTACGAGCAGGGTGAGGCCATCGAGGTGACCATGCACGATGGATCAGCGGTGATATTGAAGAAGTTGGACCGAGATTACGATCCGACCGATCGCACAGAAGCTATGCGGATTCTAGAAGAAGCCAATCGTGACCAGTTATTGATCACCGGCTTGCTTTACATTGACACAAGCCAGCCATCCCTCACGGAGCTGTACAACCTGCCGGAAACGGCGCTCAACAGGCTGTCACCCGACCGCATCCGTCCGCCGCGCGAGACGATCAAGCAGGTTAATGAGCTGATGTTCTAAGCCAGGTCAACTCTGACGCAACAACAGTGCCGGTCTCAAAAACCGGCACTGTTGTTGTTTGCGTGCATCATGGATTGGGGTTGCTATCCCTTTTGCTCCTGGCGGTACTTGCGCCAATAGCGCTGGATGCCGTATCCAGACATCCAGGTAGGATTTGCAGATTCGTAGGCGCTCAATTGATCGGCAGGCACACCATCCGATATGGCCTTGCGGGCGGCCCGGCTGCTGAGCTCCTGGTTTATCTCGCTGACATCTGGATCGTAAGGCATGCGGCTTTCGATCCAATCTTCGACGTCGTTCAGGGCATCTGCCAGAGCAGCCATGTGCCATTCTGGATCCTCAAAAACACCGAAGTGGGTCGGTGCAATAGCTTTGAATCTCTCATTTTGCATTCGTTGGAGGCTGAGACGCCATTTCTCGATGTGGAATTCTGGAGGGGGCATCGGCAGGCGTACATGCTGCGTACCGGCAAGCCGCACCCCGCCGATGTCACCGGAAAAACACACGTCCTCAAATAAATAGATATAATGATGGTCGGCATGCCCCGGTGTATCCAGGGCGCGCAGGCGGAGTTGTGCAATCTCGACCTCCTCGCAATCCTGTACGACCGATAGCCTGTCAGCAGGAACTGGCAAGAATTCACCCCATAAGATATCCATCTGATCGCCATATATGCGGGCTGCGCTGCTGAGTAGTTTTTCCGGGTTCAGCATATGGGCTGCGCCATTTGGGTGGATGTGGATGCGCGCTCCCTGGCGCGCCAACCATCCTGCTGCTCCGGCATGGTCCAGGTGAATATGGGTCACGAACACATCCGTAATATCATTGACATTCAATCCATGCGTGCGGAGACCGCTGATCAATGCCGGGATGGTGGAACCAGGGCCGCACTCGACCAGCACTCCACCATGTCGGTGAGGCAGTAAATAACAGGCAATTGCACCGGGTACACCCATGAAATTCAAATCGAGAGTAATGATTTTTTCTAACATCATAGAGTCTCCATCATCGCGCAGGTTCGTGAAAGTATACAACGAAAATTGGACAATACGGTAATGATCTGTATAAAATATTTTCTGTATAATAGGGGTAGGTTTTGCAATTAATGTTAAGAGAGCTTAATCTGAGACATGACATATATCACATTGACACACCATCTAATTTTTGATAACTTTACAGTATCACCTTTCATATTTGTTAGGTTAATTCGCATCCCTTAATTGCCTGATACATCCCAGATACGGAGGTGGTAAGAAAAACTGAAGCAAACATATCCCGTTCAGCAACAACATATTTCTCTCTAAGGAGATCCACGATGACACTCGCCCAAGTAGTCTATCAGATGTCGACCGACTCGGAATTCGCCTCACAATTATATTCAAATCCCGAAGCCACTCTGTCCAAGAGGGGTCTACAAATCAGTAAAGAAGAACTGGCTTTCTTGCTGACTTCCCGCAATCGGGTTGAGCAGGATAAGCTGAACATCGTCTCGCTGTCTGATGTAGGCACTGGAAACTGGAGAGCCTGATCTATCAACCCTCGCCTGAGGGGTACGAGAAGGGGATTGCCAATCGAATAGAGCAGCTTTGGGAGAACTCGGGCGCGTGGCCGGAACTGATCGAGCTTATGCGCCTGGGGATTGGAGCAGATCAGGAAAGCAAGGGCTCAAATCGGAATATCTCCCAATGGGTATCCCTGCCCTATCTTTGCTGCCAAGCGGCGGGAGGTCACCTGGAGTGGGCGGATGACCTCGCCGTGGCTTGGATTTTGTTTTATTCCGCTGCCCACCTGATGGATAAAGTTCAGGACCAGGATGAACCGGACGCCTGGTGGCGGGATCTCGGCCCGGGGGTCGCACTCAGTGCAGCTACAGGCCTGTACTTCAGCGCCTCGCTTGCATTAAATCGAATCGCCGATCATCCAGATACGAGTTCTTGTGCAGTCGATATTGCCGAGGATTTCCACCGCAGTTTCTTAATCATGACCAGCGGTCAATATAGAGATCTGGGGGGCCCACCCAACGATCTAGAAGAATATTGGGAGCGCGCATCCGCCAAGTCTGGGTCCTTCTTTGCACTGGCTTGCCATGCGGGAGCTCGCCTGGCAACAGACGATGCCCACCGCCTGGAGGGTTTTCAGAGATTTGGCACCCAACTGGGATTGCTGATCCAAATTAAAGACGATCTGGATGATATCCAGCCGCTGCCAGGCTCGACAATCGCCGGTCAGCGGCGTGAGTTGGCGAACTCCCTGACTTCTATTTATACTTTGTCGCTGCTGCCAGAAGTTCAACGCCAGCGGTTGAACGGCATGCTGCGAATAGCTCCTACAGATGCAAATGCAGCTCAAGAAGCCTTGCAGATGATCAACAGCTCCGGTGCAACACTATACGTCTTGTCCGAGATAGAGCGCCATCTCAATCTGGCCATTAACGCTCTTGAGCAGGCTGCTCTAACGGGTCCCGCCAAAGACAAGTTAGAGCAGCTAGCCAACACACTGGCAATACCTCGCCTATAATCTGTGAAGTGAATACACTTGTGGGGATTCCATGCCCCGCGCTTCAGGGCATCACCAGCCTACCTATTCCCATGTTAGCGCGCCGGTGACCAGGCTTCGTTGATTGCAGGTAAATACCCAACTGGACATATAACTACTGTAAGGTAAGGGTAAGTTTTTTCGAATTTGTACTATGTTAGAATAGAAATGGGCATTGGCGGTTATGAACACCATCCAGCGTTTGTGGAGCAGCATACCATTTCTTCTAGCTATATTTGTTCTTGCCTTTTTAGGTTGGGGGGCAGGACTTGCCCGCACATACCCTTACGACGGGATATTACGATACAGTACATCTGGCACCATCATCGAAGTCGATCCACGCGGTCCAAGCTATAGCACCCTGCAGCAGGGGGACATTGTTTTAACCGTAGATGGAATACCCTGGATCGAGGCTCAGCCCCTTTATGCGGGCATGCATGCTGGCGATCAAGCGCTGCTCGAGATCCAGCGTGCTGGTGTTCAGATCCCGCTGACGATCGAACTGACGGTGCCATCCTTCGATGAGCAGATGACGCGCCTGGCGCCCCTGCTGGTTGCTCTGGTATTCTGGCTGGTTGGGGTAGGGGTTCAGGCATTTAAACCAGCTTACGAACCCACCACGCTGTTTTTTCTCTTCTTCGAAGCCACAGCCATCACGTTGATCGCCGGCGTCAGCTCGTTCATCGGACCAGCCTGGACGACCAGCCTGTTAGGCTTTTCATTGTGGATCATTGGTCCATTAGCGGTGAATTTTCACCTGTATTTTCCTCAAGAAACGCGTCTGCCCCGCCAATTATATTGGCTGACTGGTCTATATTTAATATCCGCCCTGGGAGGTATTCCGTATCTAATATGGGGCGTTCAGGCGGTTCAGTCCACTCCCTGGTATAACGGGTTCTTGTTTGGCAATCGGATTTTTCTCGCCCTGAATTTTTTATTGGTGGTTGCCCTGCTGATACACGCTTACCGGAACGCCACCTCTCCAGGTGTGCGCGGCAAAATCAGGATTGTGGTATTGGGTGGCATCCTGAGCCTCCTCCCGCTGGTCTCATTGATCATCATTCCAGATGCTATCCTGGGAGAGACGGTCGTCCCGTATTCATTCCTCTTTCTCTTCCTGAGCATCCTGCCCTTGACCTATGGGTATGCCGTATTCCGCTATCGATTGATCGAGATCGAGCGGCATGTCAACCGCGGCGCCACCTACATCCTGGTCTACTCAATCCTGGGCGGGTTTTACATGATTTTGTATGCCCTGCTAAACAGGGCATTCCCCACCACCTTCAGTGGAGCGCCGCTGCTCAATACCCTGATCGTGCTGCTGCTTGCCAGCGTCATCGTCCCGCTCCATCGTCGGGTGCAGGTCA
Organism: uncultured Anaerolineaceae bacterium; assembly: GCA_964525785.1. GTDB lineage: Bacteria > Chloroflexota > Anaerolineae > Anaerolineales > UBA4823 > JAQBDA01. The sequence continues at coordinate 18,011 of CAZGIX010000033.1, forward strand.
TTGTCGATACGCTGTTTTACGGCGGATGGTACGATTACCGCTCGGCAGTAACACAGATCACCCAGGGTTTGGAGCAAACCATAGAGCTCCAACCGCTGGCGCGGATGGTCAGCGAGCGGCTAGTGCGAACTCTGCACCTGCAGGATGTATGCGTGTTCGTGCGCGATCAGAATGGAGATTTCACCGTTATCGATGCATCTCCGCGCGCAAAGATACTTGACCAGCCCTCGTTCACCAGCCATCCCTTGCCCCGCAGCAGCATATCTTATCTGCTCGAGATCGGTGAGATCGAACGCACCTCCCTGCGGCAGGCGCTATCGGAAGTGTATTTTACGAAAGAAGAGCGAGAGCTGTTAAATACCGAACAGGATCACCTGTGGGTGCCGATTATCGGTCACGGACAGGTGCAGGGTCTGCTGGCTTTAGGTCCGAAATTTGGCGGCGATATTTTCAGCGGAGAGGACCTGGATATCATGCGCGTCGTCGCCCGCCAGATCGGTCCGGTGATCGAGAACATCCACCTGCTCAACCGGCTCAGGGAGTACGCAGCAGAACTGGAGGTGCGGGTCAAGGAGCGCACCAGCGAATTGTACGATGCAAAGGAACGGGTCGAGGCGATCCTATCCAGCGTAGGAGATGGCGTAGTCGTCACCGGTCTGGATGGGAATATTCAAATTGTCAACCCGGCCTTTGAGTCCCAATCGGGTTATCAGAGTGGCGATCTGGTCGGTAAGAACTTGTTTCAACTCCTGGCAGTTCATAATAACCCCGAAATGTTAAGCGAGATACTTTCACTCCTTACCCAGGGTGACATATGGCGCGGAGAGTTGTTCAACCAGCGTAAAGACGGCACGATCTATGATATCCAGATGTCGATAGCCCCTGTGCACGACCAATTAGGAAACATGGTCAATTATGTCGGCAGCTTGCGCGATATCACGGTCCAGAAAGAGTTGGATCGCATGAAGGATATCTTTGTCTCCGATGTCTCTCATGAGCTGCGCACACCGACGACGAATATCAGCCTGTATCTCGAGCTGATGGACTATGCACCGGCGGCCAAACAGACAGAGTATCTGGGCGTGTTGAAAGAGCAAGCCCACCAGCTTAGAAAGTTGGTGGAAGATATCCTGGATCTATCGCGCCTGACCATGGGCAAGTATAAGAAGATCGAATTTTCTGCAATCGACTTGAATATTGTCGCTGAACAGGTGATCGCGGCCCACCTGCCGTTGGCGGAAGCCTCCGGCTTGAGTTTGAAGTTCGCCCCATGCGATGCAATGCCTCCGGTGCGAGGGGAAGAAAATCAGCTGGCGCGCCTGATCACAAACCTCGTCTCGAATGCCCTGCGTTACACGATGGAAGGCGGTGTTGAGGTGCGCACTTCGGTGCTCGATCACCAGGCCTGTTTGTGGGTACAGGACACGGGTATGGGGATCGATCCGGAGGATATACCCCATCTATTCGAACGGTTCTATCGAGGCCGTCGGGTCAGGCAGAGCCGTATCCATGGCACCGGACTTGGACTGGCGATCGTCAAGGAAATTGTGGACCTGCACGAAGGGTCGATCGATATTAAGAGTATTGTCAATAGTGGATCTACGATATGTGTACGCATCCCGCTTTACGATGATTGAGAATGGCTGGCGAAACTATACTCATTGTTGAAGATAACGATGTCCTCAGGCAGGGGCTGGAGGCGCTACTCCAGGCTGAGGGCTACATGGTTCTGACTGCTTCGCAAGGACTCGAAGCACTCGAGCAGATGCATTCGATAGCGCCTGATCTAATCCTTTCAGATATTTCCATGCCTGAGATGGACGGGTATGCTTTCTTCGAACACGTGCGCGCCCGCCCCGATTGGGTGTCTATCCCATTTATCTTCTTAACAGCTCGCCGCGGTAGGGAAGATATCTTTGCCGGAAAGAAGCTGGGAGCAGAAGATTACCTGGTCAAGCCGGTCACGCGACAGGAGCTGACCACAACGATCCGCTCCCGGCTGGAGCGCAGTCACCAGCTGCTTCTGGCTCAGCTGCAGCAGGCGTATTCATCATCATTGATCATGCTCGCCAATGCGATTGAACTGCGCGACCAGTATACGCGCGGGCACGTCGAGCGGGTACATGGTCATGCTCAAGTGCTGGCCAAACAGTTGGGTCTTTCTGCCGGACAGATAGACCAGATCCATTACGGAAGCATCCTGCATGATATCGGCAAGATTCACATACCGGAGAGCGTGCTCAAGAAACCAGGTCCACTCAATGAAGGTGAGTGGGTTGAGATGAAGAAACACCCCACGATCGGGGTGGAAATGGTAAAAGATATCCTCTATCTCGCACCTGCGATCCCCGTGATCCGTTATCACCATGAGCGCTGGGACGGGAAGGGGTATCCGGAGGGGATATTGGGTGAGGCAATCCCTCTGGTAGCGCGCATCGTTACCGTGGCGGATTCGCTGGATGCCATGTGCACGTCGAGACCCTACCAGATGGCGCTGACCGCGGACCAGGCATACGAAGAAATCCTGCGTGGCAGCGGGCTGATGTACGATCCTGCAGTGGTACGCGCCTTCCAACGCGCCTGGGGTGAGATCCGAGAAAATCTGAAATAACGCCGGCCTAGGGGGAGAGACCCCCATCCGGGTTCATTGTTTGGACAGGATAGGATAGTAAACCTGCGGAGCCTGGCGTTGGATAAGCTGCTCAGCGGCATAAGCCAGGCGCAGCAGTACATGCTCTTGCCAGGGTTTCCCGATCGCCTGGAACCCGATCGGCAGGCCCTGTGAATCACAGCCAGCGGGGAAAGAGATGGCCGGATGACCGGTAAAATTCGAGTAAGGCGCATAACGCATGATCTCGCTAAGTTGGGTCAGGTCAGACTCGCCACCCGTCTCGGCAGAGGGCTTGATAGGCGGAGCCGGGATCGCAGTGGCGGGTGTGACGATGACGCTAGCTTGCTCCAGCGCATGCTCGAAATTGGCGATTGTTTGAGTGCGGATGCGTTGGGCATGCAGGTAATCGCGTGAAGTAAAGGTGCGAGCCAGGGCCAGGTTTGTACGCGTCTCAAGGGCAAAATCCTGGTGATGAGCCGGGTAGTATCGATCGAGGGCGGCAGCCATCTCGCTTGAGATGGTGATGAGATGGGCAACTCGCGCCGGGTCGAGAGCAGGGATGGTTACTTCTTGAACCCTGGCACCCAGGCTCTTGAATCCTTCGAGCAACTCTTCACATGTTCTGACTACCTCTGGGGCAGCATGGCGGAACCAGGGCCAATACACTCCCAGGACAACGTCACTCAGTTCTGTATCAGTGATCCTTTCGAACCGCACAGGGGGATGGTGCAGACTGTTCGGATCGCGCCGATCGGGTCCTGCCAGGACAGCGTAGCCAAGAGCAGCATCCAGGGCGCTGCCTGCCAGCGGTCCGAGATGGCCCATACTCCAGGTGAGCGGTGCAGCCCCGAACTCGCTCACTCTGCCGTAAGTAGGTTTCAGGCCGACCAGCCCGCAGAAAGATGCCGGTATGCGGATCGAGCCGCCCCCGTCGGCTCCGATCGCTACCGGGCAGAATCCCGCTGCCACGGCAGCCGCAGGACCGCTGGAAGAACCCCCGGTGTGATGTCTCGGATTGCGCGGGTTGCGAACGGTGCCGTGGTGCGGGTTGAATCCGGTCACACCGATGCCGATCTCATGCATATTGGCTTTACCTATCAGCAGCGCTCCCGAAGCCCGCATGCGCGCCACCACGGTCGAGTCTTGTTTCGCGGGTGCCTGCCCCAAGAACCTGGTCCCTACGGTGGTTGGGAAAGGCAGCATGTCCACTTCATCTTTCACAGCCACGGGGACGCCATCCATTGGACCAATCGGAACGCCGCGCTGGTAGCGGTCGGTCGAGGCGCGCGCCTGAGCCAGCAGATCGTCTGCATTCCAGGCGATGAAGATATTCATCTTCGGTTCGTCGCGCTGACTTGATTCGATTGCTTCTAAAACGTTTCGGGCAACTTCTTCTGGCGTGAACCTGCCATCCAGATAGCCCTGGTGATATGTGCGAATGGACGGATACTCGAATCCAGCTTGCCTGCCTTTTGTGCCGGATGCCTGATACAGGGAAGTCAGATCAGTCTCGCAGTCGGTGGATATCTCGCTATCTTCGCTGGGGTATACGGGCGAGTAGGTGGGAGCCTCATCGACCAGGTAGGCACGAAATTGGCTGATGCCTGAATTGCTCAGCAAGTTACCAAGCAGCAGCCCACGTAAAACCGGACTCTCTAATATGCTGGCAGTTAACTTGAGCATCCCGCCAGCCAGGCGCGGCATCTTCACAGAACGGAGATCATATTGCGTTTCGTTTTCCATAGGATCACTCTTTCCAATCGCTGGCTTCATCGAGCAGTTTCTTCTCATCCCGCAGAAGCCGCAAGCCAGCGGCTCCCAGGTTATCGTTTAATTGCTCCAAGTTGCGCGGTCCAATGATCGGGCTGGTAACCAACGGATCGCTCAGCAGCCAGGACAGTGCAATTTGAGAAACGGATGCGCCTTTTCTCTCCTGACCCACAGACTGGATTTTCTCCAGTAGCGTCCAGTTGCGGTCTGTGAAGTACTTTTTTACCCCACCGGCTCTGGCGCTCTCGGGCACCTGTTCCGGACTGTATTTGCCGGTCAAGAAACCGCCTGCGAGCGGACTGTATGGGATTACTCCGAGCCTGTACTGGCGGCAAACATCCGCCAGCTCGCGCTCAAATTCGGCCCGGTGGACAAGGCTGTAGTGCGGCTGCAGGGTTTCGTAGCTGGATAAATTGTGCATTTCTGCCGTCCAGATCGATTCGACCAGCCGCCAGGCAGGATAATTGGAACAGCCAATGTAGCGCACTTTCCCCTGGTGGATGAGATCCGTCAGCGCCGACAGGGTCTCTTCGATGCGCGTGGACTCGTCGGACCAATGCGCCTGGTAAAGGTCGACATAGTCCGTGCCCAGGCGGCGGAGCGAGCCTTCGACTGCCTCCATGATATGGGCACGCGATAAACCCTCATCGTTAGGCCCTTTCCCCATCCGGCCGCGCACTTTGGTCGCGATCACCACCTGCTGGCGAGGAATATCGTATTTCTTCATCCACTGGCCGATGATGGTCTCCGCCACCCCTCCCGGATTGCCTTCTACCCATCGCGAGTAGATATCCGCGGTGTCGATAAAGTTGATCCCGGCTTCGTATGCGGCACACAGGATCTCGAAAGATGTGCCTTCATCGGCTGTCCAGCCGAACTGCATACTCCCCAGGCATAGTTCAGATACTTTTAAACCGGTGCGTCCAAGGCTGCGATACTCCACAATGCTTCTCCATTCATTCGCTATCTGGATGTAAATGGCAAATAGGTACGGTAAGCTACGAGCAGGGTGGCGCTGGCGGTATTCCCGCTACCGGCCCTGGAGCTCACCTGCCCGGTCGTGTTGGTGTAGCTGCCGATCAACGGCGCGCTTACATCGATGTTGACCAGGCAGGTATTCCCACCCAGTATGGTCGCCTCGGACAGGCTGAATGAACCTTGCCTGGCTACTGGGATGAATTTCGGGGTGCCGCACTCGCTTGTGGTGCTGAACGTCAGCGGTGAGGCGATCACCATGCCGGCAGGAAAGCTGTCGGTAAAATTCACCTCGAACAAAGTCGTGGATGGGTTGGGATTATGGATGGCGATCTGCAGGGTCGATATGCCGCCCGGTGGGATCACCTGTGGCGTGAACGACTTGGCGATGTGCGGCGGCAGGGCCCCACCTCGCAGCTGGATGTTGATACTGCCCCCATTGGTAGATGTCTGGGAGGTTGCAGTAAAGAGACCTGCAGCTTCGGGCTGGAAGTAAAAGGTGTAGTTACAGGAACCGCCCGGTGGGACGCCGTTCGTGCAGTTCTGAGAACCACTGAACGGCGCCGGGACGCCTCCGCCGATGAAATCTTGTAACACGGCCAGGCCGGTATTTTTTATCGTGATGATCTGCGGATCACTGGTGAGACCAACCGTCAGTGGACCGAAGTCCAGCACCAGGGGGCTGGCGCTCACGGAGGCGCCCACACCCGTACCGGCGAGGTCCACCGAGAATGAGCCCAGGCTGCTCGAGATGATAATTCTGGCGGAGGATGTCTCGTCCGAGGTAGGATTGAAAATATATTCGTACTGGCAGCTCTCGCCGGGCGGGAGCCCAGCAGCGCAGTCCTGGTTTTCGAGCTGGAAAGGTGCCTCTACGTCCCCACCCGTAAAACCGGTGATGGTGGTATCCGGATCCTGGTTAGTGATGGTCACAATTTGCGTTGTGCTTTCCACTCCGGTGCCCACCGGGCCAAAATCGATAGAGAGAGGAGTGGCAAACTGCCCCAATCCGGCCGGAGTGCTGCGCCCTTCTCCCTTCATCTGGATAGTGAACTGTCCGGCATTGGTGCTTGTGGTCGATCCAGCCCCGAAATCGCCGGCTGCCAGCGGTGAAAAGCTGAAGAAGTACTGGCAGGTTTCCCCGGATCCGAGCGGCTGGTCGCAGTTGGAGCTGCGATTGAATGGATCAAGGAGGGTTTGGTCGACAAAATCTGCCAACGCCGCCAGCCCGCTATTCCGGATGGTTACGATCTGCTGCGGGCTGGTCTCGTTCAGGGCGATCGAGCCAAAATCCAGGGACAGGGGAGTGACCGTCAGTGCGGTGCCTACCGCCTCCCCGCGCATGTTGATCGTGAACGGCCCGGCATTAGAAAGGGTCGTGTGGCTGCCTGAGAACTCTCCTGGCGAGGTCGGCGAGAAGGACACGAAATACTGGCAGCTTTGTCCTGGATTGACGCCTACCGAACAGTTTTCGACGATGTTAAATGGCGCCAATACTCCCCCGTCCACGAAATTGGCCAGCTTGGCATCGCCCATGTTCGTGATCGTGACGACCTGAGGGCTGCTGGTTTCTCCCACACCCACCGGTCCGAAATCCAGTTCCAGGGGAGTAGCCCACAGGCTGGGGGCCAGAGCAGGCGCTTCGGGTTCCAGGATCTCATCCTGCTCAATCCCTGCAACTCCCGGCTGCAGGGTGAAAACGAACAGCGTTAAAATAAACCATGAGATTGCCATTCGGGGAAGTACGGATCTGCCAGCCATGTCGCATTGACCTCCTCAAGTAACCCGAATGTATGCGAGGCTCGTTTACCGAACACCGCAGGCACACCGGTTAGCGAACCGCACTATTTTGCTTTTCCAGAGCGCGTGGCATACAGGGACCTGATATCCGACATTATACTCGTTCAGCCTGATTTCAGGCCCTCGCCGCCTGCAGCGCGGCCTGTATCTGCTCCATATGCACCTGATGGTGATAAGGCCCTTCCAGCGCGCCGTATGCCAGGCGCCAGTAGCTGCCTTTATGCTCCATCAGGCTGGCGGGCAGGCGGGCAAACAGCTCAAGCGTCTCCTGGCGGCAGTGTTTGAGCGCCTGGCGCATATCGGTCAAGATGGGATAGACAGCCACAGTCGCCTGGACGTAAGCATGCGAGTTGGAGGCATAATTGTCATAATGGGCCTCTGCTCCTCCCACGACTTCGGTCACATAGTTGCGGTAGCCTCGTTCTCCGTGGATCAGGTGAGCCAATACTTCTTTGATGCTCCATTCCCCCGGCGCCGGTATGCAGGAGGCTTCTTCATCGCTGACGCCATCCAGAAAGGCATCCAGTTCGCTGTCGCTGATCTTGTATTGATCGCCCAAAGCCTGTGCCAGAGCTCCGATGCTATCGGGGATGGGTGGGATCCGGCGACCGGAGAGCGTCATCATGACGGTCTCCTTTTCTGGGCCGCGGTAGAACTCCACCTTCACCTGGTCGCCAGCACGCTTGCTTTGCAGAGCCGCTGTCAGGTCGGGATAATTGACGATCACCCGCTCACCGATGCCGACAATCACATCGCCGGAGCGCAAGCCAGCCGCATGCGCGCCCATACCCTCGATGGTGTTATCGAGGCGCACGCCGGAAGTGACCGGCACGCCCATCTGCTGGGCGATCTCTTCGTTGAAATCACTCAGCGTGATCCCCAACATCGGGCGGCGGACAAAGCGCAGGTCCACGCCGGTTTCTAACACCGAGGCCAGATTCTCCAGACCGCTGGGCCATTCGCTCTGGACCTCTTTTACCATATTGCTCCATTCGTCGCCTTTGCCAAGGCCGAAATGCTTTAAGCGCACCGTTGCACCACCGGCTTGCTCCTCGATCCCCACTTCAACGCGGGTTATGGCGGGCTCACCGCGGCCGAACCAGGTGAAGCTAATTGACTTGTTCTGCTCCAGGTGGGTGAACTCCCCGGAGGCATAGAAACCTGAATTCCAGGCCAGGAAGACATGCCCGCCGGGCTTGGCATCTAAAATGGCTACATCGCACAGCCATTCGCGAGCATAGGTGGAGTTGGTAAAGGCCTGGTAAATCGAGGCCGGCGAAGCTTTGACCTGCTGAACGAACTCAAAAGTTTGGGTATTTGGGGACATGCGCTATTCTCCTTTAGGAATTGGTTAACTTCATTTTAGCCGCAAATTCTTGAAAATCAATCCCGTTCTTCACGCTGCGGCACGTTATACATCTACTACTCGTCTGCAACGCTGGTGGGTTCATTTGGTGCTATACTCAGCAGGCGAGTTTGGGGAATATTCTGGTAAGTTCAGGCTTAAAGGTCCATAGTTGGTGATGGGTTCGTATCCGTCTGCCGGGGAGCAGCTCTCCATCCGGCGCATATTCAATACCTGGTGGCCGCTGGCGCTGAGCTGGCTGCTCATGGGCGCCGAGCTGCCGGTGCTCAGCGCTGTCGTCGCTAGATTGCCGGACCCCGAGATCAACCTGGCTGCCTATGGCGGGATTGTATTCCCCCTGGCGCTGATTGTCGAATCGCCGGTGATCATGCTCCTGGCAGCCTCGACCGCCTTGTGCAAGGATTGGTCCTCGTACCAGCTGATCCGGCGTTTCACGATAGTGATCGGAGCGGTGATGACGGCGGTACACGTGCTGGTGGCGTTTACTCCGCTGTATTACGTCGTTGCGGGATCTCTCCTCGGCGTCCCGGAGGAGATCATCCAGCCAGGGCGCATTGGCCTGATGCTGATGACCCCCTGGACCTGGTCGATCGCCTACCGGCGCTTCAACCAGGGCGTGCTGATCCGCTTCGGTCACTCACGCACGATCTCCATTGGGACTGGTATCCGCCTGGCGACCAATGCCGTCGTCCTTACGATTGGCTACATAGCCGGCAGTGTGCCGGGTATCGTGGTAGCCTCTCTGGCTGTAGCCTCCGGTGTGATCAGCGAGGCGGTCTACACGGGGATCGTGGTACGTCCGGTGCTGGTGAAAGAGCTGAGGCCATCCGCACCGGTCGTCCCTGCGCTGACCTTGCGTGTCTTCCTGGCCTTCTATATCCCGCTGGCAATGACCTCCCTCTTGTTCCTGCTCTCCAACCCGATGGGCAGCGCGGCCATCAGCCGCATGCCGCTGGCGTTGGAGTCGCTGGCGGTCTGGCCCGTCGTATCCGGGCTGGTGTTTATGTTTCGTAGCCTGGGTGTCGCCTATAATGAGGTGGTTGTCGCCCTGATCGATGAGCGCGGTTCTTTCGCCGGCTTACGCCGCTTCACGAGCTGGCTGGTGGTGGGGAGCGTTGCAGCGCTTATACTGCTGGCGATCACACCTATGTCGACATTTTGGTTCGGCACTGTATCCGCCCTCAGCCCGGAGCTTGCCAGTATGGCTCGCCTGGCGTTGTTTTACGCCATGCCGCTGCCGGTCTTTGCGGTGCTGCAAAGCTGGTACCAGGGAGCTATCCTGCACGGGCGGCAGACGCGGGGCGTGACCGAAGCAGTCATACTATACCTATTTGTCTCCGCGGTCCTGTATCCTGTGGGGGTGTTATGGGGAGGACTGCCCGGCCTGTACGTCGGGTTGGGCGTGCTGGGGCTGAGTATGGCTGCTCAGACAGGCTGGCTGTGGTACCGCAGCCGCCCGGTGCTGGGTGAAGTGCGCCAGCGTGATATGGATGCACAGACTCCTATAACCGTCGACATATCAGGGGGCTAACGGGGCTTGACTTTTACTCTCCACGCGGGTGGGCAGCGCAAACACCGCCGGGATGGTCAGCAAGGAGATTGCCGCGCTCCATAAGAAAGCTGTCTGCAGCCCGAGCTTTTCGCCCATAAAGCCAACCGCCATAATTGCGATCGGGCGCAGTGCAAAACCCACCAGCATGTATACGCCGTTCCCTACCGCCCGGTGATCCGGGAGATGCTCCTGAACCATCGACATCAGCACCGGGGTGGTCGATAAAGCCGTAAAACCCAAGGCCAGCAGCACTAGCGCCAGCACCCATCCTTCAATATTGATGAATACGAACATCAATCCGACCGAGGCGGCGCTGGCTGCCAGGAGGATCGGCTTTCTGCCCAGGCGATCGCTGATCGTGCCGCTGAATAACGCCCCACCCACGCCTGCCAGCTCGAGAATGGACAGGGAAGCCCCGGCAATCCACAGGCTGGCGCCTTGCGTGCTCATATACACCGGCAGGTAGGTGATCAGGCACTCGACCATAAAGTTGCGGAACAGGGTGAAGAAAATGATCGGGACAAACAGGCGGCGCATGGCAGGCAATGCCTGGCGCAAGCTGACGTTCTCTTCCGATCGGGCCGGAATGGCGCGCAATCGCCAAAACAAGATCAGCGACGTCACCCAACCGACGACCGCCAGACGGTAGATGCCGTTCAGCGTCCAGAGCGAGATCGCCCAGACGGCAACCAGGGGGCCGATGGTACGCGCCAGCTCTCCAAACGCCATGAACAGGCTCATGCCCTTGCCGACCTGCCAGCCGGAGATGCGCCCGATCATTGCCGGGGCGGGGGCGTGGAAAGCTGCCACGCTGACCCCGGTGAGCAGCATGATGAACGCCACGGTCAGGTAGCTGGGCGCCAGACCGATGCCACTGATCAGGGTGGCAGTGACTGCCGGCGCCAGGATGACAAAATAGCGCAGGCTGACCTTGTCTGCCAGGTAGCCGATGAAGGGATTGAGCACCCCGGGGAGCTGCTGGATGGCGGTCAGTGAGCCTGCCATCGTCAGGGACAGCGACAGCTTCTCGATCAGCACCGGCAGCAGGGCAGGCGTGAAGGATGTGTAGGTGTCGTGGACCAGGTGGGCGCTGGCAATGGTCAGCACCTGACCGGTTTGGAACTGTACATCACTACCGGCTTTCGTTTCGGCAGCTGTGGAGGCGGGCATGACGTTGTCGGTAGATTTCATACAGTGCACATCGGCGATGGATTGGACGGCGAAATGCCGCCAGGATCACCATTATATCGCCCCTGGCAGCTGCCGGGTGAGGATAAAACCGTGTCCAGTTGTTTATCGCTTGACCGGAGGCGGCATCCGTTGTACAGTATGATCTGGATTACCAGGAGGTGCAGCGATGCTCAGGATCTTTGCCGTCTCAGATGCAACCGGGAAGACCGCCGAAGGCGTGGTGCGGGCGGCTTTAACGCAGTTCGATGACCCGGACGTGGAGATCACCCGCTATGGAGGCATACGCAACGTCGCTCAAGTCCGTTCCATCGTGGCGGAGGCGAAGCAGACCGGCGGATTTATCGTGCACACCCTGGTCTCTAAAGAATTGCGGAGGGCTGTACTGACTGAGGGACGGGCTGCCAATGTGGACACCATCGACTTGATGGGTCCTATGCTGGCGCGGCTCAGCGAGCTGCTGGAAACCAAGCCGCGCTCGGTGCCCGGTTTGTTCCAGCCGTTTGATTCGGGCTACCTGCTGCGCATCGACGCCATCGACTACACGGTGCGCCATGACGATGGTCAGAACGCCAATGACCTGGACAAAGCTGACATCGTCCTGGCGGGCGTCTCGCGCACCTCTAAGACTCCGTTGAGCATCTACCTGGCGTACCGGGGATGGCGGGTGGCGAATGTGCCGCTGATGATGGGCGTCGAGCCGCCCCCGCAGCTATTCACGCTGCCGCGCCGCCGGGTGGTGGGATTGATCGTTAAACCTGAGCGCCTGGTGGAGCTGCGCCAGGCGCGGGCGAACCACATGCGTATATCGGCTCTCGGCTATGCCGACCTGGAATTCATCCGCCAGGAAGTGGCCTATGCCTACCAGATCTTCGAGCGCCGCCGCGATTGGCCCCTGGTGGACGTCACGGTAAAGCCAATCGAGGAGGCGGCTGCGGAGGTTGTCGCCCTGGTGGGGCGCAGCGACGATCGGGCGATCTAGTGCTTTGCCAAGGCTCAATACATCATTTGAAAACGAACGCCTGACAGCCTTGACAAAGCTTAAAGTGGCCCGATTGAGACGAATTGAACCATAGAATGACATTTGACGGGCCACTAGGTTAATGCGCCGGCTGGTCGAGTATGAAAGCCGCCAGCGCTTCGATCTCGGCCTCGCTTAGCTGGAGGTCCGGCATTTCTGTACCTGGCTTGACACTGGCGGGATTTGAAAGCCACAGGTGCAGGTACTCCGAACTGGTTTTGAATGCAGTCAGGTCAGGACCGATCTCCGTGGTAAAGACAGTGTAGCGTCCGTCAACCCGGTCGTTGCGGTGGCAGGTCAGGCAGCCTTTGGCAACGAACAGGGTTTCGCCCGTCTCGATGCTGGCAGCGGGCGCCTGCTCTGCAGGCGGCTGGCTGATCACTGGTGAACGAGCAGAGGCGGAGGTTAATCCAGCACGCGCAAATCCAGCTCCACTGATCAATAGACCTAGCGCAACTACTGCCAGCGCCCAGCGCGAGCGCCGGCGCAGTGCATACGCCAGTGCCAGACCGGCCAGTGCGATGCCAGCCAGTCCGATGATCAGTGAACTCTGCTTTGCAGGCGTCTCTGCAGGCAGGTTCGCAGCTGAGATGTCGGGCATCGCCGGAGCTGCAACAACCAGCGCGGGCATCGGTTGTGCGACGGTAAACGCCTCAATAGACCATTCCCAGTTCCCAGCAGAAGGCAGGGTAAAGGCAGCAACATAGTGACCGGTGGGACCCTCTGACTCGGCAACCACAGATCGCGTTTCGCCACTTTCCGGATTTCTGAAACTGATCAATGGGGTCAGCCCGTGCATGGGCGTCCGCCCGTGCTGGAGGACGGTAAAACCAACCGATACCTGCTGCCCGGCGCTGACATCCTCTGGGAACGCATCCAGTGTGATAACCGCCCACCCACCCGCCAGGGCTGGGAGGGCAAGGATAGAAGCTGCCAGGAATACGACGACAAGTGCAGATAATTTACGCCACATAGGGAACCTCCTCGCTGTAGGGTAAAGATATACCGGACTAAATCTATCCTGTATACACCGCCCGGGCAACCCTGGTTCCCGAAGCCGCGATAACTATCTGTTTTTTCGATGTTGACTCTCAGGCAATCACCCTTTTGAGTGTTGCTAAGTATCTTGACTGGATGTCATTCCGATGGAGCGATCTTTGCGACAGGCGATCTTTGCGACAGGCGATCTTTGCGACAGG